>JBBEBL010000214.1:12801-14518 GCA_040882345.1 Chloroflexota bacterium
GCGAACGCACAGCGCGGAACACCCCACCGATCGACACAGGTTCACCGTGGATGAACGCCCGCGGGCTGAAGTGGGGTCAGGGCGCGCCAACGCCGCCCAGACGCCCATGCCGGACCGATGCGCTTCGCTGCGGATGAACGCAAGTGCGGGAACCGCGGGCGCCGGTGGCCTCGCGCCCCCTACGGCATGGATAGGTTCACCACGGGCGAACCGAGGCCAGCGGTCAGGTGACGGACGAGCCCACCACGCCAGGGTGCCCGCGCAGGTACGCCGCCCACGGCATGGCGCGCCCGCCCGCGGGGCGGACTTCGTGCAGGGCGAGGATCCCATCCGCAGTGACCAGGCCGTCAGGCGTCAGGGTGCCCGGCGGCACGACCTCCGCAGCGGGCACCTCCAGACCCGCCTGGAGGACCGCGACCCGCCCCTCGCCGGTCTCGACGAACGTGCCCGGCCACGGCTGGTACGCGCGGACCTGGCGTTCCAGCTCCACGGCCGGACGCCCTGGGTCCAGGCGCCCATCCGCCCGGCGAAGCCGGCGCGTGACGGTGGCGCCATGCTCCGACTGCGGACGCGCCGGCAGCTCGCCTCGCAGCCACGGGCCGAGTGATGCCGACAGCAACGCTGCAGCTTCGTCCGCCAGGAGCGCTTCCAGGTCCGGCGCGATCTCGGTGCCGTCGAGGGCCCACCGCGTGTGGGCGATGATCGGTCCCGTATCGAGCCCCTCGTCCATCCGCATCAAGGTCACGCCCGTCAGGGTGTCGCCCGCCAGGATCGCGGCCGGGATCGGCGTCGCGCCACGGTGTCGCGGCAGGAGGGATGGATGGAGGTTGAGGGCTCCGTGCGGCAGTCCCAGGAGCGGCGCGGGCACGATCTGGCCATAGTCTGCGAGGACCACCAGCTCCGGCCGCAGGTCAAGGACCCCGGCGATGGCCGCCGGCTCGCGCAGCCGCGGCGGGGTCAGCAACGGAACCCCGGCCGGAGCTGCCCCGGCGACCGGCGTCGACCCCGACTGGCCACGCCGTCCGGCCGGCCGCGGCGGGGCGGTCACGACACCCACGAGTTCCACATCCGGGTGCACCAACGTGGCGCGCAGCGCCGGGACCGCGAACGCGCCGCTCCCGAGGAAGACCATGCGCGCCCGCCGGTCGGTCACGCGAGGGTGCTCGTGGCCTCGCGCACGTCGGCGTCGTCCTCGTTTCCCGCACCGACCGGGAGCAGCTCATCCATCGACTCCAGGTAGTCGATGTACAGCTTGCCCTCCAGGTGGTCCAGTTCGTGCTGCAGGGCCCGGCCCAGCAGTCCGGACCCGGCGACCTTGATGCGCTTGCCGAATCGGTCCTGGGCCACGACCCAGACCTTCTCGCGGCGGGTCACGTACGCCACGTAGCCCGGGATGGAGAGGCAGCCCTCCAGGTCGCGGTCATCGCCGGTCGAGCGGACGATCCGCGGGTTGACGAGCTCGTGCAGCTGACTCTCGACCTCGATCACGCAGGCCTGGAGCGCCTCACCGAGCTGGGGCGCGGCGAGCCCGACCCCGGGCGCGTCGCGCATGGTGTGCGCGAGGTCATCCAGGAGCTCGTGAAGGTACTTGCCGAAGCTATCGACCGGCTGGCCCTTGAGCCGCAACCGGGGGTCGCCCAGGAGGACGATGGGACGGACACTCATGGGCGCGAGTATATCCAGCGGGTCAGGCGCGCTCCTCCGGCCCGACATCGTC
>JBBEBL010000215.1:0-2256 GCA_040882345.1 Chloroflexota bacterium
TCGGGCCCCGGGCGCCAACCCGGGGCCCTTCCACGTTCGGTCGCGTGATTGGCCATGCGTCGGCTCATCGCGCCACCTGGGCCAACGTGGGCGCGCACGCGCCAACCTGGGCGGATCCCCGATCGGCGACCGGGATAATTCGCGAAACTCGGCCGCGTGCACACAGTCGCGGGGCGCGGTCGGGGAGCGTGCGCGTTGGCCTATGGGGTACCCCACCCCGGGTGGCGTCCACCACGATGCCCAGTGAGGCCACACGGGCCACCGAGACGGGCTCAGACGCACCCTTGGTCGAGTTGCAGGATCGGCAGAGCACGGCGCAGTTGGCGATGTCGAGCGGCGGCCCGCCAGCGGCGAGCGGGACGACGTGATCGACGGTCAGGTCGCTCGCCCGGTGGGCGTCGCGCTGATAGCCCGGACACCAGTTCCCGTGTTGGCCACGCCAGGCGCGGAGCACGCGGGCGCTGAGCCGCTGCCAGGGGCGCGTGCTGTACAGCGCGTTGTGCCGGCTGCGGTTGGACTGCCGGGCGTGGTCGGTGCAGCGGCTACCAGGGCGGCTCGTCAGAGCGCCGCAGACCGTGCACAGCTTCACCCCCGAATCGTCGGTGGGCGGGCTGGCGCGGTCTATTCGCTCCTGGTGCTACGCCTGCGGGCCATCAATCCGAACCGCGTACCCGACCTAGAGGCGGGTCCGCTTGGGGCGCCTCAGCCGGTCGTGGGCCCGAGCTCGGTGTTGACGGTGGTGTTGCCCGCGGTCGGTTCCTTCAGCTCCACGAAGATGACGTGCGTTTCAGTGTCGCCGATGTTCTCGCCTGCGTGACTCTGAGCACCCAGCCAGCGGACGAGTCCCGGCTCGAGGTCGACGTCGGCGATGCGATGGCCATCGATGAGCCGGCGGCGGAACGCGCTCAACGTGATCATCACGCTGTCGGGATGCGCGTGTGGCGTCGTTCGGTCGCCAGGGCGATCGCGATACTCGAGGACGCGGACGCGCTCGTTCTCCATCACCACGTGATAGAGGTCGGGGTTCGTCACAGTCGGATCGGTACTCATGCACGGATCTTACGACCGCGAGCCCCATCCGGTTTGGGTCCTTGGCATCCCTCCGGTGCTACACCGGCGGACTTGGATCGTGCGGATCTTGTTCCGCATCGGACCCTGGCCGGAAGCTCACGAGCGCGAGTTGCTCCACCATCCGCCGACGGGCGGCGGGCGTGCCGTCGTAGCGCCAGCCCAGGAGGCGGCTCAGCACCGCCCGGACGATCGGCGCGATGAGCCGGTTGCGGCGCTCGTAGTCGGCGAACAGGCGATCAGCCTCTTCCGGCGGGAGGATGCGATAGGCCGGCGCGAAGCGCTGCCGACCGGTCCTCACCTCGTGCGCCAGCCCGGCCTCGACATTGTGCAGCCACGCGCTCCTCCGACCCCAGCCCGCGACCACGACGGATTCCCTGGTGCCCGGGTCGTACTTCACGACCTCGAGGACCGTCTCGCGATGGAGTCCGGTCTTCCGACCCGTGTGGACGAGGAGGAGGAACCGGTGGCCCAGGAGGACCCCGAGGTGCGCGTGATAGAGGTGGACAGGCAGCCCCAGGAGTGCACGAAGGACGCCGGTCGGCGGGGCCGGCTGGCGCATCGCGGGTGGTCCCGGTTGGGTGGTCATCGTGGGATCTCCTGGTCGAGGGCCTGCGTCGAGTCCCGGATATCCCTGCGGAGGGCCCCCGCGAGCCACGACTCGTAGTCGTCCGCGGACCAGCTGTGGGTCGCCACGAGCCGCTCGTACAGCGACGTGAGCGTCAGGGCGTCGAGGAGCGCCTCGACCCGCGGAGGGTCGAGCCCAGGCTCGAGCGCACCGAGCCTCTGCGCGAGCCGCGCGATCCCGCCGCTCCGCATCGCATTCGCGGCCGCGACCTCGGCGCGGATCTCCGGATCCGCTGCCGCCGCGCTCGCGTTGATCATCACGATGTCGTGCCCAGCCTCCCAGCGCAGGCGGATCGAGTGCGCGAACGCAGCCAGTGCCTCGTCCACCTCCGTCGCCGCAAGGGCGGCGCCGTACGCCTCCGACGCCGCTGGATCGGTGACCAACGACTCACGCAGGGCGCGGAGGATGTTCGCCTTCGACCCGAATACCGCGTAGACGGTCTGGACGGCAACCCCCGCCTCGGCCGCGATCGCCCGGAGCGTCGTGGCCTCATAGCCGGCATCGCCGAACCCCTTCCGCGCCGCATCGAGGATCCGACGCGTCGTGAGCGCTGCCTGTTC
>JBBEBL010000216.1:0-2237 GCA_040882345.1 Chloroflexota bacterium
TGCATCTCTTCGCGGCCGCCGGCTGGGACGTCTTCCACTTCGAGTCCCAGGTGGATGCGCGCGAGGCGCGCCAGATGGCGGGCGAGCGGATGGCCCTGATGGGTAACCTCAACAACCCGTCGCTGCTCTGGCAGGGCACCCCGGAGGACGTCTACAAGGCGTGCTGGGACCTCATGGACGCCGGCGTCGAGGGCCTCGCTCCGGAAGGATCCGTGCCCCTCGTGACGCCCAAGGAGCCGCTGATGGCCATCAACCAGGCGGCGCGCGACTGGTCGACCAAGCATCGCGGCGACGACGGGATCATCCATCGTCCGGACCCCTCGACGAGCACCTACGAAGGCTACCCAGGCCCGGCCTGACGCCCGCCCACCCAACGACCAAGACGCAGGAGAACGACGCAGCATGGCGGACCTGAAGCGACTCCAGACGGCCGTGGAGGTCGGCGATCGCGAGACCGCGGTCGAGATCACCCAGCAGGCGATCGACGAGGAGATCCCTCCCAAGACCGTCCTCGATGCGATGACCGACGCGATGGGCGTCGTGGGGCAACGGTTCCAGGACAACGAGATCTACGTGCCGGAGATGCTCATCAGCGCGCGGGCCATGAAGGCGGCCGTGGCGCTGCTTGAGCCGCTCCTGATCGGCAGCGGCTACAAGCCGGACAGTATCGCGGTCATGGGCACCATCAAGGGCGACCTCCACGACATCGGCAAGAACCTCGTCGGCATGATGCTCAAGGGCGCCAACTTCGAGATCTTCGACCTGGGCACCAACGTGTCCGTGGACAAGTTCATGGCCGCCGCGCGCGAGCACAAGGCCGACATCATCGGCATCAGCGCCCTGCTGACCACCACCATGGGCGGCATGCGTACGGTCATCGAGGCCGTGCGCGCGGCCGACGACCTGCCGCACCTGCCGGTGATGGTCGGTGGCGCGGCCGTGACCAAGGAGTTCGCCGAGACCATCGGCGCGGACGGCTGGGCACCCGACGCCGGCTCCGCGGTCATCCTCGCCCGCCGGCTCGTCGCCGAATCACGCGCGAAGCGGGACGGCGAACCCGCCTCGGCCGCCGCCGAAGTCGCCTGACCTCCGAGGGTTTAGCCCAGGCGCCCGCTCCGAAACGCGTCGATGAACTCCACGCCGAAGGCGTCCACGCCGGTCAGCAGGTCCGCCGCCAGGCGATAGCCCTCCGCCTCGCGGTCCGGAGCCAGGGCTGCGGCGATGTCGGCGGCGACCGGGTCCACGATCCCCGAGTCCTGGCCGGCCTGCACGCACAGGTCCAGAAACACGTCGCTGATGAGGCGGCGGGCCGGCATCCCGAAGGACACGTTGGACACGCCGCCGGTGATGTGCAGGTCCGGCCCGTATCGCTCGCGCAGCTGGCGGACGGCCTCCAGGTAGCCGGCCCCGGCTTCCGTGTCGGCGCCGATGGGGATGACCAGCGGGTCCACGTGCAGGTCGGACAGGGCCAGACCGCGGGCTTGCGCCATGTCGATCATCTCGACCGCGCGCTCCAGCCGCTCCTCGGCTCCGGCGGGCGTCGTCTCCCCGATGGAGGACAGCACGACCGGGCAGCCCCTGGACGCGGCCAGCTCCAGCACATCCGGCCGGTCAAGAGCCGCGGAGTTGAGGAGGGGCTTCGCCCCGCCACCCCAGCTCGGGTCCACCAGGTCAAGCCCGGCCTCCATGACCGCGCTGTCCGACGAGTCGATCGACAGCGGGACGCTGGACACGGGACCGACGATGGGCACCAGCCAGGCCATGGCCGCCAGCCGGCCGTCCACGTCCGGCGAGTACTCATCGACGTTGAGGTCCAGGTACGAGGCGCCGCCGGCGATCTGGCGGGCGGCCATCCAGCGCACGTAGGTCGCCGCCAGCTCAGCATCGGCGCCGCCGGTCACCCCTTCCAGCACCGCGGCCATCACGTGCTTGACCCGGCCCGAAGCGAACTCGCGGGTATCGCGGATGGCCGGCTGCACGACGAGCAGCTCCTCACCACCGTCAGGCAGGGGCACGCGGACCGCGGCATCGCCCGAGGCGGTCTCGCCGATGCGCACGCCGTCACGCTTGACGACGCGGCTGGTGTGGATGTTCTCCCCGATGATGATGAACGGCGGCGGCGTGGACGTTGACAACGGGCGATCCCTCCGTGGGCTGGCGTGCGTGCTCGGCTGGATGTGGTCAGGCGGCGATCGGCACGAACCGGCAGCCGTCGACGAAGAGCTCGAAGAAGTCCT
>JBBEBL010000217.1:0-2221 GCA_040882345.1 Chloroflexota bacterium
CAGCTGATCGATTCGACCGTCAACGATGGCCTGTGGTGCGCCATCGAGGATTGCCACATGGGTACCCACGCGGAGCGCGTGGCCATCAGCGAGCAGGTCAGCCGCGAGGACCAGGACGCGTTCGCCCTGGCCAGCCACCAGAAGGCGATCGCGGCGATGGATGCCGGCCGCTTCGACGCGGAGATCGCCCCGGTCACCGTGCGGGACGCGAAGGGCCGCGAGACGATCGTCACGGAGGACGAGGGTCCCCGTCGCGACTCCACTCTTGAGGCCCTGGCCCGCCTGAGGCCGGCGTTCGCCCTGCCGGACGGCGCGGACCGCGGGGATGCGACCAGCGGTACGGTCACCGCCGGCAACGCTCCGGGGATCACGGACGGGGCGGCGGCCACCGTGGTGGCCAGCGAGCGGGCGGTCGAGCGCCTGGGCCTCACCCCCCTGGCCCGGATCGTGGGCTACGCCCAGGCCGAGGTCGCCCCCAAGTGGCTGTTCCTCGCGCCGATCCAGGGCGTCAAGCGTCTGCTCGAGCGCACCGAGCTGCCCATCGAGGCGTTCGACCTCATCGAGATCAACGAGGCCTTCGCCGCCCAGACCCTGGCCGACGGCCGGGCGCTCGGCTTCGACTGGGATCGGGTCAACGTCAACGGCGGCGCCATCGCACTGGGCCACCCCATCGGTGCCAGCGGCGCGCGCATCGTCGCGACACTCCTCCATGAACTGGCTCGTCGTGAGGGCCGCTACGGCCTCGCCACGCTATGTCTCGGCGGCGGCGGGTCCGTCGCGATGGCGGTCGAGCGGGTCTGACGGACCGCACGAGACCGCGCCCCGCCGCGCGACCCGCCCGCCGGATACACTCGCCCGCGATGCCTGAGACCACCACCGACACCCCCACGTTCCGTCACTTCATCGCCGGGGAGTGGTGTGCGTCCACCAGCGGCAAGACCTTCGAGAGCCACAACCCGGCTGACACGCGCGACGTGGTGGGTCGCTTCCAGCAGGGCACGGCCGCGGACGTGGCGATGGCCATCAAGGCGGCGGAGACCGCCGGGCCGATGTGGCGCCGGACGCCAGCGCCCAAGCGCGGCGAGATCCTGTACGCGTTCGCCCAGCTCATGGGGCAGCACAAGGAACGCCTCGCCCGGGCGATGACCCGCGAGATGGGCAAGGTCCTGTCCGAGGCCCGCGGCGACGTCCAGGAGGGCATCGACATCGCGTACCTGATGGCCGGGGAGGGGCGCCGGATGTTCGGCGACACGGTCCCGTCCGAGCTCCCGGACAAGTGGGCGATGTCCATCCGCCAGCCGATCGGCGTGGCCGGGATCATCACGCCCTGGAACTTCCCGATGGCCATCCCGTGCTGGAAGATGATGCCGGCGCTGGTCACGGGCAACACGGTCGTGTTCAAGCCGGCGAGCGACACGCCCCACTGTGCGACGCTCCTCGTGGAACTCACGGCCGAGGCGGGATTCCCGCCCGGGGTCGTCAATCTCGTGACCGGTACGGGCGCCGAGGTCGGTGACGCGATCGTCGGCTCTCCGGACGTCGGCGTCATCTCGTTCACCGGCAGCTCCGCGACCGGCAAGTCGATCGCCGCGAAGGCCGGGTCGAAGCTCAAGCGCCTGTCGCTGGAGCTGGGCGGCAAGAACGGGGTGGTCGTCCTGGCCGACGCGGACCTGGACCTGGCCACGGACGGGATCCTGTGGAGCGCCTTCGGCACGACCGGGCAGCGCTGCACGGCCGCGTCGCGAGTCATCGTGGATCGGTCGGTGCAGGATGCGCTCCTCGCGCGGCTGGAGGCGCGCACCCAGGCCCTCAAGCTCGGCTCCGGCCTGGACGAGACCGTGGACGTCGGGCCACTCATCAACGCCGGGGCCGTTGACAAGGTCACCTCGTACATCGACGTGGGTCGGAGTGAGGCGGACCTCGTCGTGGGCGGCGCCCGTGCCACCGGCGGAGACCTGGACCACGGCCACTTCTTCCAGCCCACGATCTTTGCCGGCGTCGGCGCGATGGATCGCATCGGCCAGGAAGAGATCTTCGGTCCCGTTCTCAGCGTGATCCCCGTGGATGGCTACGGCGAGGCGATGCTCGCGCTCAACCAGACGCGCTACGGCCTGTCGTCCAGCATCTTCACCCAGGACGTGAACACGGCCTTCCGGGCGATGCGCGACTTCGAGACGGGCATCGTCTACGTCAACGCCGGGACGACCGGCGCCGAGACCCA
>JBBEBL010000218.1:0-2217 GCA_040882345.1 Chloroflexota bacterium
TAACTCAGCTGGCAGAGTGTCTGCTTCCCAAGTCTGAGCGGCTCAGCGCTGTGGCCTTCCGAGTGGCGGTACCACCAAATCGGCTCAGTTTTACGCTGTGGCCTTCCTCTTTGCAGATTGGGCGCAACGCGCTCGGCACGCATGCACCCGCCGTCGTGACATCCCTCGGGGTCGTGTCCCTCGACTCGGCGACGCGTCGCGTCTACCGAGCCTAGCCTCCGAACGCCGCGATGATCCCGACTGGGAGCAACAGCGGCCCCGCCCAGAGCCTCTTCTGGTGGGATGGGTTCGCGGTGTCGGCCGCAGGCTACCAGCGTAACGGCCATCAGGCCGATGAGCATCCCACCGTCCGGAATCGTCTCAACCTCAGCCTCCGGCTCTGCGCCAACCCGCCCAGGTGGAGAGAGCAGTCGAGCTGCCAATATCAGTGAAGCCTTATGCCGAGGCGAGCGTCGCCGCCGCTCGCGCATACGTGGCGGCGATGCTCTGGATCGAGGTCTGGCCCCAGCAGCCGTACGCGCGCACCTTGGCCGGTCCATGCGAGGAGCACGGCTAGGCGCATGAGCACGCCGATTATGCCTTACGCCGATCTCTAGCCGAGGCAGAGCAGAGCTGAACAATCCGGCTTCTCGTCCGACAGCCACAGCTCGTAGAGGCGCATGAAGCCGTCCCGTGCATCGACGACCGGCTCGCCGAAGTAGTGACGGCACCGCTCGACACCGATGGTCGCCTCGCAGTGCTCGTGCGTGGCGACGTCGAAGGCACCGACGAAGCGCTCGACGTCGTGCCGGTGGAACGCGCGCCGATATTGCAGCTCGTCGTGCCGGAGCTCGAACTTGTAGTCCACTCGCTCGTAGTGGTCGCCCCCCGTCGGGCGCCATCTCTCGAAAATCTCCATGTGAACGTCGGCCGATCGACGCGACAGGGGCGGCCGGCACTCGAGGTCGATGACGAGGGCGTGGTCATGGTCGCGGCCGACTGAGATCTCGTCCGCGTCGTTTGGCGGGAGAACCGTGATCGCGAAGCGCTCGATCTCGTCGACCAGGTCCGCGAAGTAGGTCAGCAGGGCGTCCTCGGTCGCGATCAACGCGTGACCAGGTCCCGGGCAGCGGGCAACCTCTCATCGGTGCCGACCTCGACGCGTCGCCGGGCTGGCGCGATTGATACCCGTCGCCGGCGGGGCCGATAGCCTTCGCGCCAGCGGTCGAAGGCGACTATCGGGATGCGAATGATCCGCGTCGACAGCCGCAGCGCGGGGAGCTCGCCGCGCTTGATGAGGTCGAGCACAGCATCGTCGCTGATCGCCAGTATCTCGGCCGCCTCGCGGGGGGTGTAGTAGAGCTTCGCCATTTCATATGCCTCTTGAGCGGTCTCGCCTAAGATACCGCCCACACCGCTAATGTCAAGAGGAACCGAGCCAAAGACTCCAGTAACAGCACGTCGACGCGATCGACGGCATCGTGCTGCACGCATTTGGTTGCATCGTCGATGACGACGAGCCGGGCGTCGTCGCACATGTCGATGCTCGGCTGCGCCATCGAGAGATCGAGCGCTATGGCACCCGCGCGGGCGAATCCTGTCGGGCGCGCCACTCCTTACCGAGATGAAGGCGGCGACCGTCCGGCAAATTTGCTCCCCCAGTCCGACGCTCAGGTGGTTGTATGTGATCCAGCGACGCTCGAGGCAGGGGATCCAGGCAGACGCTGTGAGTAGTTATCCGCTGTACGAGCGCTGTGGCATCGACAGCGAGCGTTGTGGGAGGCGGCGGTGCCCGCTAGAATGGCCCTTGCGCTCAGGCAGACGCTGTACATGAGCGTACGCCGAGCGGGAGTAACTCAGCTGGCAGAGTGTCTGCTTCCCAAGCAGAATGTCGCGGGTTCGAATCCCGTCTCCCGCTCCAAACGCATCGTCCCACTGGACCCCCCAGGCCCGACATAGAGGAAGCGGAAGCCAAGGTCGGCGATTCCTGCCCTGGGACTCGAGATGATCGACGTCATGGGCGAGGAACTCGTCGGTCGCGTGTCATCGGCTTCCAGACACGGTGCGTTTTGAGATCCGCCTGAGTCGGACGAATGGCATCTTGTTGGCGCTTATCGCCGAGTCGGCGTGCCCAGCAACATGGAGGGCGAACGTGGATGCCTAGGCCTACCCAGAAGCATCGGCCTACTGTCCGACCCGCGGCGCGATGAAGTTGACGTGATCGAGCTATCCGCCTAG
>JBBEBL010000219.1:0-14099 GCA_040882345.1 Chloroflexota bacterium
CACCCTCGCGGAAGCCGCCGAGGTGGTCCGCGGACGCCGGCCCAGGCGCCAGCCCGTCGCCATGCCGCGGGTCACGATCCCGGGCACGGATGACGGCCGGGCGAAGGGCCCAGCGCGGGAGGTCGTGCCGGCGGCAGGGTCCATGAGCGTCCCGGACCTGGCCGAGGTCCGCGGGCAATCCCAGGCTCGCCGGGCGCTGGAGGTCGCCCTCGCCGGCGGGCACGGGCTGCTCCTGACCGGACCGCCCGGCGTCGGCAAGACGCTGCTGGCCCGGACCATCCCGGGGCTCCTGCCGCCGCTCGACGACGCCGCGGCGCTCGCGGCCACGGTCGTGGCATCCGCGGCCGGCGAGGGACCGATCGACGCACTGCGCCGAAACCCGCCATTCCGGGCTCCGCACCACACCTTGTCGTACGCCGCGATGGTCGGCGGGGGGCCCGGGCTGACGCCCGGTGAAATCACGCGCGCGGATGGCGGCGTCCTGTTCCTCGACGAGCTCCCGGAATTCGACCGCGACGTCCTGGAGGCGCTGCGCCAGCCACTGGAGGAGGGACGCGTCCTGATCGCCCGGGCCGGGCGCGTGACGGCCTTCCCGGCACGCTTCCAGCTGGTGGCCGCCATGAACCCGTGTCCGTGCGGCCACGCCGGCTCGGACGACGCCCGGTGCCGCTGCGCACCGACGCTGGTCGAGCGCTACCAGCGCCGGGTGTCCGGGCCGCTGCGGGACAGGATAGATCTGTGGGTGGCGATGACTCGGGTGCCGGCCGAGCGGCTGATGCGGCTCGGCGAGCCGGAGGGGTCCGCCGTCGTGGCCGCCCGCGTCGCGCTGGTCCGCGAACGGGCCCAGGCCCGTAACGGCGGTGCCCTCAATGCGCGACTGCGTGGCCGCGAGCTTCGGGCAGCGGCCCGTCTCGACGATCGCGGGCGTGCGCGGACCGTGGCCCTGGCAGAGGCCGACGGTTCCAGCGGCCGTGGGACGGAGCGTCTCGTGCGGCTCGCGAGGACCATCGCGGACCTGGACGGCGCCGAGCGCGTCCAGGAGGTCCACCTCGACGAGGCGGCCTCGTATCGGATGGACGCCGACCGCGCGGTCGGCGCCCTGGCGTCCTGATGCTCGGCGTCGGTGTGACCGGACCCGTCGGGGTGGCGGCGCCGGATATGGCGGTCCGCGACTTGGCGGGCCATCACGACGGCGAGGCCAGCCCGGACCGCGGGCCGGAGCGAGACGCATGGGCGGTGCTGGCCGCCATCGACGGCATGGGCCCCGTGGCATTCGCGGCCCTGCTGGCGCGCTTTGGGAGCGGTCGGGCCATCCTCGCCGAAGCCGCGCGCCCCGGGGCGGCGGCGCGTCTGGCCGCGACACCCGCCCTGGAGGTCGAGAGGCCGCCGCATGAACACGCGACGAGACGACCGGTCGGGGACGTGACGGCGCAGAGCATCGCGAACGGCGTGCAGCGCGGGCCCAGGGTGCTGGAGCGGATCGCGCAACTGGGGATCGCCGTCGTGACCCTGGACGACCCCGCGTACCCGCCGCCCCTGGCGCAGGTGGCGATGCCGCCCCACGTCCTGTTCGTTACCGGCGATGTCGCCGTCCTCTCGAAGCGGCCATCGATCGCCGTCGTCGGGACGCGGCGCGCATCGTCCACCGGTCGCGTCACCGCCGCGCGGATCGCCCAGGCGCTGGTGGCGGTCGACGCGCTGGTGGTGTCCGGCCTCGCCTACGGGATCGACGGCGTCGCGCACGAGGCGACCATCCGTTCCGGCGGGACGACGGTGGCCGTCATCGGCAGCGGTCACGCCTGCCTGTCACCCAGGCCCCACCAACGCCTGGCGGAGGCGATCCTGGCCGCCGGCGGCGCGGTCGTCTCGGAACTCGCTCCGGACATCGAGCCGACCCGTGGCACGTTCCCGCGGCGGAATCGGATCATCAGCGGGTTGACGGCCGCGACGGTCGTCGTGGAGGCCCCGGCTCGCAGCGGCGCACTCATCACCGCTTCGTGGGCCCTGGAGCAGGGTCGTCACTGCTTCCTGGTGCCAGGGTCACTGGATGCGCCGGCATCGGCTGGCTGCCTGGCATTCCTGCGCGAGTTCGAGGGGGAGGCCCACCTGGTCGCCGGGATCCCGCAGCTCATCGCGGATCTGGGCCTCGCGAAGTCCGCACCGCGACCGGGCGTGGATCCGACCGCCGCGGCCGGACCGACCGGGCACCCCCGTGGCGATGCGGTCACGGGAGCCGCGGTCGCCGTCCTGGGCACGACGGAGCGTTCCGTCGCCGAGGCCCTGCTGGCCGGGAACCGGACGGTGGACGAACTCGTGGCCACGACCGGCCACGCCGTCGCGACGGTCCTGGCGACGCTGACCATGCTGGAACGACGCGGACTCGTGGCCGGCCGGCACGGCCGCTATCGACCGGATGGCGCCCTCCTCGGCGAGGTCGCGCTGCCACGCCCCCGCTGACGCGCTCGCCACGGCCGTCCGGTTGCCGGTCCGACCGGGCCGGTGCTACCCTCATTCCCGAGTCGCGCCCCAGCACGGCTCGAGTGGTCCGCACATCGGCATCCCCAGGGCCGCTCCTCGGATCGATCGAAGCCGGAAGGCCGCATTGCGGAAGTTCGCCCTCGCGCTCCTCGCCCTGCCCGTGCTGGCCACGGTCACCGTCGGCTCCGTGCTCCGGACCTCCATGCTGGCACGGACCGGCGTCGCCATCGGGCTCGGAGCGTTGTTCGGGCTCGCCGTCCTTGCCGTCGTCCGACCGGTCCCCGCGACGGCCACCCTCCCGACGCCCATCGTGCCGCTCACCCAGGCGGCCTTCCGGACCGCTGTCGCTACCGGCGTGTCCGTGGTCGCGCCCGCGACCATCGAGTTCACGACGCCGATGGACCGCGCGTCCGTCGCGGCCGCCCTCCTGGTGGATCCGCCGACGCCGGTGGTGCTGTCGTGGAGTGCCGACGAGCGCTCCCTGACCATAACGCCGGTCGAGCGCTGGGCGGCCGGCGCCTATCACACGATCACCGTCGAACCCGGAGCGCTGGCGCTCAGCGGCCGCCCGCTCACCACCCCGGCCCGCGCGAGCTTCCTCACGCGGGAGCCTGCCGTGGCCGTCGTCAGCGCGACATCCGTCGTCGGTGACCGTGTGGCTGCGGACACTTCCTTCAGCATCGCCTTCGACCGGGCTGTCGCGCCGGCCAGCGTGCACGGTGCGGTGCGGATGGACCCACCCGTGGACGGGTCCGTCACGAGTGAGCCGTCGCTGGACGGCGGCGTCCGCCTCGTCTTCACGCCTGTGGGACCGCTCAAGGCCGACCAGCGCTACCAGCTGGTCGTGGATGGCGTGCGCGACGCCGACGGGATCCCGGTGGCGGCCGTCTCCATGGTCGTGCGCACGGTCGCGGCTCCGGCCGTCGTACGCTTCCGGCCGGCCGCGAAGGCCAGGGATGTGCCGCGCGACCAGGCCGTGTCCGTGCGCTTCACGCGCCCGATGGATCGCGCCAGCACGAAGGCCGCGTTCGCCGTGACCGCGGACGGTGCGGCCGTGGCCGGCAAGGTCAGCTTCGCGGAGGACGACAAGGTGCTGGTCTTCAGGCCGGCCGTGGACCTGCCGTGGGATGCCGTGATCGTCGCCACCGTGGCGGCCGGCGCGCTGAGCGCGGACGGGGCCGCCCTCCCGACCGACGCCGAGTCGACGTTCCGGACCGTCAAGAAGCCCGCGCCCAAACCCAAGCCGACGCCAGAGCCGACGCCCAAGCCGACCTCCACCGGGAGCAGCGGCGGCGGGTCGGTCGGATCCGGGAGCTGGACCGCGGTGGAGAAGTACTACCTGGGTCTCATGAATTGCACGCGCACCGGCGGGACCGTGACGTCCACCGGGAAGTGCAGCAGCCCCGGTGGACGGGACGTGGCCCCATTGGCGCTCAGCAGCGGCATCAGCAGCAAGGTCGCGCGGCCGTACGCGAAGCTGCTCGCGACGAAGAACCAGTGCAGCCACTTCATCGGCGGCAACCCCGGGGACCGACTGCGCAGGGCGGGCTACACCAGTTACCGCTGGGCGGAGAACCTGGGCTGCCGATCGGGCAACGCCTACGACGCGGTCCTGGCCAGCCACCTCTACTTCCAGAGCGAGCGCAGCTGGAGCCCCCAGGGCGGCCACTACGTGAACCTGATGAGCACGAAGTACGACCGCGTCGGGATCGGCGTCTGGGTCGCCTCCGGCCGGGTCCGCCTGGTCGTCGACTTCTACCACCCGTAGACCGGGACCATCGGGCCCCTCCCGGACGGTGGCGCGCCGGCGCACCATGGCGCCATGATCCGAAATGCCGTGCTGCACATCATGAACGAGCAGCCGATGCTCGCCGACCTGTACGAGATGCCGGCCGCGGGCGATGTCGGGCTGCGTTGCACGAATCTGCGGACGATGAACGGCAAGCGGCCGGTCTTCGTCGACGATTCGATGTCCGTGTTCTTCTTCCCGTACCTGCACCTGCGCTTCGTCGAGATCCTGCCGGCGTCGCTGTCGGACACCGGACTCCCGGTCGCTGCCGCCACGGACGAGCGTCCGGCAGCGGGGGAGGAGCCAGCGGAGGTCGAGGCCGACCTCGAGATCGACGAGGACTTCCTGCGCCGCATCCGCGAGGTCTGACAGCCGGCCGACCAGGTACGGGCCCGTGCAGGACCCGGTGCTACACTCCCGGCCGTGCCAAAGAACCTCGTCATCGTCGAATCGCCCGCCAAGGCCCGGACCATCGAGCGCTACCTCGGTGAGGACTACCGCGTCCTGGCCTCCTACGGCCATGTCCGCGACCTCCCGGAGAACCCCGGCAAGGGCAAGTTCGGCGTGGACGTGGACAACGACTTCGCCCCCGAGTACGTCATCAACGACGACCGGCGCAAGCAGGTCAGCGAGATCGAGAAAGCGGCGCGGGGATCCGACACGGTCTTCCTGGCTACGGACCTCGACCGCGAGGGCGAGGCGATCGCCTGGCACGTCGCGGAGGCCGCCCACGTCCCGGCCGCCAAGACCCGGCGCGTGACGTTCAGCGAGATCACCGAGTCGGCGATCCGGGAGGCCTTCGCGCATCCACGCGACATCGACCAGAACCTCGTGGATGCCCAGCAGACCCGGCGCATCGTGGATCGCCTGGTCGGCTACACCCTCAGCCCGCTCATCGGCAAGAAGGTCCGTCGCGGCCTGTCGGCCGGCCGGGTCCAGTCCGTGGCGGTCCGCCTCGTCGTCGAGCGGGAGCGCGCCATCGATGCGTTCACGACGCGGGAGTACTGGACGATCCAGGCGACCCTCGCGACGTCCAGCGGCGACACCTTCGCCGCGGAGCTCGTGCGCATCGATGGCGAGGCCCTGGATATCGCGGATGAGGTCGCTGCGTCACGGCATGTGACGGCCCTCCGGGACGCGTCGCCGGTCGTGCGCAAGGTCACCGTGCGCACCCAGAAGCGGTCGCCGGCGGCGCCGTTCACGACCTCCACGCTGCAGCAGGAAGCCAGCCGCAAGCTGTCGTTCAGCCCCAAGCGGACGATGTCGGTAGCCCAGCGGTTGTACGAGGGCATGGCCACGCCGGACGGCCAGGTGGGCCTCATCACCTACATGCGGACGGACTCGACCGCCATCGCCGGTGTGGCGATGGGGGAGGCGCGCGAAGTCATCGCCGAGCGCTACGGCGATGCCTTCACGATGCCCAAGGGCCGCGTCTACAAGACCAAGGCGAAGGGTGCCCAGGAAGCTCACGAGTCGATCCGCCCGACCTCCTTCCGGCGCGACCCGGACTCCCTGGTCGGCGTCATCCCGGCGGACGAACTCCGCCTGTACCGGCTCATCTGGCAGCGAGCCTTGGCATCGCAGATGGCACCCAAGGAGCTGGAGACCACGACGATCGATCTCGCCGACATGCCGTACGAGCTGCGCGCGAGCGCCACGAAGACGCTGTTCGAGGGATTCGCCCGCGTGTACACGGAGGGTCGCGACGACGCCGCGGAGGACGAGGACGAGGACGGCGCCGGCCAGCTGCCCGCCCTGGCCGAGAGCGACGCGACCTCCGTGCGCGAGGTGACCCCGACCCAGCACTTCACGGAGCCGCCGCCGCGCTTCACGGAGGCGACCCTCATCAAGGCGCTGGAGGAGCACGGCATCGGTCGGCCATCCACCTACGCAGCCACGATCTCAACGATCCTGGATCGCGGGTACGTCAGGGTCGAGGAGCGTCGACTGCACCCTGACCCGCTGGCCCTGGTCGTGACGGACTACCTGGTGGAGCACTTCGGCGACTACGTGGACCTGGCGTTCACCGCCAGGATGGAGGAGGAGCTCGACGAGGTCGCCACCGGCGAGCGTGCCTGGGTCCCGCTCCTTCGAGCGTTCTACGGACCACTGACGGCGGCGATCCGTACGGCGGACGATCTACCCGGCCCGGTCACGCCGACCGATGAAGTGTGCTCGGAGGGTCACCCGATGGTGATCCGCTTCGGGCGGAACGGCCGGTTCCTCGCCTGTTCCCTGTACCCGGATCACAAGGAGACCCGGCCGCTGCCGGAGGATGCCCCACCGCCCCAGGAGGGCGAGGGCGAACCATGTCCCGAATGTGGCCAGGGCACGCTCGTCGGGAAATCGGGCCGCTTCGGGCCGTTCGTGGGCTGTTCGCGCTACCCGGACTGCAAGTTCATCAAGAAGGACGGACCACCGCCGCCTGACCCGCTGCCGTTCGAGGTGGTCTGCCCCAAGAACCAGGACGGGCTGCTCGTTCCGCGCCGGGCGCGTCGCACCGGCAACGTGTTCTGGGGCTGCGCCAAGTATCCCAAGTGCGACTTCACCACGAACCACGAGCCGCTGGGCGGCGTGCACGATGCCGACGACGGTCCGCTGGCCCGCAAGGGCGAGACGGCCATCTGCCTGCGCTGCGGCTCCGCGAGCGACACCGCTCCCGACGACATCGTGCCCGGCGAGCGGTACGCCGGTGGACCGGCGGACCCGGCCGCGCTGGCCCGGCCGGCGCGGGCCGGACGGGCCGCCGGTGGGCCGCGCGGTGGCGGCCGGGGCCGGGCCGCGGGAGCGCGGACGGGTGGTGCGCGCGCCACGGGCCGCCGGACCAGTCCGCCCGAGCCGGCCGCCGGGGCGTGAGCGTGGTCGCGGGTGACCCTGCGACGCACCCGGTCCACCCGGCGCTCGAGCGGTTCCTGCGGGCACTCGCTGCCCGGGACGCATCTCCGAACACGATCCGTGCGTACGCCACCGCTGTCGGCGCGTACCTCGGCTGGCTGGGGGAGCGCGCCGTGGACTGGCGACGACCGGCCCGCACGGACCTGCGCGCCTACCTGGCCCGCCTGGGTTCGGGCGGTTCGCGAACGACGGTGGCCCAGCGCCTGGCCGCCATCCGCTCCTTCCATCGCTGGGCCGCACGGGCGGAGCTGGCGCCCGGAGACCCGTGGGGTGCGATCGCGACGCCACGCCTGCCCAGGCGCCTGCCGCGCGTGCTGGAGGCCGACCAGATCGATCGCCTGCTCGCGGCGGTGGACGAGGGACTCGTGGCGGCAGCCGCGCGGTCCGGCGCGGCCGGGGAGCTGGCGGTCGCACTCGCCCTGCGGGACCGCGCCCTGGTCGAGACCGCCTACGCGGCAGGGCTGCGCATCAGCGAGCTGGCAGCCGCCGACCTCGGCTCGCTGGACCTGCAGCGGGGCGAGATCCGGGTCCTCGGCAAGGGCCGCAAGGAACGCATCGGCCTGCTGGGCCGCCCGGCCATCGCCGCCCTCGTCGCCTACCTCGACGACGGGCGTGCGAGCCTGCTGGCACGCGACGCGACCTCCGGCTCGTCCCACCAGGAGCCGACGGAGGTGTTCCTGAACCACCGGGGCCGGCCGCTCGGGATCCGCGGCCTGCGCTATCGGCTGGATCGACTGTGCCGGGCGGCCGGCCTGCCCGCGGGCGCGTCGCCGCACACCATCCGGCACTCGTTCGCGACGCACCTGCTGGACGGCGGCGCGGACCTGCGCGTGGTCCAGGAGCTGCTGGGTCACGAGAACCTTGCGACGACGCAGATCTACACCCACGTCTCGCCCGGACGCCTGCGCGACGCGTACCGCGACGCCCACCCGCGGGCCCGGCGATCGGGTGATGCGGATCGGTCGGGGCCCGGGCAGTGACCTCGTCGCAGCACCTGGCCCGGGCGGGGCTGATCGTTTCAGCGGCGTTCCTGGCCTCGCGCGTGCTGGGCTGGGTCCGGGTCGTCGTCATCGGCAACGCCTTCGGCGCGTCCGCGGACCTGGACGCGTTCTACGCGGCCTTCCGGATCCCGGACCTCATCTTCCAGCTGGTCGCGGCCGGCGCGCTGTCCACGGCGCTCATCCCCATCCTCGCGGACCTGTACGCGCGAGACGAGCGCGCGCGCGCCTGGCGGGTGGTGTCCACGGTGGCGAACCTGATCGTCGTGGCACTGCTGATCCTCAGCGTCGTCGTGTTCGTGGTCGCGCCCGCCCTCGTGGCGAGCATCGTCGCCCCGGGCTTCGACGCGCCGACCCAGGCACTCACCGTGGAGTTGACCCGGATCATGCTGCTGAGCGCCATCTTCCTGGCGCTCGGGTCCGTGGCCACGAGCGTCCTCAATGCGCGCGGTCGATTCGCTGCCGCGGCCGTCGCGCCGGTCATCTACAACCTTGCGATCATCGGTGGAGCGCTCTTCCTCGCGCCGTCGATGGGCGTGACCGGCCTGGCCATCGGGGTGGTGGTCGGAGCGATCGGACATGTCGCCGTGCAGGCGCGACCGGTCGCCGCGTTCGGGTTCCGCTGGATGCCGCGCATCGATATGGGGGATCCGCTAGCCCGCCAGGCCCTGCGGCTGATGGCCCCGCGTGCCGTGGGCCTGGGCGCGTCCCAGATCACGTTCGTGGTCGTGACCGCCCTGGCCACGACCCAGGGCGAGGGCTCGGTAACCGTCTTCACGATCGCGTTCACGCTCCTTCAGATCCCCATCGGCGTCATCGGCGTTCCGCTGGGCGTGGTCCTGTTCCCCTCGCTGTCGAGGGAGGTGGCGCTGGGCAATCTGGACGAGTTCCGGAGCCTGCTCACGCGGGCACTGCGAGCGATCGTGTTCGTGATGGTGCCGGTCGCCGCCCTGACGGCCATCCTGCGCACGGAGGTCGTGGCCGCGCTGTTCGGCCGGTTCGACACGGCGGCGATCGCCCTGACGGCGGCGACGCTCCTCGCGTTCTGTATCGGCCTCGTCGCCCACGCCCTGATCGCCGTGCTCGCACGCGCGTTCTACGCTCGCCAGGACACGGTCACGCCGGTCCTCGCGGCGATCGGCGCTGTCGTCGTCAACACGAGCCTGGCGGCGCTCCTCCTGGGTCCGTTGGGCCTGCCCGGCATGGCCCTGGCCATCGCGGTCGCGGCGTGGCTGGAGGCCGCCACGCTCCTCGTCCTCCTCCTGCGGCGCGTGGATGGCCTGCGCGTGGATGAGGTCCTGTGGGTCGGTGGTCGGGCGGCCCTGGCGACGGCCGCCGCGACGGCGGTCGCTCTCGGCGTGCAGCGACTTACGGCGACGGCGCTCCTGGACGACCCCATCGCCGGAGGGTTGGCCGCGCTGCCGGGCCTCGTGGCCACGATCGCGATGGTCAGCGCGGCCTTCGGCGTCACCTTCGCCGTCGGCGCGCTCGCCTTGCGGATCACGGAACTGCGCTCTATCGTCGGGCTCATGATCGACGCGCTGCGCCGCCCGCGCCGGACGTGACGGCCCCGGATCGCCCGCTCGCTTCGACCGACGCTCCCACGACCGACGCCGAGACGTGGGATTCCTTCGTCGAGTCGCACGAGCCCGGCTCGTACCTCCAGCTGAGCGGGTGGGCCGCCGTCAAGGCGGTCAACGGCTGGACGGCCCAGCGACTCGCCTCCGGCGCGACGATCGGGGCCCAGATCCTGGTCCGGCGCCCGAAGCCGCTGCCGTGGGGCTTCGCCTACGCGCCGCGCGGCCCCGTCGCGACGACGTGGTCCACCGACGAGATCGCCGCGTTCACGGACATCGTCCGGGAGCGCCTGTCCACCATCGCGGGCCGCGTGTCGCACCTGCGCATCGACCCGGAGATCGAGGTGGATGCGGGGCCGGATTCCGAGGGAGCCGTCCGCCGCGCGCTCGCCGGCGCGGGATGGCGGACGGCCACGCCGGTCCAACCAGCGTCGACGCGCGTGATCGACCTGCGTGCGGACGAGGACGCGCTCTTCGGCGACCTGCGCAAGAAGTGGCGCCAGTACGTCAACAAGGCCCGTAACGGCGGCGTCATGGTCGTGGAGGCGGATGGCGACCGGCTGTCCGACTTCTACCGCATCTACCGGGACACGGCAGATCGCGCCGGCTTCCTGATCCGGACCGAGCAGGCGTACCGCGACGTCTGGGAGGCGTTCCGCCCCGGCGGCCGGGCCCGCCTGCTGTTCGCCCAGGGGCCTGACGGCGAGCCCCTCGCGACCCTGTTCCTGGTCCGCTGCGGGACGCGGGTCGTGGAGCCGTACGGTGGCATGACCCCGGCCGGCGCCGAATCACGGGCCAACTACCTGCTCAAGTGGGAGGCCATCCGATCGTCCCGGGAGCAGGGCGCCACGAGCTACGACCTGTGGGGCCTGGCCACGGGCGGCATCGCCCACTTCAAGACCGGATTCGGGGGTCGCGAAGTCCGCTACATCGGCGCCTATGACCTGACCCTGGACACGCTGGGACGGGGGGTCTACGAGGGTGCCGTCCGGGCGCGGGTCATGTGGGCTCGCCGACGGCACGGCCTGTCCGGCGGCGGGAGCGCCGCCGCCTACCGGGGCGCGGACTGACGTGCCGGCGATCCGTGACGCCTCGCCGGCCGAGCTCGCTTCGTGGGACCGGCGCATGGTCCACGGCCCCGGGGGTCATGTCTACCAATCCACGATCTGGGCGGCGCAGCGCGAGCGACTGGGCTGGCGTCCGCGATTCGTGATGCTGGATGACGAGCGGGGCGCCCTCGTCCTGACGCGGCCATTCCCCTGGGTCGGGGGCAGCAGCGCGTACGTCCCGCGCGGCCCGGTCGCCGATCCGTCGCGCGAATCCGCGGAGCAGATCGCCGGGAGGGCCGTCGCCCTGGCCGGATGGCTGGAAGGCCAGGCTGTGGACGTCGTGGCCATGGATGCGGAGATCCCGGCCGCCCACGCCGGGGTGGTGGACCGCCTGGCGGCCGCCGGGTTTCGACGCATCCCGGAGATCCAGCCCTCGCGTCACCGGGTGAGCCTGTCGCTGGCCGTGGACACGGACGACGACGCCGTCCGGGCCGGGTGCACGAAGTCCACGCGACAGCGGATCACCGCCGCGGAACGGTCGGGCGTCGTCATCCAGCGCCATGACCGGGGCGGCTGGGAGGGCGGCCACCCCCTGTTCGCGCCACCCGACCACACCCTCGACGACGCCCTGGGTGCCTTCGCCACCCTGCTGGAGGGCACCGGCCAGCGCCTCGGCTTCCGATTCGGGCCACGCGATGTCTTCATCGACTGGTGGCGCGCGGCGCACGATGCCGGCCTGCTCGTGTACCTGGAGGCGCGCGACGCCGGCGATCTCCTGGGCGGCCTGCTCCTGTACCGCCACGGTGAGCGCCTGTCAACGGTCCACTCGGCCGATGCGCCGGGGGTCCGTGACTCGCACCCGGGAGTGATGCACCTGCTTCGCTGGCGGGCGATCCAGCTTGCCATCCGGGAGGGCCGGGCGGAGATGGACCTCGGCGGTGTCGATATCGCGCCGGACCACCGCGAGCCGGTGAAGGGGGATGCGATGGCGGGCCTGTACGAGCACAAGCGGTCGTACGGGGCCAGCTGGGTGGAGATGATCGGTGCCCACGAGCGGGTGATGCGACCGCGGCGCTACGCGGTGGGTCGCCTGGCCGGCCGCGCCGGGCGGATCCTGGGTCGCCGGTGAGCCGGCGTCGGCTGGAGGACCTCGCGGACCGCCTCCGGGCAGAGGGTCGGCTGCGTGAGGTCCGCGCCGGCGGAGCGGACTCCCCGGAGATCGGCGGCGTCACCCACGATTCGCGGGCAGTCGTCCCGGGCACCCTGTTCGTGGCGATCCCCGGGGGGCACCTTGATGGACACGACTTCGCTTCCGCCGCCGTCGCGGCCGGGGCCGTCGCGCTGATCGTCGAGCGGCCGGTCAGCGGCGTGGCGGTCCCGCAGCTGGTGGTCGATCGCGCCCGCCGGTCTCTCGCCACGGCCGCAGCCTGGTGGCACGGCGATCCGTCCCGCGAGCTCACGGTCGTGGGGATCACGGGCACGGACGGCAAGACGACGACCTCGTACCTCGCCGTGGCGGCCCTGGAGGCGGCCGGCCGGCGCACCGGCATGATCGGCACGATCGCCACGCGGATCGGCGGACGGACCACCGCCCACGACGTCCACGCCACCACCCCGGAGGCGCCGGAACTGCAGGCGACGCTGCGCGCCATGGTGGACGCCGCCGACGAGGTCGCGGTCGTCGAGACGACCTCGCATGGGCTCGCGCTCGACCGGGTCGCCGGCATCGACTACGACGTGGCCATCCTGACCAACGTCACCCACGAGCACCTGGAGCTGCACGGGACGTGGGAGGCCTACCGCGAGGCCAAGCGGTCGCTGTTCACCGGGCTGCGCGGTGCCGGCACGACGGGCATCATCAACCTGGACGACCCCTCGGCGGACGTCTTCATCGCGGCGACCTGCGAGACCGGTGCCAGCGTCATCACGTACGGAGTGCATCCGGCGGCGGACGTGCGCATGACAGGGATCGACGAGGACGCCGCCGGCCTGCGCGCCGCCATCGAGACGCCGGACGGGCCGGCGAACCTCGCGCTGCGCCTCGCGGGCCGTTTCAACCTTCACAACGCCATGGCCGTCGTCGCCCTGGGCCACGCCCTCGGGCTGGATGCCGGCGCGGTGCGACGAGGCATCGCCGGCCTTGACCGCGTCCCCGGTCGGATGGAACGGCTGGACCGGGGCCAGCCGTTCGGCGTCATCATCGATTTCGCGCACAGCCCGGCGTCCCTGCAGACGGTCCTGGACATCCTGGCACCGGCCGCCGCCGCTCGGAGCGCTGGACTGATCGCCGTGTTCGGGTCCGCCGGGGAGCGGGACACGGCCAAGCGCCCGGAGATGGGTCGGATCGCCGGGGAGCGCTGCCGGCTGGTGGTCGTCACGGACGAGGACCCGCGCGGCGAAGATCGCGAGGCCATCCTGGACGAGATCGCGCGTGGCGCTGAGGTCGCGGGACGACGACGGGGCGACGACCTGCTCCTGGTCGCCGACCGGCGAACCGCGATCGAGACGGCATTCGCTGCCGCCCGACCCGGCGACATCGTCCTGCTGGCCGGCAAGGGCCACGAGCGGTCCATCATCGGCGCGGACGGTGAGCGCCCATGGGACGAGGCGACCGTCGCGGCCGAGGCACTGGCAGCGATGGGCTACACGCCCTGAGGGCCAGGTGGTCGCGAACGGACCCGCTGCTATCCTTGCCGCCGATGGCCAGCACGCGACCGCGATCCAGGACCGCCCGCGCCGTCCGCGTCGCCGAGACGCCCGAGACGCCCGTGCCCGTGACCGCGCCCGTCCCCGAAGCCGCGCCGGACGTCGCCCCTGACTCCTCGAACGCGTCGCAGGCGGATCGGGCATCCGCCCGGCGCGGTCCGCGCCGCGCATCGCCGCATCCACCCAAGACGCCCGCCGGGGAGATCGACCTCGAGGTCCTGCGCGTCGCCCTGAAGACGTCGCTCGCCGAGCACCACCCGACGACCGATCCGGGCCGCGTGGACCAGGCCTTCGACCTCGCCGTGCAGGCGCACGCGACGCAGCGTCGCGCGACCGGCGAGCCGTACGTGACGCACCCCATCGCCAGTGCCCAGATCCTGGCCGAGCTCGGCATCGATCCGATCGCGGTCCAGGCGGCCTTGCTCCACGACGTGCCCGAGGACACCGAGTTCAGCCTCACCGACGTGGAGGAGCGCTTCGGTTCGGAGGTCGCCCAACTCGTGGATGGCGTCACCAAGCTGTCGCGATTCTCCACGCACAGCCACGAGCAGCAGCAGGCCGAGAACATCCGCAAGATGCTCCTCGCGATGGCCCAGGACATCCGGGT
>JBBEBL010000220.1:0-21672 GCA_040882345.1 Chloroflexota bacterium
GGCCGGATGCCGACCATCCATCGAGCCGACGGTGGTCGCTGCCGGATGAGCGTCGCGACGAGTAACGCGGCGATCGCGACGGCCCCCGCGCCGGCCACCCACGGCACGATGGGTGTTGCCGCTTCCTTGACCACGATCCCCGCGTACGCCCACACGATGACGAGGCCATACGCGACGTCTGCGAACCGCCATACGAAGGTCACCGCGATGGCCAGGCCGGTGAGCAGGACGAGACCGGCGACCAGTTCGGCGGGCAGGCCGAACGCGTCGAACCCGACGCTGTCCAGGGTCTGGGCGATATTCGCGATCGTCGCAACGGTGATCCAGCCGAGATAGACGGAAAAGGGCAGGCGCACGACCCACCGGCCGACGCCGGTCAGTCGATCGCGGTCGGCGAAGGTGATCGCGTTGGTGATGACGAGCGTCACGAGCAGGGCGATCATCACCGGGACGGTCGCGATGAACACCTCGTACTGGAAGAGCAGCAGCCAGCCCGTGTTGAGGATCCCGGTCAGAGCGGGTAGCCAGCCGAGTCGCCGCAGCGTGGGATCCGTGGCCTGCGACGGCCGGGCCTGGTGGATGGTGAATGCGGCGAGGAGCAGGTAGATGACACCCCAGATCGCGAAGACGTAGCCTGCCGGGATCACGAAGACCTCGAATCGGTCGCTGATGGCGCCCGTCTGCTGGCCGTTGATGGGCAGGGCATTCGCGGCGCCATTGACGGCCACCGTCACGAGGAAGATGGCGACGGTCGCGAACTGGCGGACGCGGTCGGCGGTGGTCGGTGTGGGCATGGTTTCGGCTCCTGTCGGCGTCATCATCCCACCCTTCGGTCGGCGCCCCGGTCCGGATGCCGCCCGTCGCGGTCCTCCTTTGCCGAGCTTTGCTGTGGGTGAAGGTCGTGGGGGGAGGCGCTGCGCCGCTCCCCGGGCTTCACCGTCGCTGAACGTTGGCACGGTGAACGCGCCGCTGGGCGGATCCGAAAGCGCCCGCGTGCGGATCGGGGCCGAGACATTCACCGTCGGTTGAAAGAGGCCCATCGACGGAGATGACGAGGCCGGGAAACGGCCGCTTCGGCCCGCTTTCGTTCAGTGTGGGTGAAGCCGGGTGCCCGTGGCTCCCCGAGCGCCCGTACGTGCGCGGCCCCGGGTCCACAGGGCCGGACGGATCGACCCGTCACGAGCACGAAACGTCCACGTCCGCTATGCTCCCGCCTTCTCGTGCTCGATGGACGCTCCGGTCAGCGTCCCGGCAGACCCGCGGGTCCGCCCAGATCCCGAACCAACCACCAGCGCCCTGACCGGGCCCCGCGGACGTATGCCGTCCAGCGGGTGGGCCCCTCAGGAGCCTCTCTCCCCATGTCATTCGATCAGCTCGGGCTGACCCCCGATCTTCTCCGCGCCGTCGCGGACCAGGGCTACACGCAGCCCACCCCCGTCCAGGCGGAGGCCATCCCGCTCGTGCTGGCCGGCCGCGACCTGATGGCCGGCGCCCAGACCGGTACCGGCAAGACGGCCGCCTTCGTGCTGCCCATGCTCCAGAACCTGGGTCGGCCCAACGGCGATCCGCGCGCCGGTCGCCGGCCGATCCGAGCGCTGGTGCTGGCACCCACCCGCGAGCTCGCCCTCCAGGTGGAGGAGAGCGTCCGCGTGTACGGCCATCATTGGGGCGTGCGCTCCGCCGCCATCTACGGCGGCGTGGGCTTCGCGCCGCAGGCCGCCGCCCTTCGTCGATCGCCGGACGTGGTCGTCGCTACTCCGGGCCGCCTGCTGGACCATCTCGGCCAGCGCACGATCGACCTGTCCGCGGTCCAGATCCTGGTCCTTGACGAGGCCGACCGGATGCTGGACATGGGGTTCATCCGCGACATCCGCAAGGTCCTGGCCGTGCTTCCGCCCAGGCGCCAGAACCTGCTCTTCAGTGCCACCTTCTCCGAGGACATCCGGTCGCTTGCCAGCGGGTTCCTCCACGACCCGGCGACGGTGCAGGTCACGCCCAAGAACTCCGCGGCCCCGCTCGTGACCCAGGTCGCCTACCCGGTGGACCGCGAGCGCAAGCGCGAGCTGCTGTCGCACCTCATCCGTACCGGCGAGGTGGACCAGGCGCTCGTGTTCACGCGCACCAAGCACGGCGCCAACCGATTGGCCCAGCAGCTGGAGCGTGACGGCATCTCCGCCGTGGCCATCCATGGCAACAAGAGCCAGGGTCAGCGCGTTCGCGCCCTCGCCGACTTCAAGACGGGCCGGACGCCGATCCTCGTCGCGACGGAGATCGCCGCGCGCGGCCTCGATGTCGCCGAGCTGCCGCACGTCGTGAACTTCGAGCTCCCGATGGTCCCGTCCGACTACGTCCATCGCATCGGACGCACGGGCCGCGCCGGTTCGCCCGGTCACGCGGTCTCGCTGGTCTGCGTGGACGAGCTGAAGCTCCTTCGCGAGATCGAGCAGGTCCTGGGTGGCCCCATCCCGCAGACCGTGGTCCCGGGCTTCGAGCCAGACCGCTCCGTCCGTGCTGAGCCGATCCTCCGCGGCGGGCTGGGCGGCGCACGACCCACGGGCGGCCCGCGAGGGGGTGCCCCGCGCGGCGGTGCCCACCGCGGCGGCGGCTTCCGGAGTCCGAACGGCGGCGACCCGCGCGGTGGTGAGGCGCCAGCGCGACACCGCGGTCCTGCCAATGGCCGACCTGCCGATGGCCGACCCGCCAACAGTCGACCGGGGTCCCGTCCGGTGGAGCGGCACACGCCGCAGCCCGGGCAGAGCCTTGGCCAGCGGCCGGTGGATCGCGGCGGCCCGCGACCGGCGCATCACGCGGGCGGCGGACCCAGGCCGGCGCACGGCCATCGACCCGCTGGACCGCAGCGGCACGTTGCATTGCCGGGCGAACGACTCGCGCGGGTAGACCGCAAGAGCTGAGGGCTCATCGCCCCAGTCCCGAACGGCAGGTGACGGGGCGTAGACTCCCTGCGTGACCAGCCCCGTCACGAGCCCAGGCTTCGTCGGGCGAGCGCCGGAGATCCAGGCGCTTCGGGATGCGTGGGCGCGCGCGCGCGATGAGTCCCCCCAGATCGTGATCGTGGCCGGCGAGGCCGGCATCGGGAAGACCCGGCTCATCGAGACCTTCGCCGCCGAGGTGCGCTCCGGCGGCGACCATGTCCTGCGTGGGGGGTGCCTCGACCTGGCGGAGTACGGCATGCCGTATGCGCCCGTCACGGAGGCGCTGCGCGGATTCCTGCGAGACCTCCCGCCGGATCGGATCGGTGCGCTCGATGGCGCCGCATACGCGGATCTCGGCCGGCTGCTTCCGGGGCTCGGTCGCCTCCTGGATTCGGATCCGTCCATGACCATCGCGACCCTCGCGCCCCTGGACGCCCGGAGCGGGCTTGACCAGGCGCGCCTGTTCGGGCTGGTCCTGGGGCTGGTCGGCGAACTGGCCGGAGATGCTGCCCTGCTGGTCGTGCTGGAAGACCTGCACTGGGTGGATCGCTCCACGCGCGACCTCATCACCTTCCTCGCTCGCAACCTGGACCGGGAACGGGTCCTCCTCCTGCTCAGTGTCCGCACGGATGACCTGGCCCCCGGACACTCGGTCGCGGCCTGGCTCGCCGGCCTGGAGCGAGACGCCGGGACGGCTCGGCTGGACCTGGGCTGTCTGACTCGCACGGACGTCGCGAACCAGGTCGCGGCCCTGATGGGACAGGTCGCGGACGATGCGATGGTGGATCGCATCCATGGCCGATCGGAGGGCAACCCATTCTTCGTGGAAGAGCTCGTCGCAGCGGAGCGGCGCGGAGAGGGTGGCGCCCTGCCCAGGACGCTCGCGGAGATGCTCGCCCAGCACGTGGCCCGACTCCCGGAGGTCGCCGTCCCCATCCTGGCCGTCTTCGCCGTTGCCGGGCGGCCGATCGGTGAATCGCTCGCGGCGTCCGTCCTTCAGCGTCCGGAGTCGGACATCCGCGAGGCGGTCCGGGCCGGGGTCGTGGCGGGCGTGCTCGTGGCGGACTCGGTGTCGGGCTCGCTTCGCCCCCGGCACGCCCTGCTCGGCGAGGTGATGGAGGCTGGTCTCCTGCCTTCGGAACGACGGTCGCTCCACGAGCGGTTCGCGAGCGTCCTTGGGGAGCTGCCGATGGCAGCCGGCGAGTCGATCGGCACGGACATGGCAGAGCTGGCGTACCACTGGCTTCGCGCGGACCGCCCTGAGGAGGCGTTTCGCGCGTCCATCACGGCCGGTGCCCAGGCGGAGGCCATCCACGCCCACGCCGCGGCCATGCGCCACTACGCCCAGGCCATCGAGCTTGAGTCGCGGGTCTCCCCGGTCGTGCTGACGGGCGACGACCTGCCGAGCGCGGCCGAATTGCGGATGCGGGCGGCCCGTGCGGCGGACGACATCGGCGACAACGATCAGGCGATCGCCTGGCTGCGCGACGCCCTTGACCGGGTCGACGTCGCGATGGACCCGCAGTGGGCCGGCGTCATCCACTCGCGCCTGGGGTACAGCCTGTGGGCGGCCGAGCGGAACGAGGAGGCACACGCCGAGCATCGCGAGGCCGTGCGCCTTGTCCCGGCCAGTCCGCCGACGGCCGCCCGAGCCCGCGTCCTGGTGGGCCTGGGCGGCTGGCTGATGGGAGCCGGGCTGTACGGTGAGTCGCGCAGGGTCTGCGAGGAGGCTGCCGCCTGCGCCGTGGCCGCTGGGGCGCCGCTGGAGGAAGGGCGGGCGCGCTCCAACCTCGGGTCGGACCTGGTGTCACTCGGCGAGGTGGCGGCCGGGATCGGGGAACTGGAGAAGGCCTGCCGGATCGGCGAAGAGCACGGCTTCGTGGACACGCTCCTGCCGGCGAGCGCGAACCTTGCCTACCAGTTGGTGGTCGCGGACCGGTTCGGCGACGCCCTGGCCACGGCCGCGTCGGGGCTGGCAGCGGCGACCTCGTTCGGGCTGGAACGGCGATTCGGCGCGCACTTCCGGGCAGTCTCGATCGACGCGCTCTATCGGGCGGGCCGCTGGACGGAAGCGGAAGCGCTCGCGCACGCGAGCCTCGAGCGACAGCGAAGCAGCCTCGGCACGATGTACCGGGATGTGGCGGCCGCTCGCATCTTCGCCGCCAGGGGTGACGCCGGTGCCGCCCGCGAGCGGCTGGTCGATGGGGAGCGCCTGGGCGTAGGCGAGATCGACGCCGACGTCGGCGCGTTCGTCGCGCTCGTTGGCGCGGAACTGGCACTGGACGGTGGCGACGCGGCCGCTGCGGCGGCCGCGGTCGAGCGTGGGCTCGCTCATCTTGGCGCCAGCGACGACGTCGTCCTCGTGGGGCCACTCTGTGCGGTCGGCCTGCGCGCACGCGCTGACATGGCAGAGGCCGCGCGGGCGCGCCGACGTCCCGGCGAGGCAGACGAGGCGGAGGCGGCGGGGGACCTCCTGCTGGCCAGGGCGGAGGCGCTCTGGGCGAGTCTCCCGCCGCTCACGGGCTCTGCCCTGGCCACGCATCTGGCGTGCCGTGCCGAGGCGGATCGCCTGGGCGGCGCCTCCGGTGGGGCTGCCTGGTCCGTGGTCGCCGCAGCGTGGTCCGCCGTCCCCATGCCCTATCCGGCCGCGTACGCCTGGCTGCGGGCGGCCGAGGCGTCGCTGTCGTCAGGAGATCGAACCACGGCCGCCGAGAACATCGAGAAGGCCGCACGCACGGCCCGCGACCTTGGCGCCAGGCCGCTGCTGACCGCGGTCGAGGGGCTGGCCAGACGGGCGCGCCTCCCGATCACGAGGGAGGCACCGAGCGCGCCGGACGGCGCACAGAGCGCGACGAACGTGCCGGACGAGGCGGCCACGCCGGTCGCCGCCCCGGCGGCGCCGGCCTTCGCGGAGCTGGGCCTGTCCGCCCGTGAGTCGGAAGTGCTCGCGCTCGTGGCCGCGGGTCGGACCAACGGTCAGATCGCCCAGGAGCTATTCATCAGTCCCAAGACCGCCAGCGTCCACGTCAGCCACATCCTCGACAAGCTCGGCGTGAACAGCCGGATCGAGGCGGCGATGCTGGCCGCCAGGGCCGGTCTCGTTGCGCCCGACCCCGGGGACCCTCCCCCTTAGCTCCCTTGGCTCCCCTGGCTCCGGCTACGGCGTCTGCCGTGCCGTGAAGACCTGGACAGGGATGCGCCCGTCCGGATCCGGTGTCCCGACGCTGACCTCCTCGATCAGGGCACCGGCATCACGGACCTCGTCCACGAAGGCGCGGAGGGCACCGGGCTCATCCGACAGGAGCCTCGCGTGGACCTCCACGATGTGCGTGTCGAAACCCTCGGCGGTCACGAGGTCTGCAGCCGCCTGCGTCGCCTCGTCGTGGTCCCGGTCGATCAGGTTCCCGTCGGTGTCCCGGCGCGGGTCCACCCAGTACGAGAAGTCGCCACCCAGTTCGATGGCTCGGCCGCCAGCCGCCCGCAGATTGAATCCCGCCCCCTCCAGCACCCGGAGGATCTCGCTCAGGGCGCCGGCGCCGTAGGTGGCGCTGATGGTGACGCCGCCCCCGTCATGGTCGTCCATGGCGAACGCCGACTGCCGTGTGCTTGACCTGGCCTGGATGTGCATCGCGATGCCTCCTCGTGCCTGGAACGACAAGTTCCGGACATCGTACGACCCGCGTGTCGCCGTGGCGTCACGCGGGTCGCGGTGGCGGGTCGTCCGCCGGGGTCGTGATCAGGCGCCGGCCTGGCGAAAGAGCACCCAGCGCAGGTCGCGGATGCGGAACCGCTCTCGCGGCACCTGCCGCTGGACGGACGTCAGTTCGCGGACGAGGTCGTCATGGCGGGCTTCGTCCCGGAACTGCTGCTGACGCTCACGAGCCATGTGCAGCAACGTCGTGGGGTGATACATCGAGTGCCTCCGGATCTTGCGGCCGATCGGTGTCGGCGGTGGACCCACGATGGCGCTGGACCGCCGGGCCGCCATCCGGCGATGGCCTTGATCCACGTGAGCCTGGGACCTCAATCCGACCGGCCGCGAACGGCCGACTACCTTATGCCGGCCCGTTCCGGTGACGTCGGATATGGTCCGGCAGTGAGCGAGCCTCGAGACCCCGCCTCGACATCGCCGCCCGGCGACGGCGCCCGGATCGTGGCCGGGCGATACCGCCTTGGTGCGGTGCTGGGCCGCGGCGGCATGGCGACCGTCCACCGGGCGACGGACATCCGCCTGGGTCGAGAGGTCGCGGTCAAGCTGCTGCGGCCAGAGGTGACCACGGATCGCGACCTCGCCCAGCGCTTCCGGCGCGAGGCGCTCGCGGCGACCGTACTGCGCCACCCGAACATCGTCCCGTGCCTGGACACCGGTACGGACGGCGACCAGCCGTTCCTGGTCATGGAACTGGTGGACGGCGAGGACCTGGCGGCACGGCTGCGACGTGGCGGGCGGCTGGCCCCGGCCGAGGCCGCGCGGATCGGCCTGGAGGTGGCCCGCGCGCTGGGCGTGGCCCACGTCCGTGGCATCGTCCACCGGGACATCAAGCCCGGCAACATCCTGCTCACCGCGGACGGCCGCGCGCGGGTCACCGACTTCGGCATCGCCCGCCTCGCGATGGACGCCGAGGCTGCGCTCCCGGGGACGACGCTCGGGTCCGTCCACTACTTCAGCCCGGAGCAGGCCAGGGGTGCGACGACGACCCCCGCGTCCGACGTGTACGGGCTGGGCCTCGTCATGTACGAAGCGCTGACGGGGAGCCGGCCGTGGTCCGGGGAGACGACGGACGCGATCGCCCTGGCGCGGGTCGGTGCCACGGCACCGTCCGTCCGCGACGGTCGACCAGAGATCCCGAGGGCCCTGGCCGAGGTCGTGGCCCGGGCACTCTCACCGGAGGCTGCCGACCGCTACCCGAGCGGCGCCGCCATGGCCGCCGCCCTGGAGCCGATCGTGGCGGCCGGTGACCGGCTGGTGGACGAGGACACGACGGTCGTCCGCCGGGTCGCGCCGCCCCCGCCTCCCGTCGTCGCGGCCCTGGCCCGTCCGAACGAGCCGGCCGCTCCCGCCCTGGAGGAGCTCGGCACGCCTCCCGGCCGACCCCGGCGTGGCCATGGCGCGAACGCGGTCGTCACGGCCGTGGCGGTCGTCGGCGTCATCCTGGGCGCGATGGCCGTCGCGGCGTTGCCCGGCGCCCGTCCGGGAGATGCGGGCGACGTCGGGCCATCCGGGACCTCGGCGGCCCGGCCGGACCCCACGCCCGGGGCCACGCCGGCGCTGGCGAGCTCCGCCCCGAGCGCGGACCCCGCGACCCCCCGCCCGACGCGCGAGCCGACCGAACCACCGACGCCGGTCCCGGCCGGGGAGGTGGCGGACATCTGCGAGACCTTCCTCGACCTGCCGTGCGGGCTTGGTGCCGGCCGCTACGCGCCATCGCGGTTCAGTCCGCCGTTCGACATCGAGATCGGCGACGGCTGGTCCGCGCTTGCCCACCAGCCGGACGTCGTCGTGTTCCGGCGGGAAGAGGGCTACCTGACGTTCATCAGTGGGGTCACGGTGGTGGATCCCCTCCGCGCGGCGACGGAGGTCCGTGGCCGAGCACGTGATCTTGTCGAGGCGCTGGTGACCATGGACGGCGTCGGCTCGACGCCGCCCGCGGACGTCCGGATCGGCGGCCGCCGCGGCCTGTCCATCGACCTCTCACCGCTGGGTGGACAGCAGATCGGCCTCTTCGCCACCGCCGACAGCACGTACTACCTGGAGCCCGACCACACGACGCGGATCGTCGTGGTCGACGTACGCGACGAAGCGGTCATCCTGGCCATCGAGCCCGTCGGACGGTTCGACCTGCGCGCCATCCTGGATTCGGCGGACGTCGCGGCCGGCACGATCCGCTGGCGCTGAGCCGCGCGCGCCGTCGCGGGCTCGACGCCGGCTGCGCTACGCTTCGCCGCTGATGGTGCTCCTCGCGACCGATGCCCTGACCAAGCACTACCCCGGGGGAGTGACCGCCCTTGACGGCCTGAGCCTGGAGCTGGAGCCCGGGATCATCGGCCTGGTGGGTGCCAACGGGGCAGGCAAGAGCACCTTCCTGCGCATCCTGCTGGGCCTCCTGGAGCCGACGTCCGGTAGCGCCAGCGTGCTCGGCCACGACGTGCGGGAGTCCGGCACGAGCCTGCGCCGTTTCCTCGGCTACATGCCGGAATCCGACTGCCTGCCACCGGACATGACCGCCACCGACTTCGTGGGCCAGATGGGCCGGCTGTCCGGGCTGCCGCCGTCCGCGGCGCGGGAGCGCGCCGCGGAAGTGCTCCGCCACGTGGGCCTGTTCGAGGAGCGCTATCGCCCGATCGGTGGCTACTCGACCGGCATGAAGCAGCGCGTGAAGCTCGCCCAGGCGCTGGTCCACGACCCGCGGCTCCTGCTGCTGGACGAGCCGACGAATGGCCTGGACCCCGCCGGTCGCGACGAGATGCTCGCCCTCGTGCGGCGGACGGGCACGGAGTTCGGGATCGCCGTCATCGTGGCCAGCCACCTGCTCGGGGAGATAGAGCGCGTGTGCGACTTCCTCGTCGCCATCGACGCCGGCCGCCTGGTCCGTGCCGCTCCGCTGCACGCCTTCACGGAACGGACCGGGATCCTCGCCGTGGAAGTGGACGAGGGGGCGACCCGGCTCGCGGACGCACTGCGCCGGGTCGGGCTTGCCGCGACGGTGGACGGCCGGACGGTCCTGGTGGATCTCGTGGACGACCGGCCGTGGGACCTGGTGCGCGACGCCGTGGCGGACCTCGACCTCGCGCTGGTCCGCATGGAGCAGCGCCGCCGCGGCCTTGAGGAACTCTTCCAGTGAGCGCCAGCGGCAGCATCTACGACCTGGGCTACCAGCGCTACGACGGCCCGCGGCTGGGCCGGCTCATCGTCGCACTGGGACTCCTGCGCGGCACGCTGGCCGCCTCCTATGGGATCGGCCGAGGCGGGCGGGCGAAGGTCATCCCGTTCGTGCTGCTCGGGTTCGCCCTCCTGCCGGCGGTCCTCGCGGTCGGCATCGCCGCGCTGGCGGCCCAGGCCGGGGTCGGTGGCGCGCTGGACGAGGCTTCGCCGATCAGTCACGCGACCTATCACGGCCTGACGTCCACGCTCATCATGCTGTTCTGCGCCGCACAGGCCCCGGAGTTGTTCGGGAAGGACCAGCGCTACGGGGTACTGCCGCTCTACTTCTCCCGCGTCCTGACGCGGCCGGACTATGCGCTGGCGCGCGTCGGCGGCCTGTTCGCGGCGGTGCTCGCCATCTCGCTGCTGCCCCACCTCGTCCTGTTCCTCGGTGGCATCCTCGTCGCCCCGGATCCCATGACCGGTCTCGGCAAGGAGGCTCCGGACGTCCCCCGGTTCCTGGCCGTGTCCGTGCTCGGGTCGGCGCTGCTGGCCGGGGTCGCCGCGGTCATCGCGGCCTGGACGCCGCGCCGGGCGTATGCGACGGCGGCGGTCATCGCGGTGTTCATCATCCCGCCGATCATCGTCGCCCTGGTGGCCCAGCTCTCTATCGGGGATCTCGCTCGCACGCTCGTCCTGCTCAGCCCGGGCGACATCGTTGACGGCTTCAACGCGGCCGTCTACGGGACCCTCCCGGACAATCCCGCGGTCGCGTCCGCCAACCTTTCCGGACTGGCCTATGCGGCCGCCGCCGGTGTGGGGATCGCGGGTTCCATCGCGCTCGTGCTGCGGCGCTACCTGAACATCAGCGGATGACGGAGCCCATCGGCGCGCCCGTCCCGGCCATCGAGCTTGACCACGTGTCGCGCTGGTACGGCAACGTGGTCGCGGTCAATGACGTCACCTTCGCGCTGGGCCCCGGCGTGACCGGCCTGCTGGGTCCCAACGGCGCCGGCAAGTCCACCCTGCTGCACATGCTCGCGGGCCTGCTGGCACCATCGGCCGGGTCGGTCCGGATCGCCGGCCGGCCTGCGTTCGGGCAGCCGGAGGTCTATCGTGACGTTGGCCTCGTGCCGGAGCGCGAGGCCGTCCCGGGTTTCCTTACCGGTCACGAGTTCGCGCGCTTCAGCGCGGAGCTGCAGGGCGTCGCGGATCCGGGCGCGGCTGCTGACCGGGCGATCGCCACGGTGGAGCTGGCGGACGCGGCACATCGCCAGATGCGGACGTACTCCAAGGGCATGCGCCAGCGTGCCAAGCTGGCCTCCGCCCTGGTCCATGACCCGCACATCCTCCTCCTTGACGAGCCGTTCAACGGCATGGACCCGCGGCAGCGGCTGCACATGATCGGATTACTCCGCGCCATGGCCGCGGATGGACGCGCGATCCTGTTCTCGTCGCACATCCTGGAGGAGGTGGAGCGTCTCGCCGACGCGGTCCTGGTGGTCTACGCCGGTCGGCTGGCGGCGTCCGGCGACTTCCGCTCCATCCGGCGGCTGATGACGGACCGGCCCCATCGCTTCACCATCCGCTCGTCGGATGATCGGGCACTCGCGGCCGCGCTGCTCGGGAATGAATCCGTCTTCGGGATCGAGCTCGACGACGGTCACCTCGCGGTCCGCACGTCCGACTTCGGGGCGTTCTCCCGGGTGGTGGCTCCCACCGCCCGCGCCGCGGGGATCCGGTTATTCGAGATCGCGCCCACGGACGACTCGCTCGAGAGCGTCTTCAGCTACCTGGTGCGCCGGTGACCGCGATCGCCGCGCTGGTCGCGATGACGCTGCGCGGCCTGCTCAGCCGCCGCCGCGCGATCCTCATGCTGCTGCTCGTCCTCCTGCCCGTCCTCGTGGGCCTCCTGCTCCGCATCGCCGGGGGCAGTCGCGACGCGCCGGAGATCCTGGACACGCTCGTCATCCGGACCGTGCTGCCCCTCGTGGCGCTCATCGTGGGGACCGCCGCCATCGGCTCCGAGGTGGAGGACGGGACCATCGTCTTCCTCGTGACCAAGCCGATCGCTCGCTGGAAGATCGCGCTCACGAAGCTGGTCGTGGCCGCCGGGCTGACCGTGGCCCTCGTGGTCCCGCCGATGCTCCTCACGGGCGCGCTGGTCGGCGGCCTTGGTGGCGCGTCGCTGGGCGTCGCGTTCGGGTTCGCGCTGGCGGCGATGGCCGGCGGGACGGCCTACGCGTTCCTGTTCACGGCGCTCGGGGCGATCACCTCGCGGGCGCTCATCCTTGGTCTCGGCTATACCCTGCTCTGGGAAGGCGTCCTCGCCGGGCTCCTGGAGGGCACACGCTTCCTGTCCGTCCGCCAGGCCACGTTGGGCATCGCGAGCACGCTGTCCGGCGAGTCGATCGGCCGGTCCACCCTGGATGGTGTCGTCGCGGTCGTGATCCTGGTCGGGGTCATCGCGGCGTCCGTGGCGCTCACCTCGCTCGCGCTGGCCCGCTTCCAGGTGCGCTCCGGCGACTGACCGATCGGTCGGCCGCGTCACGCGGCGACCGCGGTCAGAACGGCAGGATGGACTCCATGTCCGGGACGATCGCGTCCAGGCCGAACAGGTAGATGGACCCGAGGACCAGGCTGAACAGGCCGGCCGCCAGGCCGACGACGACGTAGATGCGCTCCCGGGTCTGGCTGGCCACGAATCCGACCGAGCTGACGACCACGATACCGAGGTTGGAGATCAGCAGGCCGACGACGAAGGCGAGCAGCATCGGGATGCCGAGGCCGGCGCTCGCCGCGCCGCCGACCGCCGCGATGAGGAGCACCTGCGTCCCCGTCTCCGCGCCGATCCCGTGGATCATCCCCACTCCGAACGCCGTTCGGGCACCGTACGAGCTCATCTCCAGGGGCTCCACGTGCTCGTGGCCGTGCAGTCGTGCTTGCGTGCGGCGCCAGGCGTAGCGAACCCCGTGGAAGACCAGCATCCACCGGCTGCGCAGCCGGAACGACTCACCCCCCCGTGCGTACCGATAGACGGAGTACAGCACCCAGGCGCCCAGGCCCACCAGGGTCAACCCCACGATCCGGCCCATCAGCGGGTCCAGCCAGTCCGGCAGCAGCGCTCCGAACGACAGGGCGGCGATCCCGAGGACGACGACCACGGCCCCATGTCCCAGGGCGTACAGCGTGCCCAGCCGGATGGCATCCAGTTGCTCCGCCCCGAAGCGTCGTCCACGTGGCATCGATACCGGCGGTGCGACGGTCGCCGCACCCGGCCCGGCGTCATGCGCGCGCAATTCCGGGTCGCCACCGTGACCGTGATGGTTGCCGGTCGTCGTCTCGTGCTGGTCGGCGTGGGCGGCCTCGGCCGCGCCGGCCGCGGCCGTCGTGCTCGTGATGTCCGTGATCGCGGCGATGTGATCCCAGTCGATGCCGTGACGGATGCCGAGTGCCAGGCCCGTCACGAGGACGCCGATACCTGCCGGGGAAGCGGCCACCTGGCCGATGAGATCGAACACATGCACCTCGTGGGTCGTCGTCGGGGAGCGAGCGTAGCGCCTCGCGGACGCTATCGCAACTGATTGCATCAACAGGGTCGCACGACTCTTCGCCCCTATACTTCGGGCCATGCAGCAAGATGGATCTCCCCATGTCGAGGCGGGGCCCACCGACACCTGGGCCGGGGTGCCGGACCGTCTGCGCGCGCGCGGTCTGCGCTGGACGCCGCAGCGCCGGATCCTCGTGGACGTGTTGTCGCGGACCGATGGCCACGTGACCGGCGCCGCCCTCGTGGAGCGCTGCCGCGAGGTGGACCCGGGCACGATCCCGTCCACCGTGTATCGAACGCTGGACGTCCTGGAGGAGCTGGGCGTGCTGAGCCACAGTCACAGTGCGGACGGTCGGGAGGAGTTCCACGTGCTGCCGGACGAGGAGCACGGCCATCTCTACTGCCGACGGTGCGGGGCGGAGTCGGAGCTCGCCGCGGATGACCCCGCGGTCATGGCCGCGGTCGCCGCCTTCGACGACGAGCGCGGGTTCGAGATCCAGGTCTCCCATCTCACCCTCATCGGCCGGTGCGCCGATTGTCGCTCCGCTGCGGCGGACTGAGCGACGGTGGCCATCCTCCCCATCGTCCAACTGGGCGACCCGATCCTGCGCACGCCCGCGTTCACCGTCCATCGGTTCGACCGCGTGTTGGGTCGGCTCCTGGACGACCTGACCGAGACGATGCGGGACGCGCCGGGCGTCGGCCTCGCGGCGAACCAGATCGGGCGACCCGAGCGGGTGGCCGTCATCGAGATCGAGGGTCGCCACATCGAGCTCGTCAACCCGGTCCTGGGCCGCACCGACGGGACGCAGCGAGACCTGGAGGGCTGCCTGTCCGTCGAGGGTTTCTACGCGCCGACGACACGGGCCGAGCGGGCCGTCGTCACGGCGCTGGATCGTCGCGGCCGGCCCGTCCGGGTATCCGGCCGAGGGTTCCTCGCGCGGGCCCTCCAGCATGAACTGGACCACCTGGACGGCCACGTCTACATCGACCGGCTGGCCAGCCTTGACGACCTGCGTCGGGTGGGCGCCGACGGCGACCTGGAGGAGCTGTGAGGCCGGCCGGCCCTGGGGAACGGGCCGAACGGCCCTCCGCCCGTCGGGTGCCGTGGCGGGATGGTGACAGGCGGCGCACCGTGGCGCCCCGATGGAGGATCTGCCTGACATGACCGTCGCCGCCGTGGAGATGTTCTTCGGCATCCTCGCCCTGCTCGCCATCGCGGCCGTGGTCGTCATCTGGGGCCTTCGCCTCCTTGGGCGGGCGAGCCCTGCTGCCGCCGACGCCTACGCGGGGATCGCCGCCGGCATCGCCCCGAACGCGCTGGCCATGGCCTGGTTCGTCGCGTTCCTGGCGACGACCGGCAGTCTCTACTTCTCGGAGGTGGCGGGGTTCCAGCCGTGCACCCTGTGCTGGTACCAGCGCATCGCGATGTACCCGCTGGTCGTGGTCCTGGCCGTGGCCGCCGCCCGACGGGAGCGCGCCGGGGCGATCTACGCCGCCGCCCTCGCCCTCGTCGGCGCGGTGGTCGCCGCGTATCACGTGACCCTTGAATGGTTCCCGTCCCTGGACGGCGGGGCATGCGATCCGGCCACCCCGTGCACGCTCATCTGGTTCCGCGTGCTTGGGTTCATCAGCCTGCCGACGCTCGCGCTCGTCGCCTTCCTGTTCATCCTGACCCTGCTTTCCGTCCGGGCCCCTCGCGAGGACGACCCGGATGGCCGACCCCGGAGGATCCCATGACGTCCCGTTCCCGCGAGTCCCGACGTGCCGCCGCCAGATCCCGCGAGCGGGGCTCCGGGCGAAACCGTTGGTTGCTGCCGGCTGGAGCCGCGGTGGTCATCGTCGCGGCGGCCATCGCAGCGCTCCTGCTGAGCGGAGGTCCCCCCGGAGACCCGGTGTCGACACCACCCCCCACGGGTTCCGCGGTCGCCTCCGGCGCCCCCGGGGACACCCCCGTCGTGGCCGGCACCAGCCTGCCCGCGTTCCAGTCACCTACCAGCGACGCGGCCGTGGGCCAGACGATCCCGACGGTCACCTCCTCGACCGCCTCGATCGCCCTGGACGGTCGGGCGAAGGTCCTCCTCTTCCTCGCTCACTGGTGCAATCACTGTCAGGAGGAGGTCCCGCGCGTCCAGTCCTGGGTCGGGGCGGGCGGGCTCCCGGCGGACGTCGACCTCATCTCCGTCTCGACGGCGATGGACCCCGGGCTGCCGAACTACCCGCCGGACGCCTGGCTGGATCGTGAGGGCTGGACCGCGCCGGTGATCACGGATCCGAGCGGCGTGGTGGCCGACGCGTTCGGCCTGACAGCCTTCCCGTACTGGGTCTTCGTCAACGCCGACGGCACCGTCCAGGGTCGCCTCACCGGCCAGCTGCAGACGGCCGACCTCGTGACCATCATCGGGAGTCTCAGGCGCTCGCCCTGACCTCGCCCGCTTCGCTCGGCACGGCAGGGTCGTGATTTGGTAGGGTCGGTACATGCCGACCGATACGTTCTTCAGCTTCGCCGTGGTTGCCGCCCTCGTCGGGCTCATCGGGGCCGCCGTGATGGCTCGCGCCGTCCTGGCCCACCCAGAGGGTAGCGAGGAGGTCCGTCACATCGGGCGGCTCATCCGGGAAGGCGCGATGGCCTTCCTGCGCCGCGAGTACACGATCCTCGCCGCCTTCGTGGTCATCGTCGCGATCGTCATCGCCGCGCTCATCGACTACAACGTGCTGGGCAACGCGCGCATAACGGAGCTGAACGCTCGTTCCACGGGCATCGAAGGTGACGGACCGTGGACCGCCATCGCCTACGTCCTCGGAGCATTCGGGTCCGGGCTGGCAGGCCTGATCGGCATGAGCATCGCGATCCGCGGCAACACCCGGACCGCGACCGCGGCCCAGGAGGGGCTGAACCCGGCCCTGCGCGTCGCGTTCGGGAGCGGGACGGTGATGGGCTTGACCGTGGTCGGCATCGGCCTGCTCGGGATCACCGTCCTGTGGCTGCTGTTCCGTGACGCCAACATCGTCGCGGGATTCGGCTTCGGGGCGTCGTCCATCGCGCTCTTCGCCCGGGTGGGCGGCGGCATCTACACCAAGGCCGCGGACGTCGGCGCCGATCTCGTCGGCAAGGTGGAAGCGGGCATCCCGGAGGACGACCCCCGCAACCCGGCGACCATCGCGGACAACGTCGGCGACAACGTGGGCGACGTGGCCGGCATGGGGGCGGACCTGTTCGAATCGTACGTCGGGGCGCTCGTCGCCTCACTGGCGCTGGCCGCCGTGGGCGCCGCCTCGCTGGGCCTGACCGGCGCAGGGCTCGATGGCCTCATCGTCCTGCCGCTGGCCATCGCCGGGATCGGGATCATCGCGTCCATCGGCGGCACGTTCCTCGTGCGGGCCGGCCCGGAGGCGACCATGTCACGGCTGCTGTGGGCGCTGCGAGCCGGCGTCTTCGGGGCCGGGGCCGCCTCGCTCCTGCTCACCTTCGGGGTGATCGTCCTGCTGGACCTGCCGTTCGCGCTGTTCTGGGTCGTGGTCGCAGGGCTCGTCGTGGGCCAGGTCATCGGGACGGCGACCGAGTACTTCACGTCGTACGAGTACCGTCCGACGCGCTGGATCGCCGCCCAGTCGGTGACCGGACCGGCGTCCGTGATCATCGGCGGGATGGCGGTCGGGATGCTCAGCGTGGCCGTACCCGGCCTGGCCATCGTGCTCGGGATCTGGGTGGCGAATGAGCTCGCGGGGCTGTACGGCGTCGCTCTCGCAGCCGTTGGGATGTTGTCCACGCTGGGGATCACCCTGGCCACTGATGCGTACGGACCCGTAGCGGACAACGCCGGCGGGATCGCGGAGCAGGCGCACCTCGCCCCGGAGGTCCGTCAGCGGACGGACGCGCTCGACGCTCTCGGCAACACGACCGCCGCCACGGGCAAGGGGTTCGCCATCGGGTCCGCCGTCCTGACGGCGCTGGCCCTGGCCGCGACGTACGTCCAGGTCACCGGCGTGAGCGTGTTGTCCCTGACGGACGTGCGCGTGCTGCTGGGTGTGCTGATCGGCGCGATCCTGCCGTTCGTGTTCTCTGGCCTCACGATGCAGGCCGTGGGCAGCGCCGCGAACACCATGATCCAGGAGGTGCGCCGCCAGTTCCGCGAGATCGACGGGCTGCTGGAGGGCCGACCGGGCGTGGACCCGGACGCCGCTCGGGCGGTTGACATCTCGACGGAGGCGGCGTTGAAGGCGATGCTCCTGCCGGGTGCCATCGCCATCGCCGCGCCGGTCATCGTCGGGATCGCCCTGGGCGCGGAGGCGCTGGGCGGGATGCTCATCGGATCCATCGCGGCCGGCTTCCTGCTGGCGACGCTGATGGCCAACGCCGGCGGGGCCTGGGACAACGCCAAGAAGTACATCGAGCTGGGCAACCACGGCGGCAAGGGCTCCGACGCGCATGCCGCGGCCGTGACCGGGGACACCGTGGGCGATCCGTTCAAGGACACCTCCGGGCCGTCCATCAACATCCTGCTGAAGCTGACGGCGATCGTGGCGGTGATCTTCGGGCCGTTGTTCCTGTAGGGGCGGGCGCGGGCGGGGGCGCCGCCGGCGACACATTCCGGCTCGGGAGCGCCCCTCCGCGCCGCTCCCGGCGTCCGATTCGCGGTCGGTGAACGCCGGCGCCCCGAACCGGATGCGCCAGGGCCGGCCTTCACCGGTGCTGAACGACGGCAGGCCCAGGCCCGCCACGCCGGCCGTGGCGGGGCCGTCCGGTGCGACGGCTTCACTCACGGTGATCCGAACCGAGGGGAGGCCGTGCCATCCGGCCCCGGATGCGCCCCACGTCGGGACAACGTTCATCCACGGTGAAGCGACTCGCGGCCGAGCAACCTTGCAGTGCTCCACTTCATCCACGGTGAACGGCCCACGGCGAAAGGACCCGGGACCACCGGGCCCGCGCGGAATGTGGGCCGGCCTACTCGCCGCCCATGGGCACGCCTACGATGTTGAACCCGCCGTCCACATACAGGACCTCGCCGGTGACCGCACTCGAGAGGTCGGAGGCGAGGTAGACGGCGCTCCTGCCAACGTCCTCCGGCGTGATGTTGGCGCGCAGTGGCGCGATCTCGTCGAACGCGCCATACATCTGCTTGAAGCCGGCGATGCCCTGAGCGGCCAGCGTCCGCACCGGTCCGGCGCTGATCGCGTTGACGCGCACCCCGTCTGGCCCCAGGTCCGCGGCGAGATATCGCACGGTGGCCTCCAGCGCGGCCTTCGCGACCCCCATCACGTTGTAGTTGGCCACGACTTTCTCGGCCCCGTAATAGCTCAGGGTGAGCACGCTGGACCCGGCGCGAAGGTATGGCTGCGCCCCGCGCACCAGCGCCACCAGCGAGAACGCCGAGACGTCCATCGCGAGCGCGAACCCGTCCCGGGACGTCTCCACGAACCGGCCCGAGAGGTCCTCGCGCTTGGCGAACGCCAGGGCGTGGACCAGGATGTCCAGCCGATCGTGGGTCTCGCCCCAGCGCGCGAAGACCCGCGCGATGTCCTCGTCCGACTGGACGTCGCACGGCTCCACGAAGGTCGAGCCCAGGGACGCCGCGAGCGGCCGCACGCGCTTCTCGATCAGGCTCTCCACGGACGAGAACCCGATCTCCGCGCCCTCCGCGTGCAGCGCCCGGGCGATGCCCCACGCGATCGAGTGGTCGTTGGCCACCCCGAAGATCAGCGCCGACCGACCGTCCAGCAGGCCCATCCGTTCCCTCCAGCATTCCACAGCGTCAAGTCTGTCGAGCATACGGGCTACGCTACCCGGATGGACATCCTGGATCGGCCCGCTCCGGTCGGCGCGGACCTCCGCCGGGCGCTCGACGGCCTGCGCGCCATCCTCCTTGACCTTGACGGGGTGATCGTCGTCGCCGGTGAGCTCGTCCCGGGCGCCGCGGAGGCGATCGCCATGATCGACCGGCGCGGCTTCCCGTACCGGATCGTCACGAACACGTCCGCCGTCAGTCGCGACACGCTGGCGATGTGGTCGGCCAGGCTTGGCGCGCCCATCCCGGCCTCGCGGTTCGAGTCGGCGCTCTCAGCGTCGGCGGCGTGGACCGCCCGGACCTTCCCGGCCGCGCCGTTGTACGTCCTCGCGTCCGAGGATGCCCGCCGGGAGTTCGCCGGGCAGCGGCTGCTGACCCACGCGGAAGCGGACCGGCCCGGCGCGACGGCCGCCGCCGTGGTCATCGGGGACTCCCCGGAGGAAGCCACGTACGACAACCTGAACCGGGCCTTCCGCCTGGTGCGCGGGGGAGCCCGTCTCGTCGGCATGCACCGTAACCCGTGGTGGCTGACGGCGGAAGGTCCGACCCTGGACTCGGGGGCATTCGTCGCGGGCCTGGAGTTCGCCGCCCAGACCAGGGCAACGGTCATCGGCAAGCCGTCGCCGATGTTCTTCGCGATGGGGGTAGCCGACCTGCGCCGCGAAGTGGGTCGCGACCTTGCCCGCCGTCACATCGCGATGGTCGGGGACGACGTGCGTACAGACATCCGGGCGGCCCAGCGCGCCGGGCTGCGCGGCATCTTCGTGCTCACCGGCAAGCATGGAAGGGACGATGTGGAGGCGGCCGCGGCGGAGCGCGGCGGCCGGCGTCCGGACGCGATCGCGGCATCCCTGCACGAGGTCGTGACGGCGCTGGTCACCGCGCTAGACTGACGGGAACGCCGTAGGCCGTGCCACCACGGCCACCCTTGAGTCCCTGAACCAGAGGATCCGAACCATGACCTCAGAGGCCCAGCCGCGCATCAAGATCACGTACGCCACGCTCTCGGCGGACAACGAGGCCCTCCACGCCGGGTTCGAGGCGGCCGTGGTCAAGGTCCGCGCCGGCCTGGGCGCTGCGCACCGCAACGTCATCGGCGGGGCGTGGGTGGACGGCGACGGTAGCTTCGAGGTCCACTCGCCCATCGACCGCGACATCCTCCTCGGAACGTTCGCGCGCGGCACCGCGGCGGACGTTGACCGGGCCGTGGCTGCCGCGCGCGCCGCCCAGCCGGCCTGGGCAGCCATGCCGTGGCAGGAGCGCCTTGCCATCCTGCGTCGGGCCGCGGAGAACATCTCCGATCGTCTCATGGACATCTCGGCGATGATGGCCTTCGAGGTCGGCAAGAACCGGATCGAGGCGCTCGGCGAGGTGGAGGAGTCCGCTGACCTCATCCGCTATTACGCCCAGACGATGGAGGACAACGGCGGGTACGACCACGCGCTGGACAACCTGGGCGATGCCGCGGTCCACACGCGCTCCATCCTGCGGCCGCATGGCGTCTTCGCGGTCGTCAGCCCGTTCAACTTCCCGATGGCCCTGGCCACCGGTCCCACGAGTGCGGCGATGATGGCCGGCAACACGGTCGTCCTCAAGCCCTCGTCCGCGGCGCCCCTCTCGTCCGTCAAGTTGATGGAGGCGTACATCGACGCGGGTGTCCCCGCCGGTGTCGTGAACATGGTCATGGGCCCGGGTGAGACCGTCGGCCAGGCACTCCAGGATCACCCGGGCGTGGATGGCATCGTGTTCACCGGCTCGTACGAGGTGGGGATGCGCCTGTTCCACTCGTTCAGCAAGCAGTGGCCGCGCCCGTGCATCGTGGAGATGGGCGGCAAGAATCCGGCCATCGTCACCCGCCACGCGGACCTGGACGAGGCGGCCGAGGGGATCATGCGCTCCGCCTTCGGCTTCGGTGGGCAGAAGTGCTCCGCCAACTCCCGGGTGTACGTGGAGCGGGCGGTCCACGACGACCTCGTCGCGCGGCTCGTCGCGAAGACGGAATCGATCGTCATCGGCGACCCGCTCGTCCGGACCAACTGGCTGGGCCCCATCGTGGACCAGCGCGCGGTGGATCGCCACCAGGCGGCCGTCGCCGAGGCACGCCGCGACGGCACAGTCTTCACCGGCGGTGAGCATCTCACGGACGGGGAGCTTTCCCGCGGGTTCTACGTGGAGCCGACCGTCGTCGGCGGACTCCCGGCGGATCATCGAGTCCTGCGCGACGAGTTCTTCGCCCCGCTCACGGCCGTCCACGCGGTGGACTCCCTGGACGAGGCGCTGACGCTGGCGAACGACTCCGTTTACGGCCTCACGGCGGGCGTCTACAGCGAGGATCCGGCGGAGGTGCAACAGTTCCTGGACCGCATCCACGCCGGCGTCCTGTACGTCAACCGGCGCGCCGGGGCGACGACGGGGGCCTGGCCGGGCGTGCAGGCGTTCGGTGGCTGGAAGGGGAGTGGCTCCACCGGCAAGGCCGGCCTGTCCATGTACTACGTGGCGCAGTTCATGCGTGAGCAGAGCCACACGATCGTGGACTGA
>JBBEBL010000220.1:21772-62981 GCA_040882345.1 Chloroflexota bacterium
TGAGCGGCGCGTTCGTGCGGCGTGCGCTCGCGACGGCCGTCTCCACCGCTTCGTCAAAGTAGCGTCGATTGAGCAAGCCGGTCAGCGGGTCGCGGACCGCAGCGTCAGTGGCGGTCGCATGGCGATCCGCGTTGTGCAGGGCGATCCCGACCTGCGCCGCCAGCAGGGCCCCGACGTTCTGTTCCAGTTCCCCGAACGACGAGTGGCCGTCGGGACGAGTGGCGACGAGGACGGCGGCGACCTCGTCGCCCACGGGGATCGGCAGGGCCATCTCGGACGCGCCGGCATCGCGCACGATGGGCGCCCCTGAGACGACAGCCTCCAGCGCCGCCACGTCCTCGGGCCCAAGGTCGCGTGCCTCTGGCGAGGCGTCGCTGCGGGTCCCGGAATCGCCCTCGACACGGAACGACCCGTCCGGGGCGCGCATCGCGATGAGCACACGATCGGCCTCGAGCAGGTCCACCGCCGCGTCAACGACCGAGTCGACCATGCGCCGCCGATCAAGATCGGCGAGCAGGCCACGGCTGACGGCGAGGACGCGCTCGATCGCATGGAGCCGGGCACGCCGCTCCTCGTCCAGGCGAGCCGAGCGAAGCGATCCCGCGATCGACCGGCCGAGCATCTCCGCCAGGGCGACGTGCGTCGTCCCGAGGGGACGATCCAGGGTGCCCTCGAAGTTGATGACACCGAGCAGTTCACCGTCATGGACGATGGGGGCGGCCACCTCGCTGCCAACGTCGTCCCGAGCGGCGCGGTATTCGGGGTCGGCCAAGACGTCCGGCACGAACTGGGTCTCCAGGCGGGCCGCGGCACGACCGATGATCCCGACGCCGACGTCGATCTGGTGGAAGGGCGTGTGGTAGCCCGCCACGCCGACCATGTCCAGTCGCCGATCGCCTTGCGGCAGGTAGATGGACACCAGCGCGATCTCGAACTCGCCGGATACGTCGTCCACGACGTCCTGGATCACCTCCTGGACGGGCCGCAACCCATCGAAGCGACGGACGATGCGCTCCAGTCGCTCCAGGTCGTCAACGCGACGCCGGCTGCGGGCGGCGAGGCTGGCAGCCCGGTCCTCCGCCGCGGTCGCGACGCGAACCACGACGAAGAGGCCCGTGGCCGCGAGCAGCACCACCGCGACCCTGACGACGTACTCGTCGATGACGACGTCGGCGCCGGCCGGCATCAGGGACGCATGGGCACCGTACGTGCCCACCGTGGCCCCGATCAGGATGGCCGCGGCGATCGGGTAACCCGGGGTGATCGCGGCGAAGGACAGTGCCAGCACGACGAGCGGTCCGGCGGGCGGCATGGCCAGGGTGGTGAGGTCGTTCGGTCCGCTGCCGACGGCGGCGGCGAGCAGGACGGCAGGACCCAGTGCAAGTCGCGCGAGGCGGTGGGTCATCAGGCGCGGCCCGGCAGACGACCATCCGGCTGCGATGGCCAGGAGCGCGGCGGGTCCCGCCACGACCAACGTCATGTGGAAGGTCGCGTCCGTCGGATCGAGGATCATGGCGACCAGCGACAGGACCCCCATCGCCACGAGCGTCACCGCGGCCCATCGGAGCTCTGCCAGCCCACGGTCGGACAGCCACATGGATCGTGCGACGTGGGCGCCGATCCGGTGCGGTGTGGCCGGCAGGCGAAGGGCGGTCGCCGGCGCGGCGCCGGCGGCGGTGGTGGGGTCGTGTGCCCTGATCATGGCGGCAACCGTACGCGTACCGGCGACGCGTGGACCTGACCCAACAGGACTATCTCGTACCACCCCGGACCGGGTGACGGTCCGGGGTCCTCGCCGCGTGGGTCGCTCGCCGCGGTCCGGGCCCTATCCCCACGCCCCACGGTTCTCCGGCGCGGCCCTCTCATCGCGCTTCACCCGTGCCGAACGAATGCACGGTGAAGGGCCTATTGACGGCGTTCGGCGCCGCGCTCCCTCGTCCGCGTTCAGCCAAGGTGAACGCCCTGCGGCGAGGAACGGTCACTGGGTCCAAGGGCCACCGGGATCCCTCCCACGTGGTGCGATCGTTCACCGTGAACGAACCCAGGACGGATGCCGGCGGTTTGGGCGCCGGGAATTCGGTGGCGGTGAAGCGGCGGCGGTCCGCGGAGGGCACGCCCAGCGCCGCCGCCCGCCGCTGCCGCGTGGACGCCCCGCCCGGCTTTGACGCCCCGCCCGGCTCCGGCCGTCTGCTAGACTCGGTTCGGATATCCAGCCTGCATAGTCCCTATGCATCACGGCCGGGTGCCGCCCGTGTCCAGCCAGTTCCAGCCGGGAACCAGCCGCCAGAGGTGCCCCTTGTCGTCGGTCGTGTCGCGTCTCGCCGGTGATCGTCCCGTTCCGCATATCGTCACGGAATTGCCCGGGCCACGGGCCCGCGAGCACGTCGCGTTCGACGAGACCTGGACGTCACCCAGCCTGCCGCGCGCCTATCCGATCGTGCCGGTCCGCGGCGAGGGTCTGACCGTCGAGGACATCGACGGCAACCTCTTCCTGGACTTCGCCGCGGGCATCGCGGTCAACTCCACCGGGCACTCGCACCCCCAGGTGGTTGCCGCCATCAAGGAACAGGCCGCGGAACTCATCCACTTCTCCGCCTCCGACTTCTACCTGCCCATCTACCCGCAGGTCTGCCGGCGCCTCGCTGAGCTCGCCCCCATCAAGGGCGGCCGCGCCCGGACATACCTCGGCAACTCGGGGGCGGAAGTCGTCGAGGCCTCCATCAAGCTCGCCCGCTACGCGACCCACCGCCCGTACGTCGTCGCCTTCCTGGGCGCGTTCCATGGGCGGACCTACGGGGCCGTTTCGCTGACGGCGTCCAAGGCCAAGTACCACGCGGGCTTCGGGCCGCTGCTGCCCGGGATCTTCCACGCACCCTACGGTCGGGTCGAGGACCTTCGCTGGTTCGACGAGGTCCTGTTCGACAAGCTCGCTCCGGCCAACGAGGTCGCGGCGATCATCGTCGAGCCCATCCAGGGCGAGGGCGGGTACATCGTCCCGGAGGACGGCTTCCTGCAGGGCCTGCGCGATATCTGCGACCGCCACGGCATCCTCCTCATCGCCGACGAGATCCAGTCCGGCGCGGGCCGGACCGGGAAGATGTGGGCGATCGACCACTGGGGCGTCAAGCCGGACATCCTCCTCTCGGCCAAGGGCATCGCCAGCGGCATGCCACTCGGCGCGATGATCGCTCGGGCGGAACTCCTGGAAGCGTGGGGTCCGGGTGCGCACGGCTCCACGTACGGCGGCAACCCCGTGGCCTGCGCCGCCGCGCTCGCGACGGTCGACCTCCTGGAGGGCGGCCTCATGGGCAACGCCGCCGCTCGGGGGGAGCAGGCCCAGACCGGGCTCCGACCGCTCATCGATCGCTTCGACGGGCTCGTTCGGGACGTCCGCGGCAAGGGCCTGATGCTCGGCGTCGAATTCGACAGCGCGGAGCATGCCGAGGAGGTCCAGTGGGCCTGCTTCGAGCGCGGCCTGCTCGTGCTGGAGTGCGGCAAGTCGTCCGTGCGCATGTCGCCCGCCCTGACCGTCTCTGAGGACGAGATGGCGACGGCGGTGCGCATCTTCAGCGAGGCCGTCGCCCACGTGGCCGGCCACGGTCCGGAGGTACTGGCCGAGGTCGTCGAGGCGGGTGCACTCCACGAAGTCGAGGCAGCGGGCTGACCGCCAGATGGGCGCGTCCAGCGGGTCCAAGGTCGCGTCCATGCGCGACGCCATCGCGGACCTCGTGCGCGACGGTGACACCGTCGCCATCGAGGGCTTCACCCATCTCATCTCATTCGCGGCCGGTCACGAGATCATCCGCCAGCGCAAGCGCGACCTGACCCTGGCGCGCCTCACGCCGGACGTCATCTATGACCAGATGATCGCCGGCGGCGTGGCCAGCAAGCTCGTGTTCAGCTGGCTCGGCAACCCGGGCGTCGGCGGTCTCGGCGCGATCCGCCGCCGTATAGAAGGTGACCTCCCGGACGAGCCACTGGAGGTCGAGGAGTACAGCCACTTCGGGATGGTCGGGCGCTACACCGCGGGTGCCATGAACCTGCCGTTCTTCCCGCTCCGCTCGTACTTCGAGACGGACCTGCCGGTGGCGAACCCGTTGATCCGGCCCATCCGCTCGCCATACGGCGACGAGACCATCTACGCCGTGCCGCCCCTGAGCCCGGACGTCACGATCGTCCACGCCCAGCGTGCCTCGGCCGGCGGCGACACCCAGGTCTGGGGTCTGCTGGGCTGCCAGAAAGAGGCCGCCTTCGCCGCTGACCGGGTCATCGTGGTCGTGGAGGAACTCGTGGACGAGGCGGTCATCCGGGCCGACCCGAACCGGACCATCATCCCAGGGCTCATCGTGGATGCCGTCGTCGTCGAGCCGTGGGGCGCGCACCCGTCGTACGTCCAGGGGGCCTACGACCGCGACAACCGCTTCTACCTCGACTGGGATCCCATCACCCGCGACGAGGACGCCGTGCAGGCATGGCTACGAGCGTGGGTCTACGACCTCGACGGTCGCGCCGCGTACATGGACCGGCTGGGGGCGGAACGACAGGCGTCGCTGCGGCCCTCGTCGCCAGCGCCATCCGGTGCCGTGGACTACGGCGAGTACCGCTGATGGCGGGCATGGCCGACTTCACGAAGTCGGAGATGATGATCGTCGCCGCGGCCAGAGCCCTGGAGGGTCAGCGGGTCTGCTTCGTCGGCGTCGGCCTGCCGAACATCGCGGTCAACCTCGCGCAGCGCACGGTCAACCCGGATCTGGAGATGGTCTACGAGGCCGGCGTGTTCGGGGCGCGGCCGCAGCGCCTCCCACTGAGCATCGGCGACCCGACGATCGTCACCGGGTCCACGGCCGTGGTCAGCATGCTGGAACTGTTCGGGTACTACCTCCAGGGCGGTCTCATCGACGTCGGCTTCCTGGGTGCCGCGCAGATCGACCGATTCGGCAACATCAACACGACGGTCATCGGCGACTACGCGCACCCGAAGACCCGGCTCCCGGGTAGCGGTGGGGCGTGCGAGATCGCGATCAACGCCCGGCAGGTCTTCGTGATCATGCGCCAGAGCGCCCGCTCGTTCGTCGAGCGTATCGACTTCCGGACGTCGCCCGGCAACCTGGGGGGCGCCGAGCAGGCCGAACGCATCCGGCGGGAGGGCGGCTGGCTGGGCCGCGGCCCGACGGTCGTCGTGACGGATCTCGGCATCTATCACTTCGACGAGGCCGGAGAGATGCGCCTGGATTCCCTCCATCCGGGCGCCACCCTGGACGAGATCCGTGCCACGATCGGCTGGGATGTCGAGGTCGTCGACGACCTGGCCAGCACGCCACCCCCGACCCAGGAGGAGCTGCGGATCGTGCGCGAGGAGTTGGACCCGGGCGGCGTCTACACCAAGTAGGCGCTGGGAGACCAGCCGGAGTCAGGCGGGTCCGCGGACCACCACGACCGGACATGGAGCGTTGCGCACCACGTGGTCCGACACGCTGCCGAAGAGGGAACGGTTGACGCCGGTCCGGCCGTGCGTGCCCAGCACGATCAGGTCCGCGCGCTCGGCGTCGGCGGCGTCCACGATCGCCTCGCCCGGGACGCCCTCCCAGACCAGGAACGCCGTGGGGATCCCAAGGTCGCGAGCCCGGGCCACGAGCCGCTGCGCGGCGGACTCACGTTCGTCGCGGACCTGGTCCATGCGGGCATGGAACCGCCCCCCGGGCAGGCGGAGTGAGCCTGGATCGATGACGCTCACCGCGACCAGCCGGGCACGCAGACTGGCGGCGAGGCGCAGCGCCTCGTCCTCGGCCGGTGTCGAGGTCGCGGACAGGTCCGTCGCGAGGAGGACCGTGGCGATCGGGACGCTGGCGCGCGATGGGGAGCGAGCTTCGGACGGCGATGCCATGCCCGGCATCATGGGCGCGGTCGCGCGAGGCACATAGTGACCAGCGGCCCGGTCACGGGGGCCATCGGTCACCTTGGGACGCGTGCCGATGCGTGACCGCGGTACGCTGCGCGGTGCATGGACGACGACGACAGGGACCGCGGGCCGGGCCTCGCGGCCGAGACCATCGAGGCGCTGGACGAGGCGACGCGGGCGATCTCGGAGGTGCTGGACCTCGAGTACGTCCTGCAGCTCATCGCCGACCGCGTGGCCACCCTCGTGGACGCCCGCTATGCCGCGCTCGGCATCGCCGATATCAATGGGCGGATGGAGCGCTTCATCACGACCGGGCTGACGCCGGAGGAGCGTGCGGCCATCGGCCCGCTGCCGGTGGGTCACGGGCTGCTGGGCCTGATCATCCGTGAAGGTCGGTCGTTGCGGACTGCGGATATCTCCGCCCACCCCGACTCGGTCGGCTTCCCGCCGCACCATCCGCCGATGCGCTCCCTGCTGGGGGTGCCGATCATCGTGGCAGGACAGCCCATCGGCGACCTCTACCTCACGGACAAGCGCCACGCTGCGGAGTTCACCGAGGCTGATCAACGGGTCGTGGAGCTGTTCGCCCGCCACGCCGGCATCGCCATCCAGAACGCCCGACTGCACGATCGGCTGGCCGCGCTGCGGGTCGTGGAGGAGCGCGAGCGGATCGGGCGCGACCTCCACGACGGCGTCATCCAGGGCCTCTATGCGGTCGGGCTGTCGCTGGAGGATGTCGACCTCCTGGTGGAGACGGCGCCGGACGAGGCCGCCGCCCGGATCGATGCGGCGATCGATGCCATCCATCGCTCCATCGCCGACATCCGGGAGTTCGTGACCGGACTTCGCCCGGGGATGAGCGGCGCCGGCCTGGCCTCCGGGATCGCGGCGCTGGCCGACAGCCTGCGGCTGACGACCACGATCGATGTGGAGACCCACGTCACGGCGAGCCGGGAAGAGTTGTCGTTCCTGGACGATGCCGCTCGCCATGAGCTCCTCCACCTGGTCCGCGAGGCCCTCAGCAACGTCAGCCGTCATGCCAGAGCGACGCGGGCGGAAGTGCGACTCGAGAGGGCAGGGGATGACCTGCGCCTGGAAGTCCGCGACAATGGCGTGGGATTCGATCCCGCATCCGTCGCATCGGGGGGCCATCATGGACTCGTCAACGTTCGCGAACGAGCTGCCGCAACGGGCGGGAGGCTCGAGATCGACAGCCGGCCGGGCGGCGGCACCCGGGTCATCGTCCATGTGCCCATCACCGACGCCATCGAGGGAACGCCATCGTGACTGACACCACACCCACCGCCGTCCTGCGCATCCTGGTCGTGGACGACCACGAGGTCGTTCGCCAGGGACTCGTGTCGCTGCTCGACCGGCGCGACGGATTCCAGGTGGTGGCGGAAGCGGGCACGGTCGCCGAGGCGATCGACGCCGCCCGGCGGTTCAGGCCGGACATCGTCGTCATGGACGTGCGCCTCCCGGACGGCAGCGGCGTGGAGGCCTGTCGGGAGATCCGGGCGGAGCTCCCGGAGACGCGCGTCGTGATGCTCACGTCATACCCGGACGAGGAGGCGGTCCTGTCCGCGATCGTCGCCGGCGCCTCCGGGTACCTCCTCAAGCAGATCCGCGCGAGGGACCTGATGGCCGCGCTGGAGACCGTGGGCCGAGGCGGCTCCCTGCTGGATCCAGCCGTCACGGAGAAGGTCCTGGAGCGGATCCGGCGGATCGCGACCGGCGGCCAGTCGGACGAGCTCGCCGCGCTCACCGCCCAGGAACAGCGGATCCTGCTGCTCGTGGCGGAGGGCAAGACGAACAAGGAGATCGCCGGCGAGATCTTCCTGTCCGACAAGACCGTCAAGAACTACGTCAGCTCCATCCTGTCCAAGCTCAACCTGGAACGGCGCGCCCAGGCGGCGGCCTTCGTCGCCAAGCACCGACTGGACGGCCCGCACTCCGGGTCCTAGGCGGGCCGCGGGGCGAACGTCGCCGCGGGGCGAACCCAGGTCGCGGCCCGCGGCAGGCGACCGGTTCGGTTCCAGTGAATGTTGGTGGGCTCAAGGTCGTGTCTGGCGACTCGCGTCGATGGCTCCCTGACGCCTCTTCATCCACGGTGAATGCCGAGCTCGCTGGCGCGACCGATGGCCGATCCGATCGGCCGGCGAGCTGACCTTCACGCGCCTCGGCCTGTCAACGTTCAGCGACACCGAATCCCATCGCGGCGCCGGGCTGCGGGGCGCGAGCGCTTCACCACGGGCGAACACGGAGCCCGCCCCGGCGGTGGCAACGCGCCACACGACGGCGAGCACGTCCCACGCCACGGTCCGGCGGCCAGGCGGTTACCCCTTCGCGAGGACGAGCAGGAACTCCAGCGCGCCATCGTCCGCGATGGACACGATGAAGCCGCCGACGTTGGGTGCCGTGATCTCGAAGTCGGCGAGCGGGAACGTCAGTGAGCCCGCGACTCGGATCCGACCGTCTGCCAGCTGCACCTGGGCCGGGATCTGCACGGACCGGGTGACGCCGTGAAGCGTCAGGTCGCCGTGAAGCGTCAGGTCCGTTGGCGAGCCCTCCATGGCCGCGGCCGGGATGTCCATCGGCGCGGTGACCTCGAAGGTCGCCGTCGGGAACCGGTCCGTCTCCAGGCCCTCGGATGTGTACGGGACAGGGCGGCCCGACGAGCGTACGTTCGCAGACTTCGCTGAAGAACGCGGCGAGAGGCGATCAGCCCCCGCCATCTCCACCGGCTGGGTATGCTGGGGCGACCGATGCCCGCCCTTCAGCCCTCCTCCGGGCACCGCTCGTCGTGACCGGAACCCACCTGGCCCTCGCGGTGGTCTTCGCGGCCGCCGTCCTCGTGCCGCTCCTGTGGCGGCTGAATGCCCGCGCCGGGCGTGCCGTGGGCGTCTTCGTCCCGGCGGCCTTGACCGCGTACTTCGTGGCGATCGCGCCCGCGGTCCTGCGCGGGGAGCCGGAACGAGGCGTCGTCCCGTGGGTCCCGGCGCTTGGCGTCGACCTGGCCGTGAACGTGGACGGCCTGGGCCTCCTGTTCGCCCTACTCGTATGCGGGATCGGGGCGTTGGTGCTGCTCTTCTCCGATGCGTACCTCCACGGCGACCCACGCCAGGGCCGCTTCACCGGGATCATGCTCGCGTTCCTCGCCTCCATGCTGGGCCTGGTCGTCGCCGACGACCTGTTGCTCGTCTACGTGTTCTGGGGCCTGACCGGCCTGACCTCGTTCCTGCTCATCGGCTTCGACCACGAGCGTCGCTCAGCTCGGGACGGCGCGAACCAGGCATTCCTCCTGACGGCGGCGGGCGAACTGGCGATGCTGGCCGGGTTCGTGCTCCTGGCCGGGATCGCGGGCACGGGCCGCCTTTCGGAGATGGCCGGGGCCGCGGAGGCGGCCAGCCTGCGGACCCACGCGCTGTACGTGCCGACCCTCGTCCTCATCCTGGCGGGTGCCCTGACCAAGTCGGCGCAGGTCCCGTTCCATTTCTGGCTACCCAACGCGATGGAGGCTCCCACGCCGGTCTCCGCCTACCTCCATTCCGCCACGATGGTCAAGGCCGGGGTCTACCTCATCGCCCGCCTGGCCCCGATACTGGCGGCCACCGGGGCATGGGTCGGCATCCTCACCGTCGTCGGCGCGGCGACCCTGGTCCTCGGCGCCTGGATGAGCCTGGGTCAGACGGACCTGAAGCGGATCCTCGCCTACTCGACGGTCGCCGCGCTGGGCCTGATGGTCCTGCTACTGGGCCTGGATACGCCGGAGGCGAGCGTCGCCGCGATCGCCGTGTTGCTGGCCCACGCCGCATACAAGGGCGCGCTGTTCCTGGTGGCAGGTTCCATCGACCACGGGGCCGGCACGCGCGACGTCACCCGCCTGGGTGGTCTCCGGGGCGCGATGCCGCTGACCGCGACGGCCGGCCTCATCGCCGCCGCGTCGATGATCGGCCTGCCCGGGTTGCTCGGGTTCATCGGCAAGGAACTCGCGTACAAAGCGACGCTGGACGTGGTCGGTGCCGCCGTCGTGGTGACCGCGGTCGTCGTGGCGGCCGGGATCGCCTTCGTGGCCGTCGCCGGGATCACCGGTGTGCTGCCCTTCTTCGGCCGCACGGATGCCGGGACCGGGACCGGGGCCGACGCCCACGAAACCCCGGCGCGCATGTGGGTCGCACCGACCGTCCTCGCCGCCATGGGGCTGGTCGCCGGCATCGCGCCATCCCTGTTCGCCGGTCCGCTGATCGCGGCCGCCGCTTCGGATGTGGTGGGTGGCCCGATCGACGCCAAGATCCTGCCCTGGTATCCGCCCGACCTCGCGCTCGCGTTGAGCGTGGTCACGGTGCTGGCCGGGCTCGGCCTGCTGGTGGCGCGGCGCCAGGCGAGGAGCACCGTCACGCGGCTGGACGTCGGGGAGCGGCTCGGGCCGGAGCGAGCGTGGGAAGGCCTGGTGACCGGCACCGTCCGGTTCGCCGGGGTTGTGTCGGCCACCTCGCAGACCGGGCGACTGCGCCAGTACATGCTCATCGTCTTCGTCACGACGACCGTGCTGGCGTGGGGCGTGGTCGCCCTCCTGGGCGGGCTGCCGGCGCTGGAGCCATCCACCGACGTGCGGTTCTGGGAAGTCGGCGCGGCCGGCGCGATCCTCGTCGGTGCGTTCGTCGCGTTACGGGCGGATTCGCGTCTGAGCGCCGTGGCCGCCCTCGGGGTCGTCGGCTATGGCATCGCGCTCGTCTACCTGCTGTTCGGAGCGCCGGACCTGGCCATGATCCAGGTCTTGATCGAGACCCTGATCATCATCCTGTTCGTGCTCGTGTTCCACCACCTGCCGCGCTTCGTGACGGTCTCCTCATCCGCCTCCCGGATGCGCGATGCCGTCGTGGCGCTCGCGGCGGGGACCCTGATGGGGACCCTCGTCCTGGCGACGAGCGTCCGCCCTCACGAGGCGATCTCCTCCTTCTTCCTCGAGGCGAGCTACCTGGAGGCGCGGGGACGAAACGTCGTGAACGTCATCCTGATCGACTTCCGCGGGCTCGACACCCTCGGGGAGGTGACCGTCCTCGCCGTCGCGGGCATCGGCGTGTTCGCGCTGCTGAAGCTGCGCCCGGACCGTCGGGCCGACCGGGTCCAGGCCGGCGCGGGCGCGGCCGCAGAGGAGCGCTCGTGAGCGGCATCATCCTCCCGACCGCGACGAAGGTGCTGCTGCCTCTGCTCCTGCTGTTCTCGCTGTTCCTGCTGCTTCGCGGGCACGACGAACCGGGCGGGGGATTCGCCGGCGGCCTGGTGGCCTCAGCCGCGTTCGCCCTGCTGGCCACCGCGTCCGGGGTCCCGAACGCCCGGCGCGTGCTCCACGTGGATACGAGGACCCTGATCGGGGTGGGACTCGCCCTCGCGCTCGCGAGCGGCCTGGTGGGTCTCGTCGGCGGATCTGGGTTCCTTGCCTCGGTGTGGCTGGACCTGGCGCTCCCGGACGGCACGCCGTTCTACGCGGGCACGACGCTGCTCTTCGACCTTGGCGTCTATCTCGTCGTCGTGGGCTCCGTCCTGACCATCGTCTTCGCCCTGGAGGAGGAGTGACGTGGCGACCGTGCTGGCGATCGTCATCGGCGGACTCTTCGCGGCCGGCGTCTACCTCATGCTGCGCCGCAGCCTCGTGAAGCTGGCCCTCGGGTTGAGCCTCATCGGGAACGCCGCCAACCTGCTCATCTTCACGGCCGCCGGACTCGTCCGGGGGGAGCCACCGCTGGTGCCCGCGGGCGCCGAGACGCCACCGCCCGGGGTCGCGGACCCGCTGCCCCAGGCCCTGATCCTGACCGCCATCGTCATCGGTTTCGGTGTCCTCGCGTTCACCCTCGTCCTGCTCCATCGGGCCTACCAGGAGACCGGCTCGGACGACCTTGACGACCTGTCGTCGTCGGACCGATGACGATCCTGTTGATCCTGCCCATCGTCATCCCCCTCGGCGCGGCCGCGCTCGCGCTGCTGTCATGGCGCTCCCCCGTCCGGCAACGGGTGATCGTGCTGATCGGCACGGCCGCGCTGCTCGCGGCGGGCATCGCCCTGCTCGTGGAGGTCGAGCGGGTCGGCGTCATGGCGCTGACGGTCGGCGGGTGGCAGGCCCCGTTCGGCGTCACCCTCGCGGCCGACCTGCTCAGCGCGATCATGATCGTCATCACCGGGGTCATCGGCGTGGCCGTTGCCGTCTATGGCCTGGCGACCGTGGACGGCCGGCGCCAGTCGTTCGGCTATCACCCGCTCTACGCGATCCTGCTTGTGGGGGTCTGCGGCGCGTTCCTGACCGGCGACATCTTCAACCTGTACGTCTGGTTCGAGGTGATGCTCATCGCCTCCTTCGTGCTCCTGGCCCTCGGCGGCGATCGGGCCCAGCTGGAGGGGGCCCTCAAGTACGTCGCCCTCAACCTCGTCGCGTCGGCGCTTTTCCTGTCCGGGGCGGGACTGCTGTACGGCGTTGCTGGGACCCTCAACATGGCGGACCTCGCGGGAAAGCTGTCCGTGGTGGAGCCGACCGGCCTGGTGACAGCCATCAGCGTCCTGTTCCTCGTGGCATTCGGGATCAAAGCCGCGGTCTTCCCGCTGTTCTTCTGGCTGCCCGCCTCGTATCACACGCCGCCGGTCGCCGTATCCGCCGTCTTCGCCGGACTGCTGACCAAGGTTGGGGTCTATGCGCTGATCCGCGTCTTCACGCTGGTCTTCACGGGCGATGCATCCACCATCGACGCCATCCTGCTGGTGACGGCGGCACTGACCATGGTCGTCGGTGTCCTTGGTGCGGTGGCCCAGCACGAGTTCCGGCGCGTGCTGTCGTTCCTCATCGTCAGCGGGATCGGGTTCATGGTCATGGGCCTTGCGCTCCACACGCCACTCGCTCTCGCGGGCTCCATCCTCTACATCATCCATGGCAGCATCGCGAAGACGAACCTGTTCCTCGTCGGCGGTGCAGTGGAGCGCCTGGCCGGGACCGGAGCGCTCGTGCGTCTCGGTGGGTTGTGGGCCCTCCGACCCGGCCTGGCGGTCCTCTTCCTCATCCCGGCGATGTCCCTCGCCGGGATCCCGCCGCTGTCTGGCTTCTTCGCGAAGCTGGCGCTGGTCCAGGCCGGGCTCGCCATACAGCAGTACGCCATCGTGGGCGTCGCGCTCCTCGTCAGCCTGCTCACCCTGTACTCCGTGCTGAAACTCTGGAACGAGGCGTTCTGGAAGGCGGCTCCCGACGACGACCCGGCGGCGGGCTCGGCGCCGCACGACCTGACGGCGCGACTCGACCGGCGGATCACCATGCCGATGGTCGCGCTGGCCGCCTGCACCATCGCGATCAGCGTGGCAGCGGAGCCGATGTTCGGCCTCGCCATCCGGGCCGCGGACCAGCTGATGGACCCGACCGCCTACATCGCCGCCGTGCTGGGAGCGACGCCGTGACCATGTTCGCCGCGAACCTGTTGCTCGCGCTCGCCTGGGTCGCGATGTCCGGCCAGTTCAGTGCCGCGAACTTCCTGCTGGGCTTCGCCTTCGGCTATATCGCGCTCCTGGTCACCAGGCGGTCGATCGGTCGGACGTCGTATTTCGGGCGCACGGTGCGCCTGGCGTCGTTCGTCGCCTTCTACCTGCGTGAGCTCATCCTCGCCAACCTGCGGGTCGCGTACGACGTCGTCACACCCACGCATCACATGCATCCGGGCATCGTCGCCGTACCCCTGGACGTCCGCAGCGATGCCGAGATCACGCTGCTGGCGAACCTGCTGACGATGACCCCCGGCACGCTCAGCCTGGACATCTCGGACGATCGGACGACGCTCTACGTGCATGGGATGTTCGTGGAGGATCCCGAGGCATTCCGTCGCGAGATCAAGGACGGCTTCGAGCGGCGCGTGTTGGAGCTCCTGCGATGACCGGCCCGGTGGATGGCCTGATCGGGATCGCGTTCGTGACCGCCATGGGGATGATCACCGTTTCTCTGGTCCTGACGTTCGTCCGGTTGGTGCTGGGCCCAAGCCTCATGGATCGGGTGGTCGCGCTGGAGCTGACCGCTACGCTCGTGGTCGGGGTCGTCGCGGCGACGGCCATCGCCTCCGGCACCCCGGTCCTCCTGGATGTCGCGATCGCCCTGGCCCTGGTGGCATTCATCGGTGCGGTCGCGTTCGCGCGCTACGCTGAGCGGGCGGCGCGCGGATGACAGAGATCGTGACGGCCGTTCTCATGCTCCTGGGAGCGTCCTTCATGCTCCTCTCCGGGGTGGGGGTCATCCGGATGCCGGACGTCTACATGCGCCTCCAGGTCGCGAGCAAGGCGTCATCCCTGGGGGCCGGCTGCCTCATGGCGGCGGTCGCCGTCCACTACGCGGAACTCGGGATCGTGGCCCGCGCCATGCTGGTCGTGACGTTCATCTTTCTGACGACGCCGGTGAGCGCCCACCTCATCGGACGCGCCGCATATCTGACCGGCGTCCAACTGTGGGACCGCACCGGCGATGACGATCTCGAGGGTGCCTACGACCGCGAGGCCGGCACGCTCCGCGGCCGCGGTCGGGACGACGCGCCGGGCGGCTGATCAGCCGACGGCGACGGCGCTCGCCGCGAGGTTCCCGGATCCCGCGATCACCCCACGACTCGCCGAGGCGGCGGGTCGCCCGCGAGCTCGCGCACGTGGGCGACGAGTTGCGGTTCGGTCAGTGGCGCCGCGCTCTGCGTGTCGACGGCCCGCTCGCGCTCGAGACGGCGGTCCTCGGCCCTGATGATCCGGCCGAGGCGCTGGCGGACGTCACCGGGCCCGACGATGCGGACCGGATCGCCCGGCGGGATCCGCGCGGCCACTTCCCGGATGAAAGCCGCCAGTCGGGCCGCCTGGACCCGCTCGAGACGGTCAGTCGGGACGCCGCCGCCACCGTGGCGGACGGTCGGGTCGTGCCGGATGTGGCCGGTCGAGCGCCGGTGGGGCGGCACCTCGGATGCGATCCGTTCGATCGTCGCGGCACCGTCCCAGCGGACGATCAGGGCCTCGTCACGGTCGATCCACACGAGGGTGGCGGGATCGTCCCGGCCGCGAGCGACCCGCGCCCCGCGCGTCATGAGGATGCCCAGGCGGCCCGATCGTGGTCGGCGAGTGCGATGTCCGCGTACACGACGTGGGTCGCTCGCTCCCAGGCGGCCCGATCGACGTGGACCGTGAAGCTGTGGCTGCCGGCGTGGAACGAGATCTCCGGGTCGTCGCGGACGGCGAAGTCGGCGATGACGCGGGCGTCGAACAGATCCCCGATCGGCGGGATCGTCCCGACCTCGAAGTCCGGCGCGAACTCGACGAGCTCGCCCTCTGACGCGAGCCGGACATCGTCGGCCGCGAGGACGTGGCGCACCTTCGCGAGGTCGATACGGTCCACCGCATCGACGACGACGAGGGCAGGTCGATCATCGGCGATGACACAGACCGTCTTCGCGAAGCGTCGTGGGTCGATCCCCTCGGCCCGTGCCGTCGCCGTCGCGGTGATCGTCGTCGCATGCTCATGGATCTCGTGGTCGACGCCGTTCACGCGCAGCCACTCGAGCAGGCGTGGTTGCGGGACCGCCCCGACATCCTGGATGTTCGCCGCCATCACACACCTCCTCGGTCCGTCGCTTCCCATCGACTTCCGCGAGCATGTCAGTCCGCCGCGCGGCGGCCTAGGGCCCGTGGTCACCCACAGCGCGGGCCCGATGGCACGAACGGCGTCTCCGGCGCCGCCGCGGGCCGGGCCGAACGGCCCCCGGTGTTCGGTCGCCCTGGTCCTGCCGGTCGCTCGTCTCCACGCCGCATCCTTGACCCATGTGCATCGTCTCGTCGGCGTTCCCTGTCGCGGTCTGCCCGCCGCCGTCGATGGCTCGGCGGTGGTCAGCCGTGAGCGATCACGGGCGCCATCGTCGCCCGAGCCGTGAACGTGAAGGAGTCCTGACATGCCACGCTCGATGAAGCCGCTGACCGTGGGCGACCTGATGGCTCTCGTCGGCGTCCTCAGCCAGACCGATCTCATCCGGGCGCGCTCGACCGAGTACCTGTGGATCAACTGGGCAGGACTGGCGGTCCGCCATCTCATGACGTCGCCGGCGGTCACCGTGACCCGTTCGACGCCGGTCCCGATCGCGGCCCGCAAGATGGAGCGCCACCGGATCCACCGGTTCGTCGTCGTGGCGGATGAGGACGAGAGCCTGCCGATCGGCGTCCTCTCGACGACCGACCTGATCCGGCGAGCCTCGTGATGGACGTCAGAGAGCCGATGGCCGGCGCGGACCTGCCCGGCGCCTCCGTGGTCGCGGAACTCGAGCGGGCCGAGCTGGCCGCTCGGGAGAAGCGGCTCGTCGCGGAAGCGGAAGCGGCACGGATGATCGAGGACGCGGCCGTCCGCGCCAACGCGATCGAGGCGGAGCTCCCGGTCAGGGTCGCCGCGACGCTCGCCGCCCTCCGCGAGGAGCATCTCCGGGGTGCGACGGAGGAGGTCGCGCGGATCGAGCGCGAGCTCGCGGGATCGATCGGCGGTGCCCCGCCGGGTGATGCCGGCACGGGGCCCGATGCCGCCGTCGAGTACGTCGTGGCGATGGTCCTCGGCGAGCCGGGAAGGTGAGTGGGAGATGCAGGTCGCGATGTGTCGCATCGACATCGTCGCTCCCCGCTCCGCGGCGGCGCACGTCGTGCGGATCATCCACCGCGCAGGGATCGTCCACCTGATCCCGTACGAACCGGTGGGCAGTCCAGGATCGTCCGTCTTCGTGGCGGAGTCGCGGGCCCTCCGCGGGGATGCCGATCGACCCTCACCGATGGACGCGGCGCTTGACCGGATCACCGCATCGAGCGGTCTCCTCTCGACGCCCGACGCCTCGGACGCCCTTGTCCGTGAGTGGTGGGAGGCATCCGACCAGGCTCTCCTCGAGCAGGTGGTCGCCCTGGAACCGGCCGCCCGTCGCGCGTCCGAGCTGACGGCCGGACTGCAGTCCCTGCGCGCCGAGGCGGCCCGGCTGGCCGGCTACCGTCGGATCGTCGAGGGTCTCCGTTGGGCGGTCGGCCACGTGCCGTCGATCCGAGGCTACGCCTCGACCGGGATCGTCGTCCGCGCGCGCTACCGCGAGGTGATCGGGCTCGTTCGCGAGGAGCTCGATTCCCTGACCGACGGGCGATCCGAGGTGATCTCCGCCGACATCGACGCCGACCGCGTCGCGGCCGTCCTCATCTACCCGGTCCGCCTCGCTCCGGACGTTCGGGCGCTCCTCGGTGGGCGTGACCTCGAGGAGGTGAGCCTGCCGGAGTCGCTCGTCGCCGTCCCGTTCGACGAGCTGATGCCGCGATTGGAGGCGGAGGAGTCGACGCTCCACGAGAGGGCCGGGGCTGCAGAGGCCGAGCTTGGTCGGCTCGCCGCGACGCACGGCGCACTCGTCGCGTCGCTTCGGCTCGTCCTCGCCGACCGGCAGGCGGAAGGCCGCGTCATCGCGGCGGCCGGGCGGAGCGATCATCTCACCGTCATCTCCGGCTGGCTGCCCCGCGACTCGGTCGAGGACCTGCGTGCGCGTCTCGAAACGGAGGTGGGACCCGACGTCCTCGTCATCGAGCGCGCCGCCGACCCGACCTCCCGGTCGGCGCCCGTGGCGCTCGAGAACCGACCGGTCCTGCGGGCCTTCGAGCCGCTCGCGTCGTTCGTGTCGCTGCCGCGCTACGGGACGGTCGATCCGACGCCGCTCATCGCATTCGCCCTGCCGATCTTCGTCGGCCTGATGGTCGGCGACGTCGGGTACGGGCTCGTTCTTCTGGCGATCCTCGCCCTCGCTCGTCGGCGCTGGCGCGAGGCGCGTGCGATGGCCTTCATCTGGCCCGTGGGCGCGCTGGCAGCCCTCTCGACGATCCTGTTCGGCTTCCTCTTCGGCGAGGCGTTCGGCGACGTCGGTCACGAATGGCTCGGCCTGGAGCCCCTCTGGTTCGACCGGCGGCACGAGGTTCTCCCGCTCCTCGTCCTCGCCTTCGCGATCGGAGTCGCCCAGATCGGGCTGGGGCTCGTGCTCGGTGTCGTGAATGCGACCCGTCTCCATCATCGGCGCGAGGCCATCGGCCGGATCGCTCTCCTTGCGAGCCTCGTCGCCGCGATCGTCGCGCTCGCCGCACTGGCGGGCGGCCTCCCCGCATGGGCCGGTCCGCTCGCGGTCGTCGTCCTCGTCGCCGCTCTCGTCCTGCTCAGCGCGACCCTCGGGCTGGCCGGACCGATCGAGATGATGGGGGTCTTCGGCAATGTCCTGAGCTACGCGCGGCTCATGGCGGTCGGCCTGGCCTCCGTCATGCTCGCGCTCATCGCGAACCGGATGGGCGGCGTCGTCGAGAACGCCCTCGTCGGCTTCGCGATCGCGGCGGTCTTCCACGCCCTCGCGATCGTCCTCGGCTTCTTCGACTCGTCGGTGCAGGGGATCCGGCTCCAGTACGTCGAGTTCTTCAGCAAGTTCGTGGAACCCGGCGGCGTGCGGTACGAGCCGTTCGTCTCCGTCCTCGGGCGCGAGCATGGATCTCGCGCCCCGCTCGCAGGAGGTGCTTGAGATGGACGAATCGATCCGCTACCTGGCCGCTGCCCTCGCGGTCGGCCTGGGGGCCATCGGGACCGGCTGGGCGCAGTCGCGCATCGGGGCCGCAGGCGCGGGTGCCGTCGCCGAGAAGCCGGAGGTGTCGGGCACCATCCTCATCCTCGTGGCCCTGCCGGAGACGATGGTCATCCTGGGCTTCGTCATCGGCGCGATGATCATCTTCCTCTGACGTGGGCGTCGACGCGATCGTCCGTCTCATCGAGGCCGAGGCGGCCGCCGAGGCCGAGCGGATCATCGCCACTGCGCGGGATCAGGCGGCCGGCCTTGTCGACGCCGCTGAGGCATCCGTGGTCGCCCGCGTCCGCGAGGCAGGCGAGCGGGCAGAGCCGACGTACCGTGCGGAGGCGATGCGCCTCGTGAACGCCGCACGGCTTCGGTCCCTCGAGCGTCGGGCCGCGCAGGCGGCGTCCCTCGTCGACGAGGTCATGGCCGGCGCGCAGCAGCGCCTCGCCGCGATCGTGGCCGAGCGCGGGGACCGGTGGCGGAGCGCTCTCGACCGCCTCATCGCCGAGACGGTCAAGCTCGTCGGGTCCGATGCGGAGATCCTCGTGCGAGGGGCCGATGTCGAGATCGCGCGGCCGACGGTCGAGCGGCTCGGCTGCCGGATCGGGGAGATCGAGATCGACGGCCCGGGTGACCGCGACGGTCTCTCGGCCGGCGTCGTCGGACGCTCGGCCGACGACCGCATCGAGGTCGATGCCACGCTCGCAGCCCGTCTCGAGCGCGCCCGGACGAACCTGTCCGAGCCGATCGCCCGACTCCTCGGCGTTCGGGCCTGATGGGCGGGTGACGATCATGTACGGCTACGGCAACGCACGGATCGCCGCGCTCCGCTCGCGCCTGCTCGACGCCGCCGCGTTCCGGTATCTCTCCGAGAGCGACTCGCCGAGCGCGTACCTCGCGTTCCTCGAGCGGTCCGAGGACTGGCGCCCGATCCTTCTCGGGACGGCCTCCCTGCTCAGCGACCCGCAGGCGGCGATCGAGGCGACGATCGAGCGCTTCCGCAGCGTCCGGCTCGGGGCACTGCCGCACTGGTACGAGCCGCCGGTCCGTCACCTCGTCGAGGCGCTCGTCATGCCGCTCGATCTGGAACGCGTCGTGGCCGTGATCCGGCGTCGCGACGCGGGGGCCGCCGGCGAGTCGACCGGGAGTCCGGTCGCGGGCGGGGCACTGCTCGATGTCGCCGCGCTCGGAGCGCTCGGCCGCGCGCCCGACTCGACCGCGTTCTTCGTCGCCCTCGGGCGGATGGACCTCGTGCCGACGTTGACGGCGCGCGACGTGGCCGCCGCGATCGAGCGCGATCCTTCGAGACGCGGCGTCGAGGAGTACGTCCTCGCCCTCTTCGAGCGTGGACGGACGGCGCGCGTCTCCGGGCGCGGCGTCGATGCACGGACCGTGAGGGCGATCCTCTCCGAGGAGAGCGAGGAACGGGAGATGATCGCCGCGGAGGTGCGCGACGGAGGATCCGACGCCGCGTGGCTGCTCGAGCGGCCGACGCACCTCGCCCGCCTGGACCGGCTTGTGCGGCGGGGCCGGCGGGACCCTCTCGGGATCGGGGCCGTCGCCGGATACGTGGCGGCCGTCGAGGCCCAGGCCATCCGGATGCGCGCGTGCCTCGCACGGGTAGCCGCCGGCTGGAGCGCCGAGGCCGTCGGTCCGTTCCTCGCCGGCGCCGAGGGCTGACCGGTGGCCCGCCTCGTCGTCATCGCCGGCCCGGCGCTCGCCGACGGCTTCCGCCTCGCGGGATCCGCGACGGTGACGGCGCGCCCGGGCACCGAGGCGCTCGCGGCGGTCCGCAGCGTCCTGGCCGAGGGGGACGTGGGGCTCGTCCTGGTGACCGCCGACCTGTGGGCCGGACTCGAGGATCGCCTCCGCGACACACTCGAGCACTCGGCGCGGCCGATCGTCCTGCCGATCCCCGCCGGGGTCGTCACCGACCCGACGACGCGGCGCCAACTCCTCGGCGAGATGCTCGAACGGGCGATCGGGTATCGCATCGAGCTGTCCGGGGGGGAGCGGTCGTGACCGGGCGCGCGGCGCACGGAACGGTGGCCGGTGCCGTGGGACCCGTCGTCCGGGCGGTCGGACTCGATGACGCGGTGGTCGGGGAGGTCGTCCACATCGGCCGGCAGCGGCTCCTCGGCGAGATCATCGGCCTGGCCGGGGGCGATGCGACGATCCAGGTCTACGAGGAGACGGGAGGCCTCCAGGTCGGCGACCCGGTCGCGCTGACCGGAGCACCGCTCCGGGCGAGGCTCGGACCCGGACTCCTGGGCGCGACGTTCGACGGCCTCCAGCGGCCGCTCGATCGGCTGGCGCACGCCGGACGCTGGCTTCTCCTCCCCGGCGCCGCCGGCGAGGCCGGTGCAGCGGGCACGACAGGCACGCCCGGTGGCGCCGACGCACGCCGCTGGCGCTTCGAGCCCGGTCGGCGCACGGGCGACGCGGTCGTGGCCGGCGACGTGCTCGGAACGGTGGTCGAGGGCCCGATCCATCACCGGATCCTCGTCCCGCCGGACGTCCCCGGAGGGACGATCCGCGACCTCGATCCCGGGAGCTACGGTGCGGACGAGCGGATCGGCCGGCTCGAGACCGGGACGGGACCGGTCGATCTGCGTCTCAGCCACGACTGGGCGATCCGGCGACCACGACCCGCCCGCCGACGCCTCGGTGCGGAGCGACCTCTCGTCACCGGTCAGCGGGTCTTCGACATGCTCTTTCCGATCGCGATGGGCGGGACGGCGGTCATCCCCGGCGGCTTCGGGACCGGCAAGACCGTCGTCGAGCAGGCCCTCGCGCGCTGGTCGGACGCGGATGTCGTCGTGTATGTCGGGTGCGGCGAACGCGGCAACGAGATGGCCGAACTCCTTGCAAGCTTCCCGGATCTGGTCGATCCCCGGACCGGCGACCCGCTCCTCGCCCGGACGGTCCTCATCGCGAACACGTCGAACATGCCCGTCGCGGCGCGCGAGGCATCGGTCCAGCTCGGGATGACGATCGCCGAGTACTTCCGTGATCAGGGTCTTGCCGTCGCGCTCCTCGCAGACTCGACGAGCCGCTGGGCCGAGGCGCTCCGGGAGATCAGCGGCCGGCTCGAGGAATTGCCCGGTGAGGAGGGTTTCCCGGCATATCTCGGGAGCCGGCTCGCGGCCTTCTACGAGCGTGCCGGTCGGGTCGAGGCGCTCGGCACCCCGGAGCGGATCGGATCGATCACCCTCGTCGGGGCCGTCTCTCCTCCGGGTGGCGACTTCAGCGAGCCGGTGACCCAGGCGAGCCTCCGCCTCGCCGGGACGTTCTGGGCACTCGATGTCGGTCTCGCCCATGCCCGGCACTTCCCGGCGGTCGGATGGACGCAGTCGTACTCGCTCTACGTCGACGCCCTGTCGACGTGGTACGCGGACCACGTCGATCCGGCGTGGGCGGAGCGTCGGGCGGAGGCGATCGGGTTGCTCGCACGAGAGAAGCAGCTCCTCGACATCGTGCAGCTCGTCGGCGCCGATGCTCTGCCCACCGCGGACCGGGTCGACCTCGAGACCGCCCGGCTCATGCGCGAGACGTTCCTTCAGCAGCACGCCTTCGATCCTGTCGACGCCTCGCGGCCTCTCGACGTCCAGTTCGGCCTCCTCCGGGCGGTCCTCGCGGCGAGGACGGGCCTGCGCGCCGCGCTCGACCGGGGCATCACCCTGGAGACGGCGCTCGAGGCGCCGGCCCTCGACGAGCTCCGCCGAGCGCGGTACTGGGCGGGCGACGACGTCGAGCCACGCCTCGCGGAACTGACGGAGCGGCTCCTCGCACTCGGTGGGGAGATCGGGTCATGACCCTCTCGAAGCGCCGTCTCCGCGGCGTCGAGCGTCTCTCCGGACCGCTCCTCGTCGTCCGCCGGGCGCCGGGCGTCGCGCTCGGCGAGGATGTCCGCGTCGAGGGTGTCGACGGCGCGGTCCGGCATGGCCAGGTCGTCGAGCTCCAGCCCGATCTCGCGGTCGTCCAGGTGTACGAGGGGACCGCCGGCCTCGCCCTTGATTCGACGCGCGTCGAGCTGACCGGCCAGCCGTTCCGGCTGGGCGTCACGTCGCGGATGCTCGGGCGGGTCATGGATGGCCGTGGGCGTCCCATCGACGACGGCCCGCCCATCACGCCGCTCGTCCTCGCCGATGTGAACGGCGGCGCGATCAACCCGGCCTCGCGCGATCATCCGTCCGACCTCATCGAGACCGGTGTCAGTGCGATCGACCTCCTCGCCAGCCTCGTCCGCGGCCAGAAGCTGCCGATCTTCACCGGCGCCGGACTCCCTGCGAACGGCCTCGCGGCCCGCATCGCGACGGGAGCACGGGTCCTGGGCGAGGAGCGCTTCGTCACGATCTTCGCGGCGATGGGGATCACCCGCCGGGAGGCGGACTTCTTCCGGGAGGCGTTCGCGAGCTCCGGCACTCTCGATCGCCTCGCGTTCTTCCTCAACCTCGCCGACGACCCGACGATCGAGCGCCTCCTCACGCCGCGGTGCGCGCTGACCCTTGGCGAGCATCTCGCGTTCGAACTCGGACTGAACGTCCTCGTCGTCCTGACCGACGTGCTCGCGTACGGCGAGGCGCTCCGGGAGCTCGGCACCGCGCGCGAGGAGATCCCGAGCCGGCGCGGGTACCCCGGCTACCTCTACACCGACCTCGCGACGCTCTTCGAGAGGGCGGGACGGGTCCACGGCCGGCCGGGCTCGCTCACGATCCTGCCGATCGTGACGATGCCGGACGACGACATCACGCATCCGATCCCCGATCTCACCGGCTACATCACGGAGGGGCAGATCGTCCTGTCGCGTGACCTTCACGGTCGCGGTGTCGAGCCGCCGATCGACGTGCTGCCCTGCCTCTCCCGCGTAATGAACGCCGGTATCGGCGAGGGGCGGACCCGGCCCGAGCACCGGGCGGTCGCCGACCAGCTGTATGCCCTGTATGCGAGAGGCAGGGAGCTGCGCAATCTGGTCACGGTCATCGGCGAGGCGGCGCTCTCGGCCTCGGAGCGGCGGATCCTCGACTTCGCCGACCGGTTCGAGCTCGTGTTCGTCGGCCAGGGCGTCGAGCGGCGGACACTCGACGAGAGCTTCGACGTCGCATGGCGGCTTCTCGGAACGCTGCCGCGCGAGGAGCTGACCCGGCTGCCGGCCGATGTCGTCGACGCGAACCTCGGGACACCGGAGGTGGGCGGGTGAGCCGGGCCGCGACACGGATGGCGCTTCTCACGGGCCGATCCCGGCTCGCGCTGGCACGTCAGGGACGCGACCTCCTCGAGCAGAAGCGGGACGCGCTCCTCCGCGAGTTCTACCGGGACGTGCGGACGATCGTCGCCCAGCGCGACGAGCTGGAGGCGGCGGCCGGAGCCGCCCGCGTCGCCCTCGACTCCGCCCGGGTCTGGCTCGGTCAGGAGCAGGTGGCGGCTGCCGCCCTCGCCGCGACCGGCGAGATCGCCGTGGAGCTCGATCCGACGACCGTCATGGGCGTGCCGGTCCCCGCCGTCACCCCGCGCGACCTCGTGCGCCGCCCATCCGCACGGGATCGCTCTCCGCACGTCTCGGGACCCAGTCTCGAGGTCGTCGCGCAGCGCTTCGAGGAGGAGCTGACGATCGCGATCCGTCTCGCGACGATGGAGGCACGCGTGCGGCGGCTCGCCCGGGAGATCCGTCGGACGAGCAGCCGCGTGAACGCCCTCCGGACGCGAGTGATCCCGGGCCTCGAGGCGGACACGCGAGCCATCGAGCTCGGCCTCGAGCAGCGCGAGCGGGAGGATCGCTTTCGGCTCAAACGGGTGAAGGCGGCGCGCGCCCGTGCCGGCACGGCCGCCCGGTGACGGGCGGTCTCGTCGGCCAGCCGAGCGCAGGCGCGGGCCGGGTCGACGGCGAGGAACGCGTGCAGGTGCGCACCGGCCGCGAGCGTCTCGCCGGTTCGAAGGGCCTAGGGCCAGCGCGATCCCATAACTGGGTCGGGCGCTGGACGGCGGAGGAGGGGCGCCACGCCATCGTCCTCCGCGACTGTCTGACCGTCACGCGGAACATCGATCCCGTACTCATCGAACGGGGTCGGATGACCCAGCTCCAGCAGGGGCCGTTTGGCCCGGTCTGGTCCCATGCCGGTCCCGGCCTGCCGTGACCCGCGGCACTGATGCGCAGATGCGCATGTGTCCGATGCTCTGGTCATGGACGAGATCACCATCCTCCAGGCTGAAGTCCTCAAGACCCTGGCCAGTCCGCGCCGGCTCGAGATCCTGCACCGACTCGCCGATGGCCCGCGCGAAGTGGGCCGCCTGGCCGCCGACCTCGGCCTGAGCCAGCCCAACGTTTCGCAGCACCTGGCCGTCATGCGTGCGGCCGGGATCGTGGACGCCGAGCGCGTGGGCCGCGAGGCCCGCTACCGCCTGTCCGATCCGGACGTGATGGTCGCGTGCGGCGTCATGCGCGCCGTCCTGGAGCGTCGACTTCACCGCCTGGCCGCGCTCTCCATCAGTCACGAGTCATCGCCACCCATCGCCAGCGCACGCACGAGGTAGCCCGACCCATGGACGAATCCATCAACCTGGTCCTCTTTTCCGGTACGGACGACAAGCTGCAGGCCGCCGCGGTCCTCGCCGCCGGCGCCGCGGCCCTCGGCAAGCCGGTCAACATCTTCCTCCAGTACTGGGCGCTTGACGCGTTCCGCGCGGACCGCATGAACCGTGACCACGGCCTTGCCCCGGAGGCCGGTCCGGAGGGCCGCAAGGCCGTGGATGCCCTCGCGGCGGCCGGCCAGGCCAGCTGGGCTGACACGCTCCGCCAGGCCAAGGAACTGGGCTCCGTTGACATCCAGGCGTGCTCGCTGTCCATGGACCTGCTGCACCTGGAAGACGCGGACCTGGACTCCCTCGTGGATGGCGTGGAAGGCGTGACCTCCTTCTACCTCAACGCCGGCGAGGGCCAGCTCGTATTCATCTGACCACACGACCCACCGACCACCATAAGGAGCCTGCCATGGCAACACTCGAGATCACCCAGACTGTTGACGCCAAGGGCCTGTCCTGCCCGATGCCCATCGTCAAGACGGCCCAGGCCGTCAAGACGCTCGCATCCGGCGCGCTGCTGGAGGTCCTGGCCACGGACCCGGGGTCCGTCAAGGACTTCGCCGCGTGGTCTCGTTCCACCGGCAACGAGCTCGTCGAGCAGACCGTGGACGGCGCGGTCTTCCGCTTCGTCATCCGTCGGAAGTGAGGCCAGCCATGACCACCGCGATCCTTGAACCAGCAGTCGATGCCGATGTGCCCGTCGCCCTTCCGGCGACCGAACCAGCCCCGGCGCCGGACGGTGCCGTTCGACCCAAGGACATCCTGATCATCGATTTCAGCGGCGACCTGGAGAAGGTCTGGGCGACCATGATCCTGGCCTCCACGAGCGCCGCCATGGGCGTGAAGACCCGGGTCTTCGTGACCTTCTGGGGCCTGCCCGTCTTCGTCAAGGACTCGAAGCGGATCACGGGCGAGAACTGGATGCAGAAGATGCTGTCCGCCATGCAGCGTCCCGGGATCAGCCACCGCAAGCTCAGCTCGATGAACTTCCTTGGCATGGGGCCATGGATGATGCGCCAGCTCGCGAAGAAGTACCACGTGGCGAGCCCCAAGGAACTCCTGGAGGCCGCCCAGCTCATGGGCGTCGAGTTCATCCCGTGCCAGATGACCATGGACATGTTCGGGCTCAAGCCGGACGACATGATCGAGGGCATGAGCGAGCCCGTCGGCGCCGCCACCGTCATCGGCCTGATGACGGAAGACTCCGTCCCCCTGTTCATCTGAACGACCAAGCGAAGGAACGCGTGAGCGACATGACCGAAACCGCCGTGACCATCACCCGCACCGTCGACGCCCGCGGCAGCTTCTGCCCGGGACCGTTGATGGAGCTCATCCGTGCCATCCGCGAGAGCGAGGTCGGTGACGTGCTCGCCGTCCTGTCCTCTGACAAGGGATCCAAGGCGGACATCCCCAAGTGGGTGGAGAAGGCCGGCCATCGCCTGGTCACCCTCGAAACCCGCGACGGCTACGACGAGATCGTCGTCGAGAAGCTCCGGTAAGGGGGCCACCATGCAGCGCATCGTCATCCTGGGCGGCGGGGTCGGGGGGACCCTGACCGCGAACCTCCTGAGTCGCAAGCTGAAGAAGCCGATCGACGCCGGCGACGTCGAGGTCGTCGTCGTCGACGCCACGGGGAGCCACGTCTATCAACCCGGCTTCATGTACATCGCCATGGGCGGCGAGCGAGCGGCCAACCTCGCCCGGCCGGAGCGGTCGCTCCTGGACAAGCGCGTGACGCTGCTGGTCGGCGAGGTCGTCGCCGTGGATGAGTCCCGCCAGCACATCGAACTCGCTGACGGCATGTCGCTTGGCTATGACCAACTCGTCCTCGCGACGGGATCGCGCATCGTGCCGGAGGCCATCGAGCACTTCGCGGAGGAGGCCCACCACTTCTACACGGCGGAAGCCGCGTCTCGATTGCGCACCGCGCTCGACGCGTTCACCGGCGGCCGGATCGTCATCGGCATCGCGGGGATGCCCTACAAGTGCCCGCCGGCACCCCTGGAGGTCGCGTTCCTCATCGAGTCGGAGCTGCGCGACCGGGGTCTGCGCGACGCGTCAGAGCTGCACTTCTGCTCGCCGATCGGGCGCGCCTTCACCATCGAGAGCGTGTCCGACATGGCGACACCGATCCTCGAGGAGAAGGGCATCGATCTGCACACGTTCTTCAACGTCGAGACGATCGACCCCGAGCGCAAGGTCGTCCAGAGCCTGGAAGGGGAGGAGCTGCCGTACGACCTGCTCATCCTCGTGCCGCCGCACAAGGGCCAGCAGTTCCTGATGGACTCCGGCCTGGCGCCGGCGCCCGGGGGCTGGCTCCCGACGGACCGGCATACCCTGGAGGTCGGCGGCCGGCCCAACGTGTATGCGCTGGGCGACGCCACGGACCTGCCGCTCTCCAAGGCCGGGTCCACGGCCCACTTCGAGGCCCCCGTGGTCGCCGAGCGGATCGCCGCCCGGGTGATGGGCCGCGCGCCCTCCGGCAAGCATGCCGACTACGAGGGCAAGGTCATGTGCTTCTTCGAGATCGGTGACGGCAAGGGCACGCTCCTCCAGTTCGACTACGAGCACCCGCCCAAGCCACCGAAGCCGAACCAGTTGTGGCACCTTGGCAAGATCGTCTTCAACAAGACGTACTGGCACACGGTCCCCAAGGGCCGGGTCTGAGCCGGGACGCGACGCGGCATCTGCCGGGGAGGCATGACGATGTTCAGGAAGATCCTGCTGGCCGTCGACGGTAGCGAGGCGTCCCTCGGGGCGGCTCGCGCCGCCGGTCGGCTCGCCGCAGAGACCGGGGCCGAGATCCGGCTCCTCACCATCCACGACGCCCCGAGCGCCGTGCTCGGCGAGCCCGGCTACTCGGCCGTGCTGAACCGGGCGCTCGCGGAGGCGGAGGACCACCTCGCCACGGCCGCCGCCGCGATCGTGGGCGTCGGGGGACCCGAGCCCGCGCGGGACAAGCTGACCGGCCACCCGGCCGAAGCCATCCTGACCGCGGCCGATGCCGGCGGCCACGACCTGGTCGTCGTGGGCAACCGTGGCCGCGGTCGGATCGCGGGGGCGCTGCTCGGGTCCGTGTCCAGCGCGATCGCGTCCCGGGCACGCATCCCCGTCCTGATCATCCCGCACGACGCGGGGTAGGGCCGGCGGAGTCGCCGCCGGGAGGAGGGCCAGCGGGCCGTCCCACCCCAGGGCCCTAACGTCGAACGAACGACGGAGGCCGTACCCCCGGACCGGCTTCCTTCGACGTTTCTCCCGCCCGAGGGGAGGATCGTCGGGTGAACGTTCTTCCTGACAGGTTCGTTGGACGTTAGGGCCGCCCCATGGGACGAGATCCCCAGGCCACGGCCCCGTTCCGCGGACGTAGAATCGGCGCGATGTCCCGCGACGATCCCGCCTTTCTCCCCGTGCCCGGTCGCGTCTTCCGGCGGTCCACGGTCCCCGATCCGCCAGTCGCGGTGTCCGCCAGCGGGTCCACCATCCACACCGCGGACGGCCGCGCTTTCCTCGATGCCGCCGGTGGGGCGATCGTGGTCAACATCGGCCATGGGCGAAGCGAGATCGCGGCGGTCATGGCGGACCAGGCCGCGCGCCTGGCCTATGCCCACGGCAGCGTCTTCACGACAGAGCCACTGGAGGCGTACGCGGCCGAGGTGGGTGACATCCTCCCGCTGGACGGCCCGGCCATCTACCCGGTGTCCGGCGGGTCGGAGGCGATCGAGACGGCCGTGAAGCTCGCGCGCGCCTACCATCTGGCCCGTGGCGAGCCGGAGCGAGCCACCGTCATCGCCCGGTGGGGGAGCTACCACGGCAACACGCTCGGCGCCCTGGACCTGTCCGGCCGTCGGCCGTTGCGCCGGCCGTACGAGCCGTGGCTGGGCCGCTTCCGCCACGTCTCGGCGGCCTACCCGTACCGAGCCGGTGACCCAGGTGCGAACGCGCTGGGTGACGGCGCCGAGCTCGCCGCAGAACTCGACCGCACCATAGAGCAGGCAGGGCCCGGAGCGGTCGCCGCCTTCGTGGCCGAACCCATCGTCGGCGCGACCCTGGCCGCCGTGGCCCCGCCGGATGACTACTGGCCGGCGATCGCCGAGGTCTGCCGTCGGCACGGGGTCCTGCTCATCGCGGACGAGGTCATGACCGGATTCGGGCGCACGGGCCGCTGGTTCGGGGTGGACCACTGGGGGGTCCGCCCGGACATCCTCGTCGCGGCCAAGGGCGCGGCGTCCGGCTACTGGCCGTTCGGGTTCGCCGCCGCGTCGGACCGGGTGCATGCGACGGTCACGGCACCCGGCGCGGCATTCATCCACGGGTTCACGTACTCGCACGCGCCGGTGGGCGCCGCGGTCGCGCGAGCGGTTCTGCGCATCCTGCGCGAGGAGTCGCTGGTGGAAGCCAGTGCGGTCAAGGGCGAGCTCCTGCGCTCACTGCTCGCGGACCGACTGGGGGACCATCCAGCCGTCGGCGATATCCGAGGTCTGGGTCTGCTCGTCGGCGTGGAGCTCGTGGCGGACCGGGAGACCCGCCGGCCGTTCCCGCGGTCCGCCCGGCTGACAGAGAACGTCGTCGCCGAGGCGCGGGCCCGCGGCGTCCTGCTCTACTCAGGGACCGGCAATGCCGATGGGACGGACGGGGATACGCTGCTGCTGGGGCCACCGTTCGTGGTCACGGACGACGAGCTCGATCGCATCGCGGACGCCACGGCCCAGGCGATCGAGGCCGCTGTGGGGGCGCTCTCGAGCCCGCGCTGAGGTTCGGGGGCCGGCGGCTCAGCGACGGCGGCCAAGTCCCCCGACCATGAGCGCCACGCCCGCCAGGATGAGGGCGATCGGGACCACCAGCCCGCCCACCTCCGGCGTCAGCATGCTCACGCCGCCGAGCAGGGTGAGCAGCCCGCCGAAGATCGCCTGCCACCCCCACCCGCCGCCGGACGCGACCCGCACCGCGGCGATGCCGAGGAACGCGATGCCGAAGCAGAACGTGCCCAGGCCGTCCGCGTCGTAGCCCGCTGCGTTGATGACGCCCGGCGCCGCAAGCGCGGTGATGATCGCGCCGGCGTACAGGGAGCCCGTGCCCCGGTCGATCACCCACTTGATCAGGAATGCGAGGCCCACCGCGAGCACCAGCACGGAACCCATCGCCCGAGCTTCCGGGAAGACCTGTTGCATGAGCAGCAGACCGCCGAAGACGAGGAGGAAGATGCCGATCCACGGCAGGCCCGGCCGCCGGGCGGATTCCGGGCCCCACTCCCAGGCATAGACCCGCTGATCGTCCGCGCGGGCGTGGCCGCCGCTGTGGGGGCCAAGGCGGGTCACGGGATCCGGTCGGTCGTCCATCGTCGTGTCAGCGTACTGCGTTGGACCGGGGCGGGGTAGCATCCGCGCTGATGGCCCACGTACAGACCGTCCTCGGTCCCGTGAATCCGGCTGACCTCGGCATGACGCTGCCCCACGAGCACACCCAGATCGCCCTGTGGCATATCCCCGGCCGCTGGGACTACTGGCAGTTGAGCCGCGACCGCGAGACGATCCTGGCTGAGCTGGCGGCGTACCGCGCGGCCGGCGGCGGCGGGCTCGTTGACCTGACGCTCCCCGGTGTCGGGCGGGATCCCGCGTGGCTCGCCGACATCGCCACCGCCAGCGGCCTGCACGTCGTGATGGGTTGCGGCTGGTATCGCGGCGCCTACTACCCGGCAGAGGTGGGGATCGATCGCCGCTCCGTGGACGACCTCGCCGACGAGCTGGTCGCCGAGGCGAGCGCGGGCGTGGCGGGTTCCGGGATCCGCCCGGGGATCATCGGCGAGATCGGTACGGACAAGCCGTGGCTATCCGCCCAGGAGGAGCGCGTCCATCGGGCCGCGGCCCGGGCCGCACGGCGCACGGGCCTCGCCATCACGACGCACGCAGTCATGTCGCCGGTGGGACTCGACCAGCTCCGCGTCTTCGAGGAGGAGGGTGCGGACCCCACCCGGGTCGTCATCGGCCACGCCGACTCGTACCCCGTCCTGGACCACTACCTGGCCATCGTGGAGCGTGGGGCGACGGTGGAGTTCGACTTCCTCGGCATGGCCTTCACGGCCACAGAGCGGCACGGCGAGGGGCGTATCGTGGAGCTGATCTGCGAGCTCCTGTCTCGCGACCATGTCTCTCGCGTCCTGCTCTCCCAGGACGTTTGCCACGATTCGCAGCTCACGCGCTACGAGGGCAACGGCTACACGTACCTGGCCCGGACGTTCCTGCCGCGACTGCGTGCCGCCGGCGTCAGCGACGAGGAGATCCGCGCGATCACGGTGGACAACCCGCGGCGGCTGCTCACGATCGGGTAGCCGACTCAGCCCTCCAGCGCCGCGTCCACGGTCAACGCCACGTTGCCCTTGAGGGCCCCGCTGATGGGGCAGCCGTCCTTGGCAGCCTCCGCCGCCGCGACGAAATCCTCCGCGGAGATGCCCGGTACCGTGCCCCGGACCGTCAGGGCGGATGACGTGACCTTCCAGCCGCTGTCCATCTTGTCGAAGGTGACCTCGGCTGAGACGGCCAGACGCAGGGGTGGCGTGCCGCCGCGGGCCAGGCTGCCGGAGAAAGCCATCGCATAGCACGAGGCATGCGCCGCAGCCAGCAGCTCCTCCGGGCTCGTCCGGCTGCCGGGCGATTCCGTCCGTGCCGACCAGCTGACCGGGAGCTCGGAGAACGCGCCGCTGGAAACGGCGCTGACGATACCGGAGCCGGACACGAGGTCTCCGTTCCACGTGACTTCGGCGCGACGGATGGCGGCCATGGCAACTCCCTGCTGTGATGGTCTGGGCCGTAGTCGGCCATAGTGGGCCGTGATGGCAGGCCGTCATGGTCCCATACGACTCGGCTGTGCGGTCCGGAGAGGTCCCGGACGGTCCCTACGTCGATGGTGTGGTGCGGGCCGGTGACCATCCGCGAGCCCGGCTGGGACGGCTGGCCGGTACCCGGCACGAGGCCGCGAAACCACGATGCAGACATGCGATCCCTCATCCGTCGCTTCGTCCCATTCGCCCTTGCCCTGTCCCTCGTCGCCGCAGCGGCGCCGGCTGCGTCCGCGGCAGAGGCGTTCGGCATCTCCCCTGAATCCGTGGCCACCGCGGAACGGGGCGCGCTGGCGGTCACGAACAGCAAGCGCGCCGCGCTGGGCCTCCGGGCTCTCAGGTGGGACACGCGCGTCGCCGCCATGGCGCGAGCTCGCGCCGAGAACATGGCGGCAACGGACACCATGAGCCATTCCCAGGCGGACGGGACCAACGTCTTCGACCTGATCAGCGAGTCCGGCATCACGTGGTACGGCGCGGGCGAGATCCTCGCCTGGAACAACGTGACGGACCTTGACTACTCGGTGGGATTCGCCGTGAAGGGCTGGATGGAGTCGCCGACCCACAAGGCGATCGTGGTCTCCACCGGCTTCAACTACGTCGGTTTCGGGATGGCGGTTTCGCCGAAGACCGGCATCCGCTACTACGCGGGCGTCTACCTGAAGGGTCCCGACCGCACGGCCAGCTGGTCAAAGGTCAGGTCGGTCAGCAAGTCCGTGATCGACGCCCGACGTGTCCGCGTCACGATCCGGTGGAGTGGCGCCGATACGAAGCTCCAGGTGCTGTCCAGTGGCCTGCGCTACTTCCAGATGCAGGCGCGTCGCGCCGGCGGTACCTGGAAGACGTACGACAAGACCACGCGGACCTATCTCAAGCGCACCTGGACCCGTGGCAAGGTCTACGAGTTCCGCGTCCGGTCGCGCGACCGGGCCGGCAACTGGAGCCGGTGGGCGCTGGTCACCATCAAGACCTGACGCGGGGCGACTCGCCTCCCACACTTCCACGGCGAGCGTGGCGACCGATGGTCGTCACGCTCCCGACATGTCGCGCGGGCCGTGGGACGGGGGCCCGAAATCCCATCGGGCGTATGGTTGTGTCCTACATCCCTCGCGCCCGTCAGCGGCGCGTCCCGTGAGGAGGCAGCGATGCCCACCATCCGTCTCGACGACGTTCGTCTACCCGAATTCCACCTCCCCGAGATGTCCCGCGACGACATCACCAAGGCCATCGGCGATGCCCGCCGCGATGTGGACCTGAGCCGATTCGACCCGCGCAAGGTCGAGTTGCCGGACATCGACCTGTCCGGGGTCGACGTGCCCAAGGCCATCGCGGGAGCCGCCGCGGCCGCGGGCCTCGTGCGGCCCCGCCGGGCCAGCCGCAGGCCCCTCGTGATCGGTGCCGCCGTCGTCATCGGCCTGGCCGGGTTCGCGCTGCTCATGTCCACGGGGGTCCGCTCTCGTCTCGCCGCGCTGGCTGCGAAGGCCCGCGAACGGGTGGCCGAGTGGCGCGGGTCCATGGACACCTTCGACGCTGACGACGAGGCCGTTGCCTTCGACGCGGCCGATACGGCGGGGGTCACGACGTCCCCGTTCGCCGATGATCTGGCCGCCGGTACGTCGCCATTCGATGGCCCCAGCCCGCTGCCGGACGGCCTCGGCTCCAATGGCACCGCCGCTGAGCCGCCGTTCGCCGAGCGCGACGAGGTCGCGTCCCACTGACCTGATCCGGAACGGCGGCCTCGGGGAGGCCGCCGGCACGTACCATCCACCGGCATGCAGCCGCCGGGGCCATTGGCCGTCCTGACCCGCGTCCTCGCCAATCCATCGCTGCGCCGCGTCCTTGCCTCGTATCTCGCGTTCCACATCGCGGAATTCTCGACGTGGGTCGCGATCCTCCTGTATGCCTACGACAAGACCGGACCGGCCTCGGTCGGCGTGATCGCCCTGGTCCAACTCGTCCCAGCCGCGTTCGTCGCGGCTCCGGCGGCCACCCTGGGCGACCGTTTCCCTCGCGCGCGCGTGCTGACCGCCGGCTACCTCTTCCAGGCTGTCGCGATGCTGGTGACCTCCGCGGCGATGATCGCCGAGCTCCCGGTCGTCGTCGTGTACCTCGCTGCCGCCGTGGCGGCGACATCGCTCGTGGTGACTCGACCGACCCAGTCGGCCCTGCTGCCGTCCCTGTCCCAGACACCGGATGAGCTCACCGCGGCCAACGGGGCCGCCGGGGTGGTGGAGGGGGTCGGCGTCCTCGTCGGACCGCTCATCGCGGCCGCGGTACTGGTCGGCTCCAGCGTGTCGGTCGTCTTCGCGATCGCCGGCGTCGCGCTCATCGTCGCAGCGTTGTTCACGTTCCGGCTGCGGCCCGTGATCAGCGGACCTGCCGCGATCGTACCCACGGACGCCGACAGCCAGCCGACCGGCGGGCTCGCGCCGGGCGTCGACGCCGACGTCGCGGACGCATCCTTCCTGGCCGGACTCCGGACGGTCACCCGCGATGCGGACGCGCGCCTCGTCGTCGGCCTGCTCACCGCACGGATGCTCATCGTGGGCTCGGCGGACGTCCTCTTCGTCCTGATGGCGCTCGACCTGCTGGGGACCGGCGAGCCCGGGGCGGGCATCCTCAACGCGGCCCTCGGAGGCGGGACCATCCTTGGGGGAGCGCTCGCCTTCGGGCTCGTTGGCCGAAGCGGTCTCGCCATGGTCGCCGTGGCGGGTTCGGCGGCGTGGGGTCTGACGATCGCGCTGGCGGGCCTGACCGGCATCGCCGTGCTCGCACCGGGACTCATCGTCATCGGCGGGGCAGGGCTGACCGTGGTGGACGTCGCGGGACGGACCATCCTCCAGCGGTCCATCCGGGACGACGTCCTCGCCAGGGTGTTCGGGATACAGGAGAGCCTCGCGATGGCCGCACTGGCGGTCGGGTCGGTGCTGGTCTCCGTCCTGGTGTCCGCCGTGGGTCTGATCACGACGATCATCGTCATCGCGGCGATCCTGCCCGCCGTCGTCCTCGTGGCCTGGTCGCGATTGGCCGACCTGGACCACCGGGCGGCGGTCCCGATCCGTGCGCTGGCCCTGTTGCGCTCCACCCGTCTGTTCGCTCCGCTTCCGCCCCCACAGCTGGAGGCGATCGCCCGGCGTGGCATCTGGCTGAGCGTGCCGAGTGGGACGGTCCTCATCCGCGAGGGCGATCCCGGCGACCGCTACTACGTGCTCGCGTCGGGCGTCGTGCGGGTCGAGCAGGGCGGACGACACGTGCGCGACCTGGACCGGGCCGGCGAGGGCTTCGGGGAGATCGCCCTGCTCCGTGACGTGCCGCGCACGGCGACCGTGATCTCGGCGTCAGAGGTGGCCGTCTTCGCCGTGGACCGTGCGCCGTTCCTCGCCGCGGTGACCGGTCACCCGGTCGCGCACGCCACGGCCCAGCGCGTCGTCACCCGATTCGGCGGCCCGCCGGACGCCGACGAGTCGGGTCGTTGACGCTTTCGACGCTAATCCCGATAATCTGACTCGGAATTACCCGTGGTGGCCTGAGGCCGCCCCGCGGCGCCGCCGGCGCCGCTCGCAGACCCGAGGACCGGAGATCGCATGACCGCCACCCGCGACATCGTCACCGACCAGCGCGACCAGTTCGCGTTCCACGACGACATCGTCTACCTGCGCGAGACGAAGCGTGGGTTGACGCGCGACACGGTGGAGGAGATCAGCCGTTTCAAGGACGAGCCGGACTGGATGCTCCAGTTCCGCCTGCGCGCCTACGACCACTTCGTCGCGCGCGCCATGCCCACCTGGTCTGACGGGCTCGACAAGATCGACTTCGACAAGATCGTCTATTACCGCAAGCCCTCGGAGCGCGAGGAGAAGTCCTGGGACGACGTCCCGGAGCAGATCAAGCAGACGTTCGAACGCCTGGGGATCCCGGAGGCGGAGCGCAAGTTCCTGGCCGGCGTCGGCGCGCAGTACGACTCCGAGGTCGTCTATCACAGCGTTCGCGAGGAGCTGACCAAGATCGGCGTCGTGTTCATGGGCATGGACCAGGCGCTCAAGGAACACCACGACATCGTCAAGAAGTGGTTCGGCACCATCGTTCCGCCGGAGGACAACAAGTTCGCGGCGCTCAACAGCGCGGTCTGGTCCGGCGGCTCGTTCGTGTACGTGCCCAAGGGCGTGGAGGTCCCGCTCCCCCTTCAGGCGTACTTCCGCATCAATGGCGAGAACACCGGCCAGTTCGAGCGGACGCTGATCGTCGTGGAGGAAGGCGCCAAGGTCCACTACATCGAGGGCTGTACGGCGCCGATCTATGCCACGGACAGCCTGCACGCGGCGGTCGTGGAGGTCGTGGCCCTGCCCGGCTCCAAGGTCCGCTACACGACCATCCAGAACTGGTCCAACGACGTCTACAACCTCGTGACCAAGCGCGCCCACGCGTACGCGAACAGCACGGTGGAGTGGATCGACGCGAATACCGGCAGCAAGAAGACGGTCAAGTTCCCGGCCATCTACCTGCGCGGCGAGGGCGCCACGGCGGACATCATCAGCGTGGCCGTGGCCGGCAAGGGCCAGCACCAGGACACTGGTGCCAAGGCCATCCACCTCGCGCCGAACACGCGCTCGCGGATCGTGTCCAAGTCCGTCTCCAAGGACGGCGGGCGCGCCACGTACCGCGGTCAGCTGAAGGTCGCACCCGGGGCCACGAACGTCGTGGCCAGCGTCCGCTGCGACGCCCTGATGCTCGACGACATCAGCCGCAGCGACACGTACCCGTACATCGACATCCAGGAAGACGACACGACGATGAGCCACGAGGCCACGGTCGGCAAGGTCAGCGCGGACCAGGTCTTCTACCTGATGGCGCGCGGCCTGACGGAGAACGAGGCGACCAACCTCATCGTCCAGGGCTTCCTGGAGGTGTTCACCAAGGAACTGCCCATGGAGTACGCGATCGAGTTCAACCGACTCGTCAAGCTGGAGATGGAGGGGTCGCTCGGATGACGGCCCCCACCGCGGAGGCATCGACCCCCGTCGGGCCGAGCCCGCGGCCGCGGCCGGCGCGGCGACCGCTGGACGAGCTATCCCTCCCCATCGACGCGGGGATCCTCGAGGCGTTCGCTGGTGCCGACCCGGCCTGGCTGAGCGCGGACCGCCGGGCTGCCATGGACGCGTGGGCGTCTCTTCCCGGCGAGTCGAACCTGCTGTACACGCCCTACATCGACCTGCGCGGCGCCCGGCTGGAGGGCGCGACCGTGGCCACGGCACCGGCCGTCGGCCGCCGGGCGGGGGCGCTCCCCGGGGACGCGGCCGCGCTCCTGGAGCTGACGGATGGCGTCGTGACCGCCGCGGTGCTGTCCGCCGATGCCGCCGCGGCCGGGGTCACCGTCACGGACCTGCGCGACCTGCTCGCCCGAGACCCAGATCGCGTCCGCGTGCTCCTGGAGACCGGACCCGGCGTCCCCGCCACGGACAAGTTCGCACAGCTGACCCGGGCGCTGTGGTCGCAGGGCGTCGTCCTGGACGTGCCGGCCGGCGTGCATCTTGACCGGCCCATCATCATCCGATGGGCAATTGGCGCGCCCGGCGCCGCCCTGTTCACGCGCACCCTCATCCACCTCGGTGAGGGCGCGAAGGTCGCGGTCGTGGAGGAGCTCATCCCGAACGCGGGCGGAGACGCAAGCGCGAACGGCACGGTCGGCGCGAGCGAGCAGTCCCTGTTCGCCGGCACGACGGAGGTCGTCCTGGCCGCCGGCGCCGAGCTCGCCGTGGCCAGCCTCCAGGAATTGCCCGGACACCTGGTCGCGTTCCAGCACCGCCTCGCGGAGATCGGTGAGGGGGCGTCGATGCACTGGGCTTTGGCCCAGATGGGCGGTCGCCTGGTGCGCAGCCGGGTGGACAATCGCCTGGTCGGCGATCGCTCATCGGTGGAGCAGGTCGAGATCGTCTTCGGCGCTGGCGAGCAGCTGTTCGACCTCACCTCATACACCATCCATGTCGGCCGCGACACGACCGGGAACCTCCTGTCCAAGGGGGCGCTGCTGGACAGTGCGCGGACCTATCTCAAGGGTCTCATCACCATCGAGAAGAGCGCGGTGGGCACGGACAGCTTCCTCGGCGAGTTCGGCATGAACCTGTCCAAGGCGGCCCGCTCCGTCGCGATCCCGTCATTGGAGATCGATCAGCCGGACTGTCGTCGCGCCGCCCACTCGTCCTCCGTTGGTCCTATCGACGAGACCCAGCTGTTCTACCTCGAATCGCGCGGCATCCCGCCGGACGAGGCGCGCAAGTTCATCGTCCTCGGATTCCTTGAGCCCGTGGTGGCGCGCATCCCGTTGGGGTCGGCACAGGATCGACTCCGGGAGTTGCTCGAGGCCAAGTGGGCGGCGGGCACATCCGCCGGCGAGTGACGCCCCCACGGCGACCGCCCGCACCATGAGACGTATCGACCTCGCCGCCGTCGATGAGATCGGCGACGGCGAGATGCAGATGGCCTGGGTGGACGGCACGGACCAGGTCCTCGTGATCAACACCGGTGGCGAGTTCACCGCGGTCCAGGGGATCTGCTCGCACGAGTACTTCGAGCTGGACAAGGGGTTCCTGACCAACGGGACGCTGACCTGCGCCCTGCACCTGTCCCGGTTCGACCTCTCGAGTGGCGAGCCGCTGGATCCCCCGGCGGACATGCCGCTGGCCGTCTATCCGGTGGTGATCGAGGACGGGCGGATCCTGATCGAGGTACCTGACGGCCCGCTGGAGATCAGCGAGTAGGGCTGGGTCTCACGTGCCTCGCTTGGACGGCGGGCAGCCGCTGGCCGTGTGATGCCAGCCGGCTGCATCGATCGGCCGCCCCCTCGCCGCCCAGCGCCCCCGCCTCGCTGCGTCCGTCCCCGATATGCAGCCGACGTGCATCACGCGCCAGGGGTTGGTCTGCGCGCGCCGTGGGACCCTCCCGTACCAACGGCGGATGGTCCGACCGGGCCGTCCACCCGTACGGTGAGAAGCAGCGGGTCCGCGTGCCGCCTGCTCGTCGAGTGGATCAGCGCCACCCCGGAGGAAGCGTCCATCTTCCCGGACGCGACGATCCGCTCTCCGTACACGCTGAACCTGACGAAGGACTTCACCGGTCCCGCCGTGTCCTGAGGCGGGGAATCCGGCGACTCCCACCCGCTCACCGCGCGAGCAGCATCCCTAGACCCGCCGCGCGGGCCCTACTCACGATGTCCGCCGCGAACACGATGTCCGCCAGCCCGACTCCAAGGGGCGTGGCGACGACTCGACCCGACGCGGGTCGCCGCGTCCCCGCAAGGATCGCCTCCCCGATCGTCGCGGTCGGGTCCGGATAGCCATCGAACTGGCCCGCGTCGCGATTGGCGAGGAACTGGCCGCGATCGTCCACCAGGAACAGCGCCCCATCGCGGGCCGTGGCCGCCGAACACATCGCCGCGTAATCCACGGCGACCACCAGCGCGTCGCGCGCCAGCCAGTCCGGCGACATGCGCTGGCGGTCCTCCGGTCGGGCGAACGTGACCGCCGTGATCACCACATCCGCGTCCACGGTGGCTTCGCGCGCGCTCGCGACAGTGGCCGCCGCGGTCACCCCGGGGAGGCGCGCCGCCGCGGCGGCCAGGTCCGCCGCCCGATCCGAGTGGCGGTCGTGGATGGCGAAGCTGACCCCGGGCAGGACTCGGGCCAGCATCTCCACGTGGCTGCGCCCCTGGACGCCGGCACCCACCACCGCGGCCCGGAGTGGACGACCGGTCACAGTCGGCGCGAATCGACGGACCACGACCCCGGACACGGCCGCCGTGCGGCGGGCCGTGATGGGGGCGCCATCCAGGATGGCCATCGGCAGGCCGGTCCCTGGGTCGTTGATGACCACGAGCGCGTTGATCGGCGCGGCGCCCAGTTCGCGGTTGGCCGGGAACCCCAGGACCCATTTCATCCCGAGCAGGTCGTCCGCGGTCGTGGCGCCTACGCGCCGGGGCCGCAGCGATGCCGGCATGGCGTGCGCGAACGATCCGTCCGGCCGCGGATGCACGCCGATCTTGGCCGGCAGCTCGGCATCGGCGACGAGCGCGGTCATCGCCCGTTCGGCGAGCTCCAGGCCCTCGTCGATGGACGGCATCGCCCGAACGACATCGGCCCCCGACAGGTAGAGGATCCCAGTGTCCATCGCCCCGGAGTCTAGTCGCCACGCCGGGTGGACAGGGCCGAGCCTCGATGAGGCGTACGATTCGCGCGATGGCCACCCTTGACGCCGAGACCAGCCTCGCGAACCTCCGGCTGGAACGCGACGCGATCGTCCTCTACCAGGCGCTCGCGACGATCGAGCGGGATCCTCGACGCCGGGCCGCCTTCGAGCGGATCGCCGCCAACGAGCGCCGCCACGCGGACATCTGGGCGACCCGGCTTGCCGAGCAGGCGGTGGTCGTGCCGCCGCCGACATCGCCCCGCGCCCGCGTGCGGCTGGTCATCCTGCTGGCCCGCCTGTTCGGGACGAGAGCCGTCGCGGACCTGGTCAAGGCGATCGAGGGCAACGAGCAGGAGCTGTACGACGCCCAGGGCGCGTCGCCGGACGTGGCCGCCATCGCCGCCGACGAGCGCGAGCACGCCCGCATCTGGGACGAGCTCAAGAGCGCTCCGGCCGCGGTCCCGGCGATCGCGCGCGACCCGGACCGGGATGGCGTCGCCGACGCGCGCCGCGCGACCTCGGCGTCGGACATCGCGGAGGGCGAGCGCTGGCACCGCAGCGGCGGTCGATCCGGGACGCTCCGCGCGATCATCTTCGGCGTCAGCGACGGCCTGGTCAGCAATCTGTCTCTGGTCATGGGGGTCGCCGGAGCCGCGTCCGCCAACCCGAGCTTCATCCTGCTCGCGGGCATCGCCGGCCTGCTCGCCGGGGCATTCAGCATGGCTGCCGGCGAGTACATCAGCATGCAGAGCCAGCGCGAACTGTTCGAGCGCCAGATCGCCCTGGAGCGTGCCGAGATGCAGGCCATGCCGGAAGAGGAGGAGGCCGAGCTCGCGGCCGCCTATCGGGCCAAGGGCTTCACCCACGACGAGGCCACGACGATCGCCCACCGGATCTTCGCGGATCCGGAGGCAGCGCTCGACCTGATGGTCCGCGAGGAGCTGGGCCTGGACCCGGACGAGCTCGGGTCGCCGTGGGGCGCGGCGGGCGGATCGTTCGTCGCCTTCTGTATCGGGGCGGTGATCCCGGTGATCCCGTTCCTGTTCGGTGGCGGGCCGGTGCTCACGGCGCTGAGCCTCGGGATGAGCCTGGTCGCGCTGTTCGGCGTGGGCGCTGCCGTGA
>JBBEBL010000220.1:63081-65135 GCA_040882345.1 Chloroflexota bacterium
GCGCTGAGCCTCGGGATGAGCCTGGTCGCGCTGTTCGGCGTGGGCGCTGCCGTGAGCCTGCTGACCGGCCGAAGCCTCCTGTTCTCCGGCTTCCGTCAGCTGGGCATCGGCCTGGCGGCTGCCACCGTGACGTACCTGATCGGGTCCGTCATCGGCGTCACGATGGCCGGCTGACTCAGGTGGCGGATGCGACGGCCCTCCGGGTTCGCCTGGCGAGCGAGGGCCTTGACCCTGGAGCCTGGTCCAACGGACCGGGCGATCGGTACGGTGCGCACGCCCACGCCTACGACAAGGTCATCGTCGTCGCGGCGGGCTCCATCCGGTTCGGCCTCCCGGAGGCGGTCGCGTCCGTTGACCTCGACACCGGGGATCGCCTTGAGTTGCCCGCCGGGACGACCCACGACGCCGTCGTCGGGCACCACGGGGTCACCTGCCTGGAGGCACATGCGCCGGCCGGGACCCTGGCCGCCCTCGTTCATCGCCGGGCCGGGTCCTGGTGAGTGCCGGAAACCGGCCATGGCCCGGGCGACGTATCCGATGACGGGGGCGAGCACGTTGGACCCCGATGACGCGTCTCTCATCCGTGAGGTGGTCGCGGGGTCGCACGATGCCATCGCCGCCCTCTATGACCGGCACGCCGATGCGGTGTACGCGGCGGTGCTCCGGTTGACCACGGATCGGGGGCTTGCAGAGGACGTCGTGCAGGAAACCTTCCTGGCGCTCTGGGACCACGCGGAGCAGTTCGATGCGACGCGCGGGTCGCTTGCGGCCTGGCTCCATACCATCGCGCGCAACCGGACCGTTGACCGGCTGCGGGCCGCCGGCCGGCGGCCGACGCTCGTCCCGATGTCGTCCTTGACCGGCGATCGGGCGTCCGGCCGGGACGAGGCCGACGGCGAAGCGCTGGAACGGGCCTTCGCTACGGGCGACCTGGTCGCCGCGGCGCGCCCCGCACCGTCGCCGGAGATGGCCGCCGACCTCCGCGAGTCGCGTGCCGCGATCCGTGATGCCCTCGCCGCGATGCCGGATGTCGAGCGCACGGTCATCGTCATGGCCTACGGGGAGGACCTCACGCAGGCGGAGATCGCCGAGCGCCTCGGCTGGCCGCTCGGGACGGTCAAGACCCGGACACGTCGCGCGCTCGCGCACCTGCGTGCGGCCCTGGGCCAGCTCGCTGGCGACGAGGAGCCGCGCGATGTCGTCGTCCGGGCGGGGCGAGACTGACGCCATGGACCACCTGGAGACGCTCGAGGCGCTCGAGATCGCGGCCGTGGAACCTGGCGGGCTGGACCGGCTGATGGCCGGTGACACGGCGCGGGCCGCCGCGATCGCCGGCCACCTCGCCGGCTGTGACGCGTGCGCGGGGGAGATGGAGCGGTTGCGACGGGCGGCGCCCGGCCTGCGCGAGGTGGGGCGCACGACTCCACCGGCGGACCTTCGAACCCGAACGCTGTCCCTCGTCCGGGAGCGCGGGCTGCCCCGCGGGCCGGCGGCCGCGCCATCCGGGCCATCGCAGCCGGTCGTCGTATCGTCGAGCGCGCCCCTCCCGCGACCGCGGCGGCTCATGTGGATCGCCGGGATCGCGGCCGCCGTGGTCGTGTCCGTCGTAGCGAGCACGCTCATCGTCGGCGGCCGCTTCGACGACCGACTGGCCGCGCAGGAACGGACGATCGCCGGCCTGGAGGCCGTGACCTCGGCGACGCTGGCGATCTCGGCGGATCCGGATCGCCGGACCGCTTCGCTGGCGGCCACGGACGGTTCCGGGGCGCAGGGGTCGGTGCTCTACTCGCCCGTCTCCGGCGCGATCGTCGTGGTCGCGACGGGGGTCGAGCGCCCGCCCGCCGGATCGGAGTTCCGCTGCTGGGTGATGGTGGATGGCGCCCGGCAGCCGGTCGGTCGCATGTATTTCGCCGACGATCTCGCGTACTGGGTCGGCGAGGTGTCGATGATCGCCGGGCTGCCGCGCGGCACGACGTTCGGGATGTCGCTGGCGCCGGTCGGGGGCGAGCCGGGCGACGAACCCTTGTTGGTGGGTGAGCTCTGACCTGGGTCGT
>JBBEBL010000220.1:65235-69403 GCA_040882345.1 Chloroflexota bacterium
CTGTCCCGCCCCAGGGGACGCTCGTCGGAGGAAGGGCCGGCTCCGGCTGATCATTCGACGATAGGGCCACCCCATGGGAATTCCCGGGGGCTGCCCGCCCGAGCGGTGGCCGGCGGCTCAGTCCGGCCCGTCTGGGGCGCCCGGACCGTCCGGCGGCGGTGCCTCGAGATAGCGCGCATGGAGGTCGAGTGCGCGCTCGGCCGCCTCTGGTGGGACGTCGAACCCCTCGTCGGCCAGCACGGCCGACAGCCACGCCGCCTCCCGTCGTCGCTCGTCGGCATCCACGTCCACCTCGCGTCGCCGCGATTCGAGGACCACGAACCAGACGAGTCCCGCCCCCACGACGAGCCCGACGATCAGCAGCCACCAGTTGAATTCCGCGTTCACCGCCGCGAAGTATAGGGAGCGGGGACTGGCCGGGCCGCCGGGGATACACTCCGCGGATGTTCGACGTCCCGCCCGATCCGATCGCCTTCGCGCTCGGCCCCGTCTCCATCGGCTGGTACGGCCTGGCCTATGCCATCGGCCTTGCCGTCGTCTACCTCGTCCTCGTCCGGCTCGCGCGGCTCGCCGGGGAGGACCCGGACGTGGCCAGCAACGGGATCATCATCGTGGCCATCGCGGCGCTCGTCGGCGGTCGGGCGTATCACGTCATCGACCAGTGGTCGCTCTACGCGAACGATCCACTGCGGATCGTCCTGCCGCCGTACTCCGGCCTGGGCGTGTACGGGGGGATCATCACCGGGGTGGTAGCCGCCTGGTGGTATGCGCGGCGTCGCGGCGTCTCGTTCCCTCGCTGGGCGGACATCGTCGCGCCGACCTTGTTCCTCATGCAGGCCGTGGGTCGGTGGGGCAACTACTTCAACCAGGAGCTGTACGGACCTCCCACCACCCAGCCGTGGGGGATCCCGATCGACTGCGCCCACCGGCTGCAGGAGTACGCGTGCGCCGTCCTGCCCGAGACCACCCGCTTCCATCCCCTGTTCCTGTACGAGTCGTTGTCCGGGTTGGCAGGCGCGGCCTTCCTGGTCTGGCTTGGGTTCAAGCTGCGCGACCGACTCGTGCCGGGCGACCTGCTGCTCGTGTTCTTCGTGTGGTACGGCACCACGCGCTTCCTGCTGGAGACGCTCCGCACGGACAACTGGCTGTTCTTCGGCATCCCGGTCGCGCAGATCATGTCGATCGCGTTCATCGCGGCGGGCGTCATCGGGTTGTGGGTCCGCCACCGGAAGGACCAGTCGTGGTACGAGCCGGCGGCTCTCCCGGCGGTCGCGACGTGGGGCGCGCTCAGCTGGGTGGATGACGCGGACGGGACGGAGGCCGACGGCGGCGAGGCGTTCGGTGAGCGGATCGACGAGCCGTGGCATCACGCGGGCGATCTGTCCGGTGGCAGCATCAAGGATCGGTCCCCGGCAGATCTCGGGATCGGGCCGCCGGTCGACGACGACGAGCCACCGACCGCCGATCGCCCCGCGTGACCGAGGCGCCAGCGCCGACACGCCCGCGCCGCCCGCCACCGTCGCGGATCTCGCCGGAAGCGCTCGCCCGGCAGCGGGGCGGGGCCGTGGAGGGCCTCGCGTGGCTGGGTCGAACGCCCGAATCGCGCGGCCCGTGGCAGTACCACGTCGTGCGGCTGCTGGCGCGAGCCGTGTGCTTCGGGCTGTTCCGATTCCGGATCTCGACCTCAGGGCGTGAACACTTGCCGGCCGGCGGTGGGTACCTGCTCGTCGCGGCCGCCCACCGCGGCTGGATGGACCCGTTCGTCGTCCAGCACGCACTGCCTCCGGAGCCCCGTGCCTGGTTCCTGGGGAGCGGCCCATCCACGTTCACCGCCCGTTGGCGCGAAGTGCTCATCCGGGCCATCGGCGGGCTGCTCCCGGTGTGGCGCGGCGGGGTGGGCCTGGACCAGCACGTGGCGTCGGCCCGGGCCGTGCTCGGCAACGGCGGAGTCTTCGTCCAGATGCCGGAGGGAACGGTCAGCGGGCCCGCCGGCCGTGTGGGGCTATTCCGGACGGGCTGGGCGATCATCGCGCTGCGCACGGACGCCCCGATCGTGCCCCTTGCCGTTGCCGGAACGGAGGAGCTGTACCTGGGGCGCCGCATGTCCTCGCGGATCCTGCCGGCCACCTCGGTGCGGGATCTGGCGGGTCTGGTGGACGGCGCACCGCTTCCGGAGCCCGGGTCGCGCGCGGAGCTGGATCTGGCCAAGGTGATGACCGCGCGACTGGCCGAGATCCTGGCGCCGGTCGTGGAGAAGCTGCACCCGGGCACGGTGGACCCGCCCGACCACCCGCGGCGGCTGCGCCGGCGCCTCACGTGGCTGCTGCTTCGACCGGGGCGGTTGGACCGGGACTGAGTAGCCGGGGGCGCGCGGGCGCAGTCCGCGGCCCCCCGACTTCACCCGCACCGAACGTTGGCACGCCGAATCGTCGGTGGCGGGTGGCGCCACGGGTTCCGCGTGCCCGTTCCGCCCCTCGAGTTCGTCCACGATGAACAAGACGGCGGGATCAGGGGTCGGCGGCGGCGCACGCGCCCCGATCCTCCGGCTTCGCCGTGTCGGCGTTCACCGCAGGTAAACCGGCACCGGGTCCAAACCAGGGTCGGGGCCCCAGCGCCTCCACCGCTCACCAGTGGTGAAGGACTGGCGGGGAACAGGCCGACGTCCCACCGGCCCACACCCACCGCCACCCTATACTCCCTCCCGATGCACTACGCCGAGACCGTCCTGGACCTCGTCGGGAACACGCCGCTGTGCCGGATCAGTCGGGTCTTGCGCGACCTTGGCCCGGCCGCTCGTCAGCCGCTCATCCTCGCCAAGATGGAGATGCTCAACCCGGGCGGATCCGTCAAGGACCGCATCGGCCTCCCGATGATCGAAGCCGCGGAGCAGGCCGGCCTCCTCAAGCCCGGCGGAACCATCATCGAGCCGACGTCCGGCAACACCGGCCACGGCCTGGCGATCGCGGCCGCGCTCAAGGGTTACCGCTGCATCTTCGTCATGGCGGACAAGCAATCGACGGAGAAGCAGTCGCTCCTGCGCGCATACGGCGCCGAGGTCGTCCTGTGCCCGACCAACGTCGAGCCCGACGACCCGAACTCCTACTACTCGGTCGCCGCCCGACTCGCTCGCGACATCCCGGGCGCGTTCAAGCCGGACCAGTACTGGAACATGGAGAACCCGACCGCTCACGAGCGCACGACCGGACCGGAGCTGTGGGAGCAGACGGATGGCCGGATCACCCACTTCGTGGCGAGCGTGGGGACCGGCGGCACGATCTCCGGCACGGCCCGCGTGCTCAAGGCGAAGAACCCGGCCATCCAGGTCATCGGCGCGGACCCGGAAGGGTCGGTCCTCAGCGGTGACACGGCCCGCCCGTACCTGACCGAGGGGGTGGGGGAGGACTTCTTCCCGGGTACCTACGACCCGTCGGTCATCGACCGCTGGGTCCGAGTGAGCGATCGCGACGCCTTCGCCATGGCTCGGCGGCTCACCCGCGAGGAAGGCATCCTGTCCGGCGGCTCGTGCGGGACCGCGATGGTCGCCGCCCGCGAGGTCGTCCGCGATCTCGTGGCCACGGACGGCGGGCACGAGGCCGTCGTCGTCGTGCTGCTCCCCGACGGTGGTCGGAACTACCTGTCCAAGCTCTACAACGACGAGTGGATGCGCGCCAACGGGCTCCTCGCCACGACCGGGGCAGCCACCCGCATCGAGGCCCTGATCGCGGGTCGCCATCACGGCCCGGACATCCCGGATGTCGTCATCGCCCGCACGACCGATCGGGTCGGCGACGTCATCGAGCTGCTGCAGCGCTTCGGGATCAGCCAGCTGCCCGTCTCGGAAGCCGCCGACGGGGACGACATCGTGGGCCTCGTGGGCTCCATCAGCGAGAAGGGCCTGCTGGACCGCGCCTACCGCGACCCAAGTGTCGTGGAGCGCACCGTCGGCGAGATCATGGACGGCCCGCTGCCGATGGTCGCGACTTCCGCGACGCTCGATGAGGCGTTTGCGCTCCTGTCCGACACGGCTTCCGCGCTGGTCGCCGTCCGCGGCGATCGCCCGGCCGGCGTGGTCACGAAGCTCGACCTCCTCGAATACCTCGCACACCGCGCCGACGGCAGCTGACTCGGGACGATTCCGGCGGCGCTGGCGTCCCGCCCCCGGCGTCCC
>JBBEBL010000220.1:69503-70646 GCA_040882345.1 Chloroflexota bacterium
CGCGGCCCTATCGTCGAACGAACCGCCGAGACCCACGCCTCCTTCGACGCTCGGTACCCCGGGATGGGACGTCCGTCGAAGGAAGACCCCGAACCCACCGACCGATCGACGTAAGGGCCGCCCCATGGGAACCCCACCCCGGGACTTGACCACGACCGGCGGCCCTGACACGATGTCACTGACATGACAGCGACGATGGCACTCAGTGTTCCGGAGGCAGCCGCCTACCTGGGCCGCAGTGAGCGGACCGTCTGGCGCCAGATCCGCGCCGGAGACCTACGGATCCAAAGGGAAGGCCGCCGGGTCTACGTCGTGCTGGACGCCGACACGGCTCCAGCCACGGCGCCGACGCACGCGCGAGTCAGCGAAGCCGCCGCAGCCTATGGCGCCAGCCCAACGTTCATCCCCGACGGTGAATGGCAGGTCGGACCGTGGCCGTACACGCCGGAGCTCGTCGAGCGTCATCGGCGAGCCCGGCTCGCGCGACGGCGTGCGGCCATCCATGCCATGGGTACGCTGGTGGGCACGGCGAAGCCTGACCCGGACGGTTTGACCGCGGTGGACTACATCCGAACCTATCGCGATCACCCGCGAGCGCTGGACGGTGAGGACTCCGAGGACCGACTGACCGAGGAGAGGGGCCGTGCGCGGCGTGCTGGTCGATAGCAGCGTCCTGGTCGCTGCCGTCCTGGAGGACGAAGCCGACCACGACGTGGCCGTCCGATTCCTGAAGCGGATGGCGGACGACGGTGTCGAGCCGTTCGTCGCCGCGCATGGTCGCTTCGAGGTCCGGCACGCCATCGTCTCCGCCGCCGACCGCGGCAGACTGGCCTGGGAGGAGGTCCGCGTCCGGCTCGGCCTGGTCGACGGCCTCGACGCGACCGTCGTCCCGCTGTTGCCGGAGGACCGGCCCGTCCTTCGATTTGCCCAGGCACATCGCCTGACGTGGGCCGACGCGCACTGGGTGGAGGTCGCGGCGCGGTTGGATCTGCCGCTGGTCACCGCGGATCAACGCCTCATCCGCGCGGTGCCGGACGAGGTTGCGATCCTCGTGGACGTCCGCGAGGCCGCCGCCTGAGGCGCGCCTCGGCGCTGGCCGCCGCCCGGCTACCATGCGGCCATGCGACCTGACGACGCCGACCG
>JBBEBL010000221.1:0-2189 GCA_040882345.1 Chloroflexota bacterium
GATACTGAGAGGGCAGCCTTTCGGGAAAATAGGTCGTCGCCGGGATTTTTGCGTTCTGCGGGCCTTCCCGGGAGACCGGTCGGACCCGCTATCCTCGAGGCCTTCATGGCCGAGCCGATCCGCCCACCGTCCACCCAGCCGTCTCCCGAGGCGCCCGCCACGGGTTCCGTGTGCCCATACCTCCTGGCGGCCGGCGGCGGTTGGCGATCCTCCTCTCCATCCCGCGAGCATCGATGCACGGCGGTGGCGCCGCCGACCATCCTCGCGGCGGACAAGCAGCGCCGGTTGTGCCTGGCGGATGCGCACCGGACGTGCGCGACATTCCTGGCGTCGTCGGGCGACATGGAGGCGGACGCGGGGACCGCCCAGCCAAATTCGGAACGCGGCGAACGAGGATCAGGCCGGCGGCTCGTCCGGACCGCACCGCTCGTTCTCGATCACGGCCGGTTGCCGGCTGTCCCGAGCGTCCGCGTCGAGCGCAGCGTCGGGCAGGGCGCCCTTCTACTCCTCATGGCGATCGCCTTCGCGGCCATCCTCGTCGCTCGATTCTCGAGCGGCGGTGGCGAGACGCCGACAGGCGCCGTCGCGTCCGCGTCCCCGTCGATCAGCGCGACGCCTGCGGTCCCGACAGCCTCAGGGTCACCCGTCACGACCGTCGCTCCGAGTCCGTCCGATGCAGCGTCGCCCCCACCGAGTGCGGCCCCGGCGACCACGGCCCCGCCGGATCGCCCCACCACCTACAAGGTTCGGCGCGGCGACACCCTGAGTGGCATCGCGTCCGAGTTCGGTACCACGGTCAAGGTGCTGGTGGACCTCAACGGCATCGCGGATCCATCGCAGCTGCGCGTGGGTCAGGTGCTCAAGCTGCCCTGACGACGCGCTGGTGCTCGCGGTGCTCGCGGTCATCGCTGACAGCTTCGGCAGTACGAGGTCACGGAACCTCCGGCTTTGACCTCCGTGATCCGCGTCCCGCAGCGTGGGCACGGCTGGCCCCCTTTGAGGTGGACGCGGAGGAAGTCACGGACCTGGGTCTCGAAGGTCGGCGGCACCCGGCGCCGCAGGATCGCCAGTGCGTCCTCCATCGTTGCCCGCATGGCGGTGTACAGCGCATCCACCTCCTCGTCCGCGAGCGTCGACCGCCTGCGGAACGGGAGGAGGCCGGCCGCGTGAAGGATCTCGTCCGAGTACGCGTTGCCGATGCCGGCCACGAAGGCCTGGTTTCGCAGCAGGTTCTTGAGTTCGCCGGGGTGGCGCCGGATCCGTTCATGCCAGGCCTCCAGCGTCAGCCCCGGATCGTCCACGTCCGGGCCGATCTCGTGCGCTCCAAGCCCCGGGACGGGACGATCCATCCCGGCCGGCAGGAGATAGACCTTGCCCATCTGGGTGGGGTCGCGATAGCGGATCTCCGGCGATGCCTCATCGCCGGGCAGCCACGATGCGCCTCGGGTCCACGCCGCGGACCTGGGACGCCGTCGTCCGGCCGCCCGTGGACCGAACGCCAGGATCATCGCGGTCGAGCCCGGCACGGCGACCAGCGGATCCGTGGCCAGCTGGAACCGACCGGTGAGCATCGGATTGACGATGACCCGGTCGCGTTCCAGTTCGATCAGCAGGAACTTGCCGCGCCGACGGATCGACACGGCCCGTTGGCCGATCAGGCCCTGTAGCTCTGCTGGGGTGCCGCGGACGGCGAGTGGTCCGGGGGCCTCGGCTCGACGGATGGCACGGCCACGGATCGCGGCGTCCAGCGCCTCGGTGACGACACTCAGATCCGGGAATTCGGGCACGGCGCGGCCGATCGTAGCGGATTGTGACGGGGCGAGACCCTGTGCTAGACTCTCCCGGCCCCACGAGGGAGCGCACAGCTTAAGAGCGGAAACAGGCCCAGCGAGCACGAAGGAGCGGACCGCGGAGTTCGATCACCACGGACCCCACCCCACGTCCTCTGGCACGGCCTGAGCACCGCTCAGGCCGTTCGTGATTCTCGGGAGCAAATCCACCACCAGGAGTGACCAGACCGTTGACCGAAGAGCAGCAGGGCGGGACCGCGCCTGACACCGAGGCTCCCACCTCAGTGACACCCCAGGCGCCAGAGGAGACCGTCACGGCGACCGCCGTCGTGGACGAGCCCGCACCCATGGCCGACGTGACCCCCGAGGATGACGTCGTGACCCCCGAGGATGACGTCG
>JBBEBL010000222.1:0-2175 GCA_040882345.1 Chloroflexota bacterium
GTCGCGTCGCGCTTCCTCGACCGGGCCGGGCGCGGGTCCTCCCGGCGGCCCCCGTCTGCGAGTAACGCGCCAGGCGCGGCTTTTACTCAGGCTGGTCGCGGAAAGAAAGGTTTATCAACCCGGTGAGCGTGCCCGTTCAAATCCCTGTATGCGACCTGGGGCTGGTCCTGCGGGCGCCGATCTGTCCGGGCTGCGGGTCGAGCAAGACAGAAGGCGAGGCGCTCTGCGGCTCCTGCGTCCTGGCGTTGCCGCTCTACCTGCGCGACTGGATTACCCGCCCGGGTGCCGCGCGCGGCGATCTCTTCGCCGGTACGCTGGAGCGCGCCCTCGGCCACCTGGTGGGGATTCGCGACCTGCGCAACCGCCGCTGGCCGTACCGCTCGCTCGAGGAGCTCGCCGCGGCCGGCTATGGCGTCTCCGGCCAGGGCCAGTGCGAGTCGCTGCGCTGCCTGTCCCAGGTGCTTTGGCTGTGGACGCCGCAGGGCCGCCGCATGCCGGTGGACCCGATCACCTACGAGCCGCACGCCATCGTCTGCCTGGACCCGGTGGGCGTGGTGTTGCGGCGCATCCGCCGTCTGCAGACGCCTGCACGCCGCCGGCGCGCCGGAAAGGGAAGGACGCAATGAGCGCCAACTCGAAGATCGAGTGGACCGAGGCCACCTGGAATCCCATCCGCGCCCGGCGCCGGCGGGACGGCAAGATGGGCTGGTATTGCCAGCGCGTTTCCGCGGGCTGCGCCAACTGCTACGCCGACCGCATGAACGTGAAGCAGGGCAACAACCCCGGACGCCTGGGGACGGGGATCGCCTACGCCGCCGACAAGCTCGACCAGGTGGAGCTCTTCCTGGACGAGGACGTCCTGGTTGCCCCGCTGCGCTGGCGCCGCGGCCGCCAGGTCTTCGTGTGCAGCATGACGGACTGGTTCGCGGACTTTGTTCCTGACAGCTGGATCGCCGCGATGCTGGGCGTCATGGCCATGGCGCCTCAGCACACCTTTCAGGCGCTCACCAAGCGCGCCGCGCGCCAGCAGCGCTTCTTCGCGGCGCTGGGCGAGGATCCGAAGGTGGCGCAGGACCGCTTGATGGAGATGGCCCGGAGCGACGGCGGCTATGACCTGTATTTCGACGATGAGGCGGATTGCAGGATCGCCAACGCCATGTTCGGCAACCTCGGCGACGACCTGAACGTGGGCTGGCCGATGCGCCACCTGCAGCTGTGCGTCTCCGCCGAGGACCAGCCGACCGCCGACGAGCGCATCCCGCTCCTGCTCCAGACGCCCGCGGCGGTCCGTGGCGTTTCCCTGGAACCCTTGCTGGGGCCGATTGACCTTGGGCACATCAACGACGGCCGGCCAGGAGACAGTGATCCTGGCTACAGCGCGCTCGAGGTGCGGCCCGACGACACCGTCTACAACGGCTTCACCTCCACTCTCGATTGGGTCATTGTGGGCGGGGAGAGCGGTCCTGGAGCGCGCCCCATGCACCCGGAGTGGGTGCGCGACCTCCGCGATCAGTGCGTCGCTGCCAAGGTGCCATTCTTCTTTAAGCAGTGGGGCGCATGGATGCCGACTGACAAGCCCGAAGGATTCATCGCCAAGGCTCGGCGTGCGGTCAACTGGTATGAATGTCCCGACGAGACCTGGATGGAGCGCGTCGGCAAGAAGGCCGCGGGCCGCCTACTGGACGGGCGGGAGTGGAATGAGTACCCACGGTACAGCGCAAGAAGGAGGGGCAGCGATGGCTTGTGAATTCATTTGCGACGGGTGCGGAAAACGTGGGCCAGCAGAATCAAATGGCCACGACTTCTTTAAGCCTCGGCAGTGGTATCAGCGGTCGGACGAAGATGGAATCCAAACGGCCTGTAGCCGAGAGTGCATAGAGACGGTTGCGGCGAACTCAGGGAAGACTTCCTTGGTGCTGCCACTATGACGCCCCGCGACCTTCGTAAGCTCGGCCGGGAGCTCGGCGACCTGCTCGCCCGCAAGAATCGCGCCTACGGCTCCGCGTCCTCGCGGGTAGGGGATTTTCTGGAGCTGCTCTACCCCTCCGGGATCCGGCCCGCGCAGTATGGCGATGCCCTGCTGCTGGCCCGGGTCTTCGACAAGTGCATGCGCATCGCCACGCGCAAGCGCGCCTTTGGCGAGTCGCCCTATCTGGACCTGGCCGGCTACGGGCT
>JBBEBL010000223.1:0-13690 GCA_040882345.1 Chloroflexota bacterium
GTGGACCACGGACGCGTGGACCACGGACGCGTGGACCAGCGGCCCCGAGACCAGCAGCCCCGGGACCAGCGGGCTCGGACCACGACGAGGGCGAGGGTCCGATGGCTAGTCAGCGCGACATCCGGCGGCGCATCGGCGCCGTCAAGAACATCAAGCAGATCACCCGGGCGATGCAGTTCGTGGCCGCGTCCAAGCTCAAGCGCGCCCAGGACGCGACGCTCGCATCGCGCCCGTACAGCGAGAAGCTGGACGAGGTCCTCGCGGACCTCGCCGCCGTGCTCGGCGCGGAGGACCATCCGCTGTTGGCCGAGCGGACCGGCGGCAAGCGCCTGATCGTGCTCGTCACCACGGACCGCGGCCTGGCCGGCCCCCTCAACTCGAACACCATCCGGTTCGCCTCGCGCGAGATCCTGGATCACCCGGGCGATCTCGCGGTCGTCACCGTCGGCCGCAAGGGGCGCGACGCCATGCGTCGCGCCGGCGTGCCCATGGAGGCCCACTTCGCCGGATTCGGGGACCGCCCCTCATTCGCCGACGTCATCCCGCTCGCTCGCCTCATCACGGACGATTACCTGGCGTCCGCGTACGACCGGGTGGACATCATCTACAGCCGCTTCGTGACCACCCTGACCCAGCGACCGGAGCGATTCCAGCTGCTGCCCATCCAGCCGACCAGCGACACGGAGGTCGGGATCCCCGGGAACCAGTTCATCTTCGAACCCAGCCCCGCGGCCGTCCTGGAGCAGCTCCTCCCGCGCTATGTGGCCACGCGGCTGTTCCAGGCGGTCCTTGAGGCCAAGGCCAGCGAGGAATCCAGCCGGATGGTCGCGATGAAGAACGCGACGGAGAACGCCGAGGAACTCATCGAGGACCTGACTCTCTCGTACAACAAGGTCCGCCAGTCCAACATCACCCGCGAGATGATCGAGATCGCGTCCGGCGCCCAGGCACGCTAGATGCCTGGTTCAGGAAGCACGCTGACGCCGACGTTCCGCACAGGACGCAGGAGGCTACCAAGACCATGACGACCGCCACCCCCACCGCGACCGGCCGGGTCATCCAGATCACCGGCCCCGTCGTGGACATCGAGTTCCCGGCCGGCCAGTTGCCCGCCATCCTCAACGCGGTCGAGATCCAGCGCGAGGGCCAGGACTCGCTCGTCTGCGAGGTCCAGCAGCACCTTGGCAACAATTGGGTCCGCTCGGTCGCGATGACCACGACGGACGGGCTCGCCCGCGGCGTTCCCGTCCTGGACACCGGCGCCCCCATCACCGTGCCGGTCGGCGAGGCGACCCTGGGTCGCGTCTTCGACGTGCTCGGCCGTCCCATCGACGAGAAGGGCCCGGTCAACGCCGAGCACTCCCTGCCGATCCATCGCGACGCGCCCGCCTTCGACCAGCAGTCCACGGAGGTCGAGGTCTTCGAGACCGGCCTCAAGGTCATCGACCTGATCTGCCCGTTCAAGAAGGGCGGCAAGATCGGCATCTTCGGCGGGGCCGGCGTCGGCAAGACGGTCATCATCCAGGAGCTGATCCGGAACGTGGCCCAGGAACACGCGGGCTACTCCGTGTTCGCCGGCGTGGGCGAGCGCTCCCGTGAGGGCAACGACCTCATCGCCGAGATGACCGAGTCCGGCGTCCTGGCCAAGACCGCGTTCGCGTTCGGCCAGATGAACGAGCCGCCCGGCGCCCGCCAGCGGGTGGCGCTGACCGGCCTGACCATGGCCGAGTACTTCCGCGACGAGGAGGGCCGCGACGTCCTCCTGTTCATCGACAACATCTTCCGCTTCACCCAGGCGGGCTCGGAGGTCTCCGCGCTCCTCGGCCGCATGCCGTCCGCGGTGGGCTACCAGCCCAACCTCGCCACGGAGATGGCCGGACTCCAGGAGCGGATCACGTCCACCAAGAAGGGCTCCATCACCAGCCTGCAGGCCGTGTTCGTGCCCGCGGACGACTACACGGACCCGGCCCCGGCCACGACCTTCGCCCACCTGGACTCCACCATCCGCCTGGAGCGCTCCATCGCGGAGCTCGGCATCTACCCGGCAGTGGATCCGCTGACCTCCACGTCCCGAGTGCTGGATCCCAACGTCGTGGGCGCGGAGCACTACGACGTGGCTCAGGAGACCAAGCGCGTCCTGCAGCGCTACCGCGACCTCCAGGACATCATCGCCATCCTGGGTATCGACGAGCTGTCCGAGGACGACAAGTCCACGGTCGCCCGGGCCCGCCGCCTGCAGCGATTCATGAGCCAGCCGTTCTTCGTCGCCGAGGTCTTCACCGGCCGCAGCGGCCAGTACGTGTCCATCAAGGACACGGTCGCCTCCTTCAAGGAGATCCTGGACGGCAAGACGGACACCCTGCCGGAGCAGGCCTTCTTCCTCGCCGGCACGGTGGACGACGTTCGCGAGAACGCCGCCAAGTTGGCGGGATGACGTCATGAGCCTCCTCCTGGAGATCGTCACGCCGGAGCGCCTGGCCTACTCGGACACGGTCGATTCGGTCGTGCTGCCCGGGTCGGAAGGCGAACTCGGCGTCCTCCCGCACCACGCCCCGCTCGTGTCCACGCTGGGCATCGGCGAGCTGCGCATCCGCAAGGGCGGCCAGGAGGAATCATTCGCCATCGTGGGAGGGTTCCTCCAGGTCCGGCCGGACAAGGTCGTGGTCATGGCGGAGACCGCCGACATGGCCAGCGAGATCGACCTGGAGACCGCGCAGCAGGCTCGCCGCGACGCCGAGAAGGCACTCGAGTCCGGCTATCACGAGGCCGCCGACCTGGCCATGGCGCGTGCGGCGCTCCAGCAGGCACTGCTGCGCATCCGCGTGGCGGAACGCCGACACCGCGAGGGTCCGCGACACCGCTGATGAGAGGTCCGGTCTGATGGCGGACGCGCGACCGTTCCATTGGGAATACACGCCGGAGCCCGTGGCCCGGGAGGTCTTCCGGGTGGACGGTGGCCACGCCCTGTCCGGCACGGTGGCCATCAGCGGGGCCAAGAACGCCGCGCTCAAGATGTTCGCGGCCGCGATCCTGACCGGCGAGCGCTGCCGCCTCACCAACGTCCCGGAGATCGAGGACGTCCGCGTCATGGTGGAGACGCTTCACCACCTGGGCGTCGTCGTCGATCATCCGGAGCCCAATGTCTACGAGGTCGCGTCGGGCGACGTGGACTGGCTGTTCGTACCGCTGGAAGCCGCCGCCAAGATGCGCGCCAGCTTCATGCTCCTTGGCCCGCTCCTCGCCCGCTTCGGGCGGGTCATCATCAGCAACCCGGGAGGCGACCGCATCGGCCGTCGGCCCGTTGACCTGCACGTGGACGCGATGCGCGCCATGGGCGCAGAGATCGAGTACCGCTACGGCTACTACTACGCCCAGGCGCCGGGCCGGCTGCGCGGCACGGAGATCCGCTTCCCGTTCGTGTCCGTGATGGGCACGGAGAACGCCATGCTGGCCGCCACACTCGCGGAGGGCCACACGGTCATCCGCCCCGCCGCTCAGGAGCCGGAGGTGGACGACCTCATCGCGTTCCTCCAGAAGATGGGCGCGGAGGTGGAGCGCACCTACCCGGACACCATCGAGATCCAGGGCCGCAAGCGGCTCCGCGGAGCGGAGCACCGCATCATCCCGGACCGGATCGAGGCCGGGACGTTCGTGGTGGCGGGTGCGGTGACCGGCGGCCGGATCTCCCTCACCGGGGCCCCGTGCGACCACCTCGGGTCATTCCTGGACGTGCTCGGCCGGACGGGCGTCGGCATCTCCTGCGGGACGGACACCATAGAGGTGGACGGCTCGGCTTTGGACGCCGGCGGATTCCGGGCCACGGACGTGGAGACGGCCGCGTATCCGGGCCTGGCCACGGACCTCCAGCCGCCCACGAGCGTGCTGCTGACCCAGTCGGAGGGTGATTCGCGCGTCCATGAGACCATCTTCGAGGACCGCCTGGAGTGGATGGGCGAGCTGCGCCGCATGGGCGCTCGAATCGACCTGCCGGACAGCCGGCACGCCGTCATCCACGGCCGGGCCCACCTGACCGGGGCGGACGTCGAGATCGGCGACCTCCGGGCCGGAGCCTCGCTCATCCTCGCCGCGCTCGCGGCGACCGGCACGACCACCATCCACGGCGCGCACCACGTGCACCGTGGCTATGAGAACATCGAGGGCAAGTTCCTGGGACTCGGTGCCAGGATCCAGCGCCTGGCAGAAGGGAACGACACGACCAGCTCATGAAGATCGGTATCGACCTCGGCACCGCCAACGTCCTCGTCTACGTCAAGGGCAAGGGCATCGTCATCACGGAGCCGTCCGTCGTGGCGGTCAGCGACGACAATCGCATCGTCGCCGTGGGCGAGGAGGCCCGCGAGATGATCGGCCGCACGCCGGGCAACATCACGGCCATCCGCCCCATGAAGGACGGCGTCATCGCCGACTACGTCATCACGGAGGCCATGCTCCGCTTCTTCATCGCCAAGGCGACGAAGGGCCGCATCGGGTTCACGCGCCCGGAGGTGATGATCAGCGTCCCCGCCGGTGTCACGTCCGTGGAGAAGCGCGCCGTCCGCGACGCGGCCCTCAAGGCCGGGGCCAAGGAGGCGTACCTCATCGAGGAGCCGCTGGCCGCGGCCATCGGGGCCAACGTGCCCATCAGCGGCCCGTCCGGGAACATGATCATCGACATCGGTGGCGGCACGAGCGAGATCGCGGTCATCGCCCTCGGTGGGATCGTCGTCTCGCACTCGCTGCGCGTTGGCGGCAACAAGTTCGACGAGTCGATCGCCACGTACATCCGCAAGAAGTACAACCTGATGGTCGGCGAGCGGACCGCGGAAGAGGTCAAGATCCAGATCGGGACGGCCCTGCCGCTGGAGCGCGAGCTGACCATGGAGGTCCGTGGCCGCGACCTCATCGCCGGGCTGCCGCGGACCATCCCGATCACCTCGAGCGAGGTGATGGAGGCTATCGAGGCGCCGCTCCAGCAGCTGGTCGCCGCGGTCCGCTCCGTCCTGGAGCAGACGCCGCCGGAACTGTCGTCCGACATCATCGACAAGGGCATGGTCATGTCCGGCGGCGGCGCACTCCTGCGGAACGTGGACAAGCTCCTCACCCAGGTGACCGGCGTCCCGTGCCACGTCGCGGAGAACTCCCTCGACTGCGTCGCCCTGGGCACGGGCATCGCCCTCGAGCACTTCGACTTCTTCAAGAAGTCCCTCGTCCAGACCATCTAGCCCAGCGCATGGGTGCCGCGGCCACGCGCGCGTTCATCGACCTGCACTGTCACACGAGCGCGTCGTTCGATTCGCTGGCGGATCCGGCGGCCGTCGTGCGGGCCGCCGCAGCCCGCGGGCTTACTCACCTGATCGTGACGGACCACGACACGATCCATGGCGCGCTGCGCGCCCGTGACGCCGCACCGGCGGGGCTCACGGTCATCGTCGGCGAGGAGGTCCGGACCGCGGACGGCGACCTCATCTGCGCCTTTCTGGAACGGGCCATCCCCCCGGGCATGCCCACGCTGGAGACCATCGCCGCGGCCCGGTCGCAGGGAGCCCTGGTGGGCATCCCACATCCGTTCGACCGGTGGCGCGGCTCCCTGTCCAAGGCGGCCGCCCTGGACGCCCTCGCCCCGCTCGTGGACTGGGTGGAGACCCACAACGCGAGGCTGGTCGGCGGCGGCAACGACCAGGCCGCCACCTTCGCGCGCGAGCACGACCGGCCGGGGGTCGCGGTATCGGACGCGCACACCGTGCTGGAGATCGGCGTGGCCTACACGGTGATGGATGGGGATCCGTCCACGCCGGAGGGGCTCCTGGCGGCACTCCCCGGCGCGGAGCTCGTCACCGGTCGGGCCACGTACGCGGCCCGCCTGTGGACCCCGGTCGCCAAGGGTATCCAGCGGATGCGTGGCAACGGACGCGTCCGCCCGGGGAGGTCGGTATGACGGGGCAGGACCATCGGCCCGTGGATGACCCGCCCGCCGCACCCGTACCGTCGGTCGTGATGGAGGCGGATGACGACGGCGAGCGCGCGCCGGACGCGGAACAGATGTCGCTGGGGGGGCGACTGCGCCAGCCCCGCACGATCATCTCCATCGCGGTCCCCATCGCGATCATCGCCATCTTCGTGGCCATCAACGGGGAGCAGCTGCAGCGTGTCCCGGGCCTGATCCTGGCCGCCAACCCGCTGCTGATCCTCGCCGCCTTCGGCGTCTTCTATCTCGGGTTCCCGCTGCGCGGCGGTCGATGGGCGTACCTGCTGCGCGGGACCGGGCTGCGCATCCCCATCAAGGACTCGACCGAGATCATCTTCCTGTCGTGGCTCGTCAACTGCGTGGTCCCGGCCAAGCTGGGTGACGTCTACCGGGCGTACCTGCTCAAGATCAACAGCACCGCCTCACTGTCCCGGACGTTCGGGACGGTCTTCATCGAGCGGGTCTTCGACCTGTTCGCGATCGCGTTGCTGGGCATCGCCGCCGGCTTCTGGAGCTTCCGCGACGGGTTGCCGCCCGCGATCCAGGTCGTCTTCGGGATCGGCCTGGTGGTCGTCACCCTCCTCGCGGTCGGGCTGTTCACCCTGCGCAACTTCGGACGACGGATCATCTCCGCGCTGCGCTTCCTGCCGCATGTCGTCATGGAGCTGTACGACCGCTTCGAGCAGGGAGTGTTCGGAGCGATGACCGTCCGCCAGATGCCGTTGCTGGCGGTGGTCACCGGACTCATCTGGTTGACCGAGTCGGTGCGCTTGTTCCTGGTCGTCCAGGCGTTCGGGTTCCAGGACGTGCAGCTCGGGTTGTCGGGGGCCGTCTTCGTCGCCCTCATCGGGTCGCTGCTGACCGCGGTGCCGCTCAGCCCGGCCGGCCTCGGCATCGTGGAGGCGGGCGTGGTCGGCGTGTTGACCGTCGCGTACGGCGTGCCGTTGCCGGAGGCGACCGCGATCGCGTTGCTGGACCGGGTGATCAGCGTGTTCTCCATCATCGTCTTCGGGTCCATCGCGTACGCCCTGTCGCCCAAGCCCGGCGGCATGGGCCGCATCCCGCAACCGGACCAGGTGGACCGTGCGGTGGTGTCCACGTCAGCCTGACGTTTGCTCGGCGTGCCGCTGGGACCGCCACGGACTGCCCTCCAGCACCCTCGACCGCACGCCTCCGACCCGCCGTCGGGGTGATCCACCCGGTACGAACGGGTGATACAGCGTTGACCCGGCGGTGCGCATCATCGGGGCATCGAGTCAACGCCCAGCGCGGCATCGGCCGTACGTCCGCAGGAGCGCCCAGTCAGCATGACCACCCAGAACGGGCGAGCGTTCAACGAATGGCTCAGGGCACAGCTCAAGGCCAAGAAGATGTCGCAGCGCCAGCTGGCCCAGCAGTCGGGGGTTGATCACTCGACCATCTCACGGCTGATCCGCGGCGACCGCATGCCGTCCCTCGGGACCGCCACGAAGCTGGCCCGCGGGCTGCGTGAGCTGCGTGACGACGCCGACACCCCCCAGTACCTCGGGCTGGTGGCGTCCGGACCGGCCAATCCCACCGCACGCGTCGAGTACGCCCTGCGCGCCGATGAGCTGCTGTCGGAGGCGCAGGTGCGCCAGATCATGGAGTACTACCTCGCCGTTCGGATGCGCCGCTACGGTCGCACCTTCGCCGCGGACGGGACCGGCACGGTTGCCGTGCCTGATCGGTCCCCGGAACGACAGGTCGGCTCGTCGCTCGGCCCGCCGCGACCCATGGGCATGGGACGCCCGGGGGGCATGGCCACAGGGGTCGGAAGCGCGGCCGGGAGCGGCGTCGGCACCGGGACGAGGGCCTCGGTGAGCACCGTGCGATCCGTCAGCCGGTCTGGCCGGGAGTCCGGCCGCTACTAGAGAATCTTCCAGGGCACGACCCGGACAGCCCTCCACCGTCCGGGTCTCGGGGACAGCGAACGCCGGCGTTTGGGGCGCCGGCGTTCGCGATTCCTGGCTATGGTCGACGATCTCGGGGCGCCTCCCGGATCCGTTGCGTGTAGAGCTGTGGCTGCTACGGGCGCCTCCGTCGCGAGCCGCTCAGCACCTGGTAGAGGCCACAGCTCTGGGAGGGCCCGAATCGGCCCGCGATCCGCTGGATCGGCTCCGGGTGCCGCACTCGGTAGAGCTGTGGGCTCTAAACGCAACTGTGGCGGGGGCTCGGGCGCCGCCCCGCCGCGGGCCCCACCGGCCCACCGACGACACTCACGGTGGGCACCCCAGGATGAACGTGCACGCGACGCCCCGACTTCTGCGCGGATCGGCGTGCTGACACGCACGTTCGTCGTGGAACGGCCACTGAGGGTGACCGCCGCGGGACGGCCGCGCGGCCAGGGGAGGCTTCAGGTCGCGGGGGCGGCCGCGTAGACGGAGACCCAGCGTCCGGGATGTGCCTCGAACCGTTGCAGCAGCGCACCCCACACCCCATAGCCCGCGACCGCACGGTCCTCCGCCGGCCCGCCGCACGTCTCGCCGATCGCGTCGCGGAACAGGTCGTCGCACAGGAGCACGAGGGCCCGGGCATCTCCCGAGGCACTCCCCGTCGCGCTGCCGGGTGCCATGCCCCGCGGTGTCTCGGCCACGACGGTCTGGCCCGCCCGGACCAGCGGGTACGCCATGGATTCGGTCGACTTGAAGTCGGGCAGGGAGCGGAGCACCACGACATCGTCCAGGCCCACACCCGCACCGGCCAGGGCGGCGAGCACCCGCGAACCGGCCGCAGCGCCCGCCGGGTAGCCACCGTCCGGATGGACGGGCGGCGGCATGTGTGTCGCGCTCCACCCGACGAGGGCGACGAGTCCCGCAGCAGCCGCGGCGCTGGCCACCACTCGCCCCCGGATCGCTGCCGCGAACCCGAGCCCCACCAGCACGGCCACCATCGGGTCGGCGAAGGCGTGGTAATGGTCGTTGGGGAGGCCCGGGATCGCCGTCGCGAGGCTGGGTGCCGCGAGCGTCAGGAACACGCTGGACCACAGCAGACCCAGCCCCAGCCAGCGCACCGCGGTCCTCGACGTGTGCCGCCACAGCCCCACGACGATCGCCACGACGACGCCCGTGGCCACGACCCCGGCCGCGAGCCCGTCCGTGATCAGGCCGATGAGCGGCCAGCTGACGACCCGCAGGCCCACGATACCGAAGCGGACCGGGATGGCTGCCGCGTCCGACGTCCGATCGCTCCCCAGGTAGTCGATGGCGGCGCGCGTCTCAGAGAAGCCGGTCGTCAGTTCGTTGACCAGCAGCGGGGCGTAGGCAGCGGCGAAGATCGCGGCGATCCCAAGCGGCACGCGCCCCATCGACCGACGGCGTGCATCCAGCACGAACGGGACGGCGATGACGGGGAGTAGCGTCACCCCCAGGACGTGGCACTGCATCGTGACGGCGGTCCCGGCGGCGGCCACCAGCCACCAGCGCGGCGACCCGTCGGCCCAGCCCGTAGGCTCGGGGCGCGGGTCGGTGCCCCAGTCCGGGCGCCACGGGATGCGGCGCCACCCGCCCGCCCGCCACGCACCCGCCAGCGCGACCGAGCTCGACAGGGCGATGAGGTTCGGGTTCCAGATGAAGATCGACTCATCGACGGTCGCCACGGAGATCGCGAACACGAAGCCGGCCACGGCCCCGGCCAGCGGCCCACCGATGGAGCGCGCCAGCCACCACACGACGCCCACCGCCGCGACACCGGAAGCCGCGATGACCGTGACCACGGCGAGCGGGGAGTCGCCGCCGGTCAGCGCCGCGATCGGGGCGAGGAGGTAGTAGTACCAGGCGCCGTGATGGACCTCCCCGATGGACGTCGGTGGGCCCAGCAGCGGCACGACCCCGTCCCGCACGAACGCTCGCAGCACGAGCATGTCATGACCCTGGTCGCCGTCCCAGGTGCCCCGTGTCGCGAGGTCGGGGAAGCGCAGCAGCGCGGCCAGCACCAGCAGCGCGGGCAGGACGAGCGGTTCCAGGGACCTTGACCTCATGCCGGCGCCGTCCTGGCACGTGCGCTCTTGAGCTCGAACGCCTCCGGCGGCAGGTCTTCCAACGGCTCGCCCGCGTAGAGCGCCCGCGCCCGCAGGAGGTTGATCGCGTCGTAGCCATCGTCCATGCCCGGCGTCTCAAGGTAGTAGGTCGCATGCGCCAGCCGCGGGTGGCGGATGATGTGGCCGAGGCCCGCCGTCCCGATCCGCCCCGCCCCAAGGTGCTCGTGCCGGTCCAGGCGCGACCCCCGCTCGGAGCGCGAGTCGTTGAGATGGATCATCACCAATCGGTCGAGGCCGATGCGCCGGTCGAACTCGTCCAGGAAGGCGTCGATCACCGCCGGATCACCCACGTCCATGCCGGCACCCCAGGCGTGGGCCGTGTCCAGGCAGAACCCCACGCGGCGGCGGTCGATGCCCCTGCGGTCGATCGCGTCCGCGATGTCGCCGAGCTCGCCTGCATCCGTGCCGACAGCCCACCCGCTGCCGGCCGAGTTCTCCAACGCGAGGACGGCACGGTCCGGGCCGTCGTCCACCTCCGCCAGCGCCAGGGCGACGCCGTCGGCTACTCGCTGGATGCCGGCCTGGACGGTCGTATCGCGGTGGCTGCCGATGTGGACGTTGACGAACCGGGCACGGAACGTCGGGGCGCCACGCAACTCGTGCGCCAGGACCTCCACGGACCGGGTGAAGTAGTCCGGCTCCGGCCCCGCGAGGTTGACGAGGTACGCGGCATGGATCGCGACCGGGCCGATGTCGTGAAGCTCGAGCCGCTCGCGAAAGGCCGCGAGTTCGTGCGGCGGCTCTCGACGACGACGCCACGCAGTCGGGTTGTCCGTCCAGATCTGGAGCGCGCCGGCGCCGATATCGTGGGCGCGTTCGACGGCCTTCACCATGCCGCCGGCCAGGGGCAGGTGCGCGCCGAGGCGTCGTCCGTCGGGAAGCATCCATGGCATCGTACGATGCGGCCCATGGACGAGGATCCCGTGTTCGTCGCCAGGGTCCTGCGCTCGTTCATCCGGGAGGGGCGCCTGACCGGTATTCCCGCCCGTGAGCGGCGCCGCCAGGTGATCTATCGACACCTGCGTGACGCCGTCTTCGTGGAGGATCGGGCGTACCCGGAGGCCGAGGTGAACATGCGCCTTGCGCTGTTCCATCCGGACGTGGCGACGATCCGGCGCGGCATGGTGGATGCCGGCCTCGTGACAAGGGAGGCCGGCCAGTACCGGCGCGGGCGCGACTGAACGGGATCACGACCCACATCGGTGCCGGACGTCACGGATCGGCGTATGTGCGCCCCTCGCGCGCCTTCCGATCCTGTCGATCCTGTCCCGCCCCAGGGCCCTATCGTCGACGGAGCTGCCCGGATGAGGCCTTCCTTCGACGGTCGTCCCACCCCGCGGGAGGATCATCGGAGGACGGGGCCCGCCCCGGCGCTCGTTCGACGGTAGGGTCGCCCCATGGGACGCGGGGCAACGGCGTGGCGGCCGATCAGCGGCGGCGGCCGTTGCCCTTCGAGCGCCCCTTCGTGTAGTCGCCGCCGACCATGGGTTCGATCAAGCCAAAGTCGCCGTCATCGCGCTTGTAGAGGATCGCGATCCGCTCCGTCTCGGCGTTGACGAACACGAAGAACTCGTGCCCGAGCTCTTCCATCGCCGCCATCGCATCCTCCTCGAACATCGGCTCGATGGCGAAGCGCTTCGTCTTGACGATGCGCCGCTCGCGGCCGGGTTCCGCGGTGCCGTCCGCCAGCTTGGTGAGCAGGTGCTTCTCCTCGTCCGGCCGGGAGCGCACGCGCGGCTTCGACTTGTGGTCCACGGCCTGCCGTTCCACCTTGTCGATGACCGTGTCCAGCGCGGCCTGGTAGCTGATGCCCACGGCGTGGCTGCGCATGACGTGCCCGTCTATGAGGACGGTCACTTCGGCGATGTGGGCATCCGACGCACTCCGGTGCATCTCGTTGGAGAACTCCACGGTCGCGTCGGTGCGTTCGTCGAGGAGTCGTTCCAGGCGCCCGAGCTTGCGCTCGGCGTACTCGCGGACCCGGTCCGGGACCTCGATGTTCTTGCCCTTGACGATGGTCCTCATGCGTCACCTCCTGGGCCCGCGCGACTTGACCTCAAGTATAGGCCGGGGGCCCCTGGATGCCTTGCGGATCCCAGGGTCATCAACGTTCGCGCGCAACCGTGACGGCCGACACGCCCATCGCGCCGGCTGCCTCCAGCGTGGTCGCACACGCCGCCAGCGTCGCGCCGGTCGTGACCACGTCATCCACCAGCAGGACCCACCGACCGCGGACGACGATCGCGTCTCGGGCCGCGCCTCCGGTCCCGTTCCCCGCCACGAGGCGGCCGCCGCGCATCCCGAACGCACCCGCGACGTTGGCGGCCCGGTGCCGACGGTCTAGGTCGAATTGCGCGACGGTCGCCCGCTGCCGGACGAGGGCGCCGGCATGCGGGAGTCGCAGGTGGCGCGCCGCGACCCTGGCGATGAGCTCTGCCTGGTCGTACCCGCGATCCCGGCGACGGTCCGGGTGGACCGGGACGTGCACGACGATCTCGCCGCCGACGCCCGCTCGAGCCCACCGTCGCGCCACCGCGGCCCCCAGCGGCTCCGCGATGCGCTGCTCGCCGCCGTACTTGATCGCGTGGAGTGCCGCTCGCACCGTGCCCCGGAACGACGCGCACCATTCCAGCTGGAGGAGCGGCTCCGGGACGTCGCCCGGAAGCCCTATCGGGACGCCGGGCGGGGCGCGCAGACGGGCGTCGAGCGCCGGCGCGCACGCCTGGCACAGCGGCTCACCCTCGCGGTCGCACCCGACGCAGCGACCCGGGAACGCCAGGTCCAGCGCCCGCGCGGCGACGGTCCGGATCAGGGTCACCACTCAGCCTCCGCCACTGGCGCCGGGTCGCCGTGCGCGCCCACCGACCCCCGTCCCGCTCGGGACTCGGTCGAACAGGATCCCGCCGAACCCGCCTCGCGTCCCCGTACCGGCGACCGACTCGCGGCCGCTCCCCGACCCAGGGTGGCGGATCCAGTGGAGGACGGCGGCCGTTCGTTCCGGCCACATCGAGTCGAAGGTGGCTGTGTGGCGCTCCACGACGTCACGGTTCGCCTTCGTGGCGGCAAGGACGAGCACGCGACCGATCTCACGAGGCTCCCAACCCTCCTCCTTCTTGAGCAGGCGAGGGACGATGCGGACCTTGCGATCGAACGTGCTGTGCAGTTCCTGGACGTCGTCCACCCGGGACTTGATCTCCACGAACAGGAGCACACGCTCCAGCGAGTGCCAGGCGATGATGTCCACGGATCCGCGCTCGCCGTAGTCGTTGAACGTGTACTCGACGCGGACGATCCAGCCCTCGGCCTGTAACCGGCGCACGGTCCGCTCGACCAGGATCGCGTGGACGCGGTCGAGGAGGTGGTCGATGCGGCCCGAGCGCCACCACGCGTCGATCGAGATACGGACATCCAGGACCTCCGCCACCCGACGGACCTTGTCCAGGCCGACGTGCTCCAGGCGTCCGAGTTCGATCTCCGACACCGTCCGCTGACTGACGCCGGCCCGTGCGGCCGTGTCCGCCTGTCGCCAGCCGAGGTGGATGCGGATCTGTCGCAGGGCACGCCCGACGCGTCGATCATCCATGGCCGAATGATGGTGACGACCACTTATCCGGCACTTATCTGGAGCGGCCGCCGATCGCGAGCCGCCGATCGCGAGCCGCCGATCG
>JBBEBL010000224.1:0-2141 GCA_040882345.1 Chloroflexota bacterium
GCTACGTGCTCGGCGTACTCGCCGCGAATGCCGCTTCCTCGGCCTCGGTGACGACGCGGCCGTCACGCATGCGCGTGATCCGATCGCCCGCGGCGGCGACGGCGTCGTCGTGCGTGACCATGAGGATGGTCTGCCCACCAGCGTGCAGACGCCGGAACAGCTCGAGGACCTCGTGGCCGCCCTCGGAGTCGAGAGCACCCGTTGGCTCGTCGGCGAGGAGCATCGTGGGCTCGTTCGCGAGCGCACGTGCGATCGCGAGGCGTTGCCGCTGACCACCAGAGAGAACCCCCGGCGCGTCCTTGGCCTTTTCGGCCAAGCCGAGCAGGTCAAGCAGGTCGCGTGCGCGCGTCTCGGCGCGCTTGCGCGGCGCGCCAGCGATCACGGCAGGAAGCGTCACGTTCTCCAGCACGCTCATGCCCTCGAGCAGGTTGAAGAACTGGAACACGATCCCGATGTGACGACGCCGCATGATCGCGAGCTCGTCCTCGCTCTTGCCCACCAGCGACTCACCAGCCAGCGAGATCTCACCGTCGGTCGGTGTGTCGAGACCCGCGACCAGGTTCAGCAACGTGGACTTGCCGCAACCCGACGGCCCCATGACCGCCACGAACTCGCCGGCCCGCATCGTGAAATCGACGCCTCGGAGCGCGCGCACTGGCGCGCCTTCCGATTCGAAGGTCTTGCGCAGACCTCGAGCTTCCAGAACGTTGCCATCTGCCATCAGGATTCTCCTGTCGGTGTTGTCGGTTCGATCACATAGGCCCGCACCTCTTGGGTGCGGCCCTTCACATGCAGTGGGCCAAAGGGCGCGCAGTCGTCGGTTTGACTGATCGCGTCGAACGTCGCGCCGCTGAGCACGATTCGACCGGCCGGGCGCGCTTCGTCTTGCAGTCGTTGCGAGAGGTTCACGGTGTCGCCGACGAGCGTGTACTCGATGCGCTCTTCGGAGCCCAGGATCGCCGCGGCAACGTTGCCAGTGGAGATCCCGATCCCGAGGCCGAAGCACGCAAGTCCTTCGCTCTCCCACCGCTCGTTCACGACGGCTTGACGCGCGTGCATGGCGCGCGCAGTGGCGACCGCATGCTCGGCGTGGTCATCCTGCGGCATCGGTGCGCCGAAGCACGCCATCACGGCGTCGCCGATGAACTGCATCACCGTGCCGCCCTCTTCGAGGATGGCATGGTTCATCTCGGCGCGGTGCTCGTTGAGCTGGCGCGCCAAGTGACTCGGGTCGGTGACCTCCGCGATGCCGGAGTACCCCCGAATGTCCGACATGAGCACCGTGACCACGAGCTCTTCGGTCTCGCCGATGACACCGCCGTCGCGTCGGAGCTTCTCCGCGATGCCCGTCGGTAGGAGTCGACTCAACGTCTCGCCCTGCTCTTCGCGATCGACGATCGCATCGTGGAGCATGCGCAGCCGGCGGAGTGAGCCGGTCATCCCCGCGGTCGCGCCCTCCGACAGCTTGAGGAAGAGCTGCTCGACCGCGTCGGCGACCGACGCCGGTGTCGTCCCCTGCCCCACCGCGATCGCCTTGATCGGCCGACCTTGCGCAACCTGCTGGAGCAACACTTCCTCATCCGCGGTGAGCCCGCCCGCGCCCGTGACCGGCTGCACAAGCGCTTCCACGATCTTGGGGTCGAGCACCGAGCCACCCGTCGCCACCTCACGCACGGCACGCGCGAGCTGGTCGCCTTCGGCGATGCGGTCCTTCAACAGGTAGGCGTATCCCGCGGCACCGTCGGCCAGAAGCGACACCGCGTACTCCGGGTCGTCGTACTGGGACAGGACGACCACGCCGGTGCCGGGGTGGCGCTTGCGCAGCTCCTTGGCCGCGTCGATGCCCTCGCTTTGAAAGTTGGGCGGCATGCGGATGTCGGTGACCAGCACCTGCGGGTTGGCCGCTTCAGCGCCCGCAATCAGCTCGTCGTAGTCGCCCGCAGTGCCCACGATCTCGAGGTCGGGTTCGAGGCTCAGGATCGCCTTCACGCCCTCCCGGACGATCACGTTGTCGTCCGCGAGGAAGACCGTGATCGCCCCGTTCGTTTCCCCCACGTCAGCTATTCAGCCCCCTTTGCCCGCTGGCCACAAGGTGGCCCGCTCCCCGGCGGCGGTGGTACCTGCCCCACCCCCCGAGCGGG
>JBBEBL010000225.1:0-2119 GCA_040882345.1 Chloroflexota bacterium
CTCGGGATCATGCGCTGGAGCCTCTTCTTCCTCATCTCGATGGGGCGAGGCAGCGCCCTTCGGGAGATCGGGCCGGTCGACTCCGAGCGGCTCAACCACTGGCTCTACGACCTGTCGAAGACCGCGCCGTTCCAGATCAAGACGACCGAGGCGACCCACTATCGCCGGGTGGCGATCAAGCGGATGGCCTCCGAGGGCCTGGACGAGGCGGCGATGGCCGCGACGTCGGTGGGCCGCGGTTTCGGCGTCCGGGACGGCAACGGGATCATGTTCATCGCCTACGACGGGTCCGTGCACCCGTCCGGGTTCCTCCCTGTTCGGACCGGGAATGTCCGGACCGACGACCTGGTCGACCTCTACCGGACCCATCCGGTCTTCACGAGCCTCCGCGACGTGACGACGTACAAGGGCCGCTGCGGTCGCTGCGAGTACGCCCGCCTGTGCGGCGGTTCGCGGGCCCGAGCGTATGCGTGGACAGGCGACTTCCTCGACTCGGATCCGCTCTGTCCGTTCGTCCCGCCCATCGTCGGCAGCACGGAGTCGTGAGCCGGACGCGTCGACCATGAGAGTCGTGGTCGTCGGTGGGGGGATCACCGGCCTGACCGCGGCGTACACGCTCGGTCGGGCCGGCATTTCGACGGCGCTCGTCGAGGCGACCGATCGGCTCGGCGGCAAGGTCCGGACGGAGCGCGTCGACGGGTTCCTCGTCGAGTCTGGCCCGGATTCGTTCATCGCCTACCGGCCAGCCGCGCTCGAACTGTGTCGCGAGCTCGGCCTCGGAGAAGCGATCATCGGGCCGACCGACCCACGAGTGGTCGACGTCCGGACGGGCGGCCGGTTCGTGGGGCTGCCGGACGGGATGAGCCTCGTCCTCCCGACGCGGCTGCGCCCGCTGGTCACGACCCGCCTCTTCTCGCCTCTCGAGAAGGCCCGCATGGGCTTCGATCTCGTCCTGCCCCGGGCCCGGGGAGACGGCGACATCGCGGTCGGGCCGTTCCTGCGCCGGCGGCTCGGGGGCGCCCTGGTTGAGCGGCTGGCCGGCCCGCTCATCGGCGGCGTGTACGGCGTCCCGATCGACGAGCTGAGCCTCGACGCCGTGGTCCCCCAGCTGCGCGAGGCCGAGCGCGACCATCGCTCGCTGCTGCTCGCGAGCCTGGCCCAGGGCCGTGCGAGGAAGCTGAGCGGCGAGGGCGGCGGGTCGCCGTTCGTCAGCCTCGCCGGCGGGATGAGCCAGTTGACGGACGCGCTCGGAGAAGCGCTCGAGGCCTTGCCGTCCGTCATGGTCCGAACGAGGACGCAGGTCGCCGGCCTCGAGTGCCAGGACCCGGGCTTCACGGTGCGGCTCGTCGGCGGTGAGCGCCTCCAGGCTGAGGCGGTCGTGCTGACGTCGCCGGCGCAGAGCGCCGCCGGTCTCCTCGACCCGGTCGCACCCGAAGCAGCGCGTCACCTCCGCACGATCCCCCACGGCTCGACCGGCGTCGTCTCGCTCGGCTACCGAGCCGCCCAGTTCCCGGACGCCGCGCCGCCTGTCGGCCACGGGTTCCTCGTCGGCGGCCAGGAGGCGCTCTCGATCCGGGCGTGCACGTGGAGCTCGAGCAAGTGGGCCGGCCGGGCACCCGACGGGATGGTCCTCCTCCGCGCGTTCATCGAGTCGACCGGTGAGCGGCTCCTCGCCGGTCCGGACGACGACGTCGCGGCCGCCGTCCGGCGGGATCTCGAGGCGACGATGGGAGTGCGTGGGGCGCCAGTCCTGACTCGCGTCGCGCGCCACGCGACGATGCCGCACTACACGGTCGGCCATCTCGAGCGGGTGGCCGCCGCATTCGACGCGCTCGCCGGGTCGCCGAACCTCGTCCTCGCGGGCGCGTCATACTTGGGCGTCGGACTGCCCGATTGCATCACCCAGGGGCGCGACGCCGCGGCACGCGTGCAGGATCTCCTCGGCGGCACCGATGCCCACGAGCCCGCGGCCACCGGGACGGACGCGACGCCGGGGAAGCGTATCCCGATCGGGCTGAGCGAACGGGTCTGACCCGTTGTCCGGGCTCCGGCAGTCCGAGCTCGCCTCAGTTCGGGTCGGCGACGTCCGGCCTGACGGAAACATCGCCTAGGCCTCGCC
>JBBEBL010000226.1:0-13398 GCA_040882345.1 Chloroflexota bacterium
TCGACCCTGGGCTCACGCTATGTCAACTCAAATCAATCGCAAGGGCGACCTTTAGCCGACTGGGCGGGGGATCGTCCGGGGTCTGTGGATAAGTGCGGCCGTCGCAGGCGCGGTCTTGGCGGACGCGCGCGATCGAGCCGGAAGCGCCTCCACTATCAGCACCGATGCATTGCCGATGAAGGCAGTTGTCCGCAGACAGCAGCCAGAGCAGGAGATGCTTGTCGCGCTCGGACAGCGCCTGCCAGATGGCGCCGGCCGGAGTGGAGCGAAGCGAGTCGGCTTTCGCAGGGGTCGGCGACAGAGCGCGAATCCGTGTCGTGTCCATCGTCACCCTGCTGACACGTATGTCGCCGATGAGCGCGTCGATGAGGACGACAGTCGGATGACAGGCTGAAGTTGGTATGCGGGAAGATGCCTGTCAGATCAGCGAGGAAGACACAGTCGAGCAGGTACGATTGGGATTCGCCGTGAACGGCGAATCCTGCCGGCCGGTTCCGGTCGCATTGACCGACCTCGAGGACGTGAGCAAGCGGCTGTTCGGCGCCGAGCCGTGGAGCATGCGGTCCGGCGAGAGTCCGTGCCATCGCTGCTCTCCACTCGGGCGCCCAGCGCCGCATCGATGCCGTGACAGCCTCCTGGTACCCAACGCCGGCCGCCGCGGACGCGCCCCCGAACACGCCCTCCCGACCCGCGCCCGCTCGTCATTCGCGAATCGTACGGTCGTTGTACGAGCCCTCGGCCCGCACGCGCTCCAGAAGTTGTCCAACGCGCGCGTAGGCGAGTGCCTGGAGCTGGTCAGCCTCATCAGTCCCGAGCGCGACGCGCCGGTACAGCGCGACGCTAGCCGGCCCGATCGCATCGATCGAACTGCACCTCTCGGCCAGATCGGCGAGCGCCTTCGTGACGGGCTCCACCGCCCCGAACGCCTGGATCCCGGCCGCGACCTCCTCGATGCCGATATGGCGCAGCACGTAGTCGATGTCGTATGCGTCCTTGGGCTTGTCGCGCTGGCCCATCGTGAGCGCCTTCAGGATCACGAGCGCCGACGGCGCGGCAACCCTGACGGCGACCCGGTGGCGTCGTCCGTCCGGCAGTACGCCGGAGATCTCGCGCTCGACGTTGCCGGTTCGGACGAGCTCGGCGCCTTCGGTGCGGCGCGCGAGTGGCTCGCCACCGATCCGTTCGTGGCGGTGCCCTGTGCCCCATCGCGGGGTGTTCGGCGCCAGGAGGTCGACTTCCACCTCGATCGAGCGGCCCTCAACCGTGACGGATCGGAGCCACCGGAACGGCTGGTCCAGCTGGACGTAGCCACGCTCGCGAAGGAGCTCTGGGATCGTGCGGTAGACCTCGTCCGGGACGGCGACTGGATCAACCACGAGGTCGACGTCCAGCGTGCCGATGTAGGGATCCTCGGGTCGATCGCCGGTCAGCAACGGCGGCGCGCTCCCGCCCACGATGGTCATGGCATCAGCGAAGCCGGCCAGGATCGTCCACAGTTCGAGCATCACGCGATGGGCGGCGAGGACCGAGGCGGGATCGTCGCGGGGGTCTATCGCGGCCAAAGCTGGCCTCGCTCGCGCATGAAGGCCGCGGCATCGGCGGCCGCACCGCCGCGGCGCACGAGGTCGACGTAGAGCTGCGGGCGGCTCGCCAACTGCAGTCCCTCGCGCTCGAAGGCGCCATCGAACACGCCAATGTCGGACGGCTGGAGCAGGACGAGGTTGCCACCTCGGGGAACCGCGGTGACCCCCAGAACTCGGTCCCAGCCGGCGACGTCGTCCACGTACATCTCGATGCGGCTGTACCGTGCGAACGGCGCGATCCTGTCGGCGGCGGCCTCCGCCGTGATGGCGTACGGGCGTTCGGTCGAGACGTCCCGAATCATCCGGAACAACGTCTCGGTGCCGGGTACGGTCGCGACGCGCTCCGAGACGGCGTCTTTCGGACGGGGGGCCGATGCCCAGGCGTCGAGCAGCGCATCCCGATCGCGCACTCGGTTGTCGCCACGGGCCCGGTCCATGTATGCGTCCCGCGCCAACGTCTTGAAGACCCGGCTCACGAAACCGAGTGTGAGACCCGTCCGATCAGCCATGTCCGCGAGCGTCCAGGAGCGCTGGGGTGCGATGAGCAGCCACCGCACGACGCGCAGCGGCCCGCCCGAGAACAGATCGGCGACGTACCGCGTATCGGGGGAACCTGCGTTGCGCCGGGGCGGGACCCCGGTCAGACGCTCGATGAACAAGCTACCCAGCGCGATCCGGCAGTCTCCGTCAGGCTCCAGCCAACTGATCCCTGCCTCATTCAGGATCTCCCGCGTCCGGGGCCCCAGCTGGGGCGCGACGAGGACCGCAGATCCGCACCGCTCAAGCCAGGGGACGATCCGAACGACCTCCGCTGGCTCGGCTCTTGCCTTGAATTCGACACAGGCGCCGATGCGTTCCCCGGTGGGAGACGTCAGGTCCAGGTAGGCATCGGGTCGGAGGCCGCCGACGGTCTCCTCTGGGCGCAACTCCATCCGCCAACCCGCAGGCAGCCTCGCACGAAGGGTGTCCAGGAGCGCGCGTTCCAGCCTGTCGCCATCTCTGTTCTGTACCATTGCGACCAACTATACCACAGCGGTATAACAGCCAAGCTTGGTACATGAACAAACCACGACCGGACCTAAAGGCTCCCGTCGACAAATCGCGGACGATACGCGCCGGGACTACTGGACAGGCCCTGAGCGGTCCCGGATCCGGCCCACGAAGGAAAAGCGTCCGCCGCTCGAGTTGGCCCAATCCATATTCGCTATCCTGCCAATCGTGGATGGTTCAGGGTTTGATCAGGAGACCGGAATTGAACTCGTCTTCGCGGAGGACCTGACCTTCGCGGACGTGGCGCCAATCTTGGACGCGTTCAACGAGGCAGCCGTGTTCCGCGTCCGGGCGGATCGCTCAGCCTGGAGCGGCCCCGCGTCCGGCGGCCCCGAGGTTGCCATGATCCTGTCCACCGCGGCTGCCGTCGGTGGTGCCGCCTTTGTCGGGACGCTGTGCAACGAGTTAGCCAAGGATGTCTACAAGGCCGCGCGAACCGGGTTGCTCGGGGCAGTCCGGCGACTCCGAGCTCAAGACCAGCGTCGCGCAGTCGTTGGACTCTCGATCCAGGACCGGCACGTGAGGGTGTGTTTTGGCCACGCTCTAGACGACGGCGCCTCCGAGGACGAGTGGACCGACGCCTGGCTCGTGGAGCGATTGGTCATCGCCCAAGGACTGGTGGATCGCGCCGGGACGGATGAACGGAAGAAGCCCGAGTACGTCGGCCCAGACAGCGACTGCGACCACTGGCTGAAGTAGCGTCCGCCGGATGGGGCCGGATGAACCCATCACGTACGGTCCTTGGCTGACGGCGTTTGGGAACGAGCGACACGCTAACTGGACAGATTCACGCTCACATCTCACGCTCCAGCCACAGCGCTCGCTGGCCGCTACTTCCCAAGCAGAATGTCGCGGGTTCGAATCCCGTCTCCCGCTCCACTTCTTCCGTCTCCCGGTCGGCAGACTGTCGAATTCCTGTTCCGACCCCGACTTTCACCCCTTGACACGCGACGATCGTCACCCCTGGATCGTCAGGTCCAGCGGGAGACGGAAGGACCCGCAGCATTTTGCTTGACGGTCGCCACTCGGCGCGCACGATCCTCATCGAAATCCTCGGGCTTCCGCTCGCGGTGTCGGTCGAGTCGGCCAAGCCGCACGATGTCCAGTCGGCTCGCACCTTCCTCAAGGAGCAACTGGACCCCAAGCACCCGTCGTTGCCTGGCCTCCAGGCGATCGTGGCCGATCGCGACTACACGGGCCTCGCTGCGCTCGCGGCGAGCCACGGCCTCAACCTCGACATCCAGGTGCCGCCTGCTGCGCCGATGCTGCCGCCGGCGCGGCCCGGCGGCAAGCCGTGCCAGGGGCAAGGGGGCCGGACTCGTCAAGAGGATGAAGACTATTCCGGCAGACGCGCGACACAATCGGCTACCGGCTCGGACAAGTCTCGCCGCACCAGGATCAGCACCCGCGGGCTGGCAACCTGCGCGACGAGGATCGACAGGCGCGTCCGTCGGCCGCTGCCGCCGATCACGTTGGGCCCGTCGATGCGCAGGCGCTCAGCCGCTTGCCCGGTCGTCAGGCCGCCGGTTGCTGACCGCCCAGCGTGATCGCCGACCGGGGCTACCGTAGACGGAACGGGCGGCGAGCTGGGATCCATGACAGCCGACTGTACTGCCGGCGGGGATGGGGCCCGCCGCCCGACCCAAGAGGGAGCCTAGTGTGAGTATCAGCTTCGTCCATCGCCCACACTCGCGTATCGCCGAGCGAGCGATGACCAAATCGCCGACCACCGCCGAGGAACATGTCGGCATCAATGGGCGGATCGCGCTCGGGCTGACCGCGGCCGTCGGCACGATGTGGTGCGCCTACGCGTTCGCGATCCTCGCCCTGGTCGTCCTGCCTGACGCCATCGGTGGTGGGCTGCTGCCCTTCGTGCAGTGGGTCAGCCAGACGTTCATCCAGCTCGTGATGCTGTCGGTGATCATGGTCGGCCAGAACGTCCTTGGGCGAGCCTCCGACAAGCGGGCACTGATGACCTTCCAGGACGCCGACGCGACGTTTCATGAGGTGGGCCAGATCCAGGCTCACCTGGCGGCCCAGGATGTCGCGATCAATGCCCTGCTTGAGAAGGTCGCGCAGCTTGATGCGTCGCTCGGACACAAGATGGTCGGCGGTGATCGGGAGTAGACGTAGGCTCGGAGTCCATAAGCTCGCACGGTCCGCAGGGGCCCTTACCCACGAGGTTTCAGCACCCAGATGTTGTCGGCTTGAACGCACCCGAGTTGATCCTGCTCGCCGGTGCCGCGCTGGTCGCCAGCACCCTCGCCGCCGTCACCGGGTTCGGGGGTGCCGCGGTCCTACTCCCCGTGCTGGTGGCGGTGTTCGGCGTTCGCGACGCGATCCCGATCCTGACCGTGGCACAGCTGATCGGCAATGGTTCCCGGGTCTGGTTCAACCGCACCGAGCTCGACCTGAGTGTGGTTCGCTGGTTCGCGCTCGGCGGCATTCCAGCGGCGCTGCTCGGCGGGGCGCTGTTCGCCACAGCGCCGCTATCGGCCCTTACCCGGGTCCTCGGTGCGTTTCTGCTGTTCGTCGTGGCGTGGCGTCATCTGCACCCGGGCCCACCACCCCACATCCCGTTGCGGTCGTTCGCCATCCTCGGCGCCGTCTCCAGCTTCCTGTCCGCGCTCCTCGGCAGCGTCGGGCCGCTGATGGCCCCGTTTTTCCTTGCCTACGGCATGGTCAAGGGCGCGTACATCGGTACGGAGGCACTCGCCACGGTCGTGATGCACGTCACCAAACTCGTCGCATATGGGAATGCGTCGCTGCTGGGCGGACCGGCGATCGTGGCCGGTCTAGCGCTCGGCCCGATCATGATCGCGGGATCGTTCACCGGCAAACGGATCGTCGACCGCCTGCCGGAGCGGGTGTTCGTGATCGTCATCGAAGGAGTGCTCGTCGTGGCCGGGCTGATCTTCCTGATCGGCGGCTGAGCCAGGACTGCGCACTGCACCCGCTCCCGCCGCCGGACCCGCTCGGCGCTGAGCTCGAAGCCGCGCGCTTGCGGTCGTCCTCGTCATCGCGCGCCTGAAGTTGATCTTCCTCGGCCGAGGCAAGCGCGGCCGTGGTGGCGTTGCCGCCGACGGCAGCGCGAAGTACACCTCGCCCTGGCGGACGTCGAGGTCGAGCCCGGCGAGCCCGCGGCGACGGCCGTAGTACTTGGTGGGCACCTCGGCGCGGATCAGCTCGGTCATTGCCTGGCGGCCTCCGTCTCCTGCGGGCGCTCGGCACCCACCTGGTCCGCGTCGGACCCGAGGGCCCTGCGAACGACCCGATCGATGGTCCCGCCCTGGACGATCAGCGTGAACAAGACGATGCCGAAGGTGATCGCCTGCACCGAGGATCAGCCGCTTTCGTCTCGGGTCGTGGTGGTTCACCAGGAGCACCTCGGCCGGGGTCGATTCGGTCCGGGCGGTCGCCGACGCCGTCCAGTCGCAGGCGTCGAGCGCTGCGACAGGCGGGATCGGGTTCCTGATCGCTGCGAACCAGGAGGGCGGGCGGATCCAGGCGCTGGCCGGGCCCGGGTTCGACACGATCCCGTCCGCGCTCGTGCAGGGATCGTGGCCGGCGGAGACGCTCCGCACCCGCGCCGCTCGGTGGGGACGCCAGCTACTGGCCGCGGGTGTGAACCTCGACTTCGCGCCGGTTGCCGACGTCGTTCCGGAAGGGGCCGCGGACGAGAACCGAGGCCGTGTCGGCGATTCCCGTCGGCACGCGGGCGGTCCGCTTCGTCGCCAACGGCGGCGACATGATCGTCGTCAACCCCGTGAATGTCGCGACTGAGATGGCCGAGGCGATCGCCGCCCACGCGCGCGCGAGCGAGTGGTTCCGACGGCGGATCGACAACGCTGTCCTCCACGTGCTGCGGACCAAGGAGCCAGAAGGCCTCCTGCCCTGCGGTAGCTGACGAGGCGGCTCGTCACTCGAGCCGAGAGGCGACAGGCCCGCGCCTCCCGACGACCGTCTGGGACCGGTTTGGGACAACATCGGGAGGGTCAGGCTGCCGGCGCCCTCGCCTCCGCGCGCCCGCCTGACCTCGGCCCCATCGGTCGAAGGTACAGGGCGAGCACCGCGATGATGTAGGCCGCCCAGATGGCCAAGGTGACGACCTCCGGGGTGGACGTGTATCCGAAGACCGCGCGCAGGAGGCTGCCGACGATCGCGGCGGTACTGCTCCCCTCGTGCGGCAGAAGCGCGCTGATGTCGAACGCCTGGGCGGTGCCGACCGCGACGACTCCGACCTCCACGAACTCGTGGATGGCATGGCTCAGCAACCCCGCCGCGATGAACACGAGGGCGATACCGGTCCAGCGGAAGAAGCGGGCAAGATCGAGCCGCCGTGATCCCTGGTAGAAGCCGACGCCAAGGAGGACGGCGACCAGCAAGCCGCCAGCGGCGCCAAGCAGGACAGCCGGCGCCGTGAGGTCGGCCGATGCGAGCTGGCCCACGAGGAACAGTGAAGTCTCGATCCCCTCGCGGATGACGGCGGTGAAGGCGAGAACGGCGAGAGCCCAGGTACCACCTTGGTCCAGGGCGGCGGACACCTGGGCTCGAAGCTGGCCGCTGATCCCGGCTGCCTGGCGGCGCATCCAGAACAGCATCCAGGTCACCACCGCAGCTGCCGTGAGCATCGCGCCACCCTCGAAGATCTGCTCGTAGGGCTGTTCGAGCCCGCCGATGGTCACCCAGAGGACCATTCCTGCGCCGAGACTGACGGCGACCGCGGCGGTGCTGCCGAGCCATACCCGAGGGAGGTACCGGCTCCCGCCGATCTTGACGAGAAAGGCGGCGATGATGCTGACGATGAGGGCTGCTTCGACGCCCTCCCGAAGGCCGATCAAGAAGCCGGCCGACAGCGATCCGATATCCACAGGGGGATGCTCCTGCTGGCGAGGATTTCCGACCGACTCAGGGTACGGCCGGCCGTATCGGAGGTCAAGGGGCCTTGCGCAAGCGCATCAAGGGCACTTGCCAAGGGGGTCCCTGGATTTCCGGTGCGCTACCGTCATCGATCCTAACGATGACGTCGCTACCAACGTTCCCCTCGGCGCGACGACCCTCGCCGCCTACGCGTCCCCGAGATCCACGATGCGGCCATCGATCCGACCGGCGTCCGGGTACTCCTCGTGGTGCGCCAGCCCGACCTCCGGCACGCCGAGCGCTGACGCGGCGCCGTCCGTCAGGAACAGGTAGGGCCGGGCGCCGATCCGATCTCGGATCGTGTTCTTGAGCAGTCGATGCGCGACCGTCACGGCCGGACCGAGCAGGTCACTGCCGGATCCGACCGTCTGGCGCACGGCGTGTCCCCGATGGAGCACGACCTTGAGGTCGAGATGCGCGACGGCGGGACACGCCGTGCAGATGTGGTCAGTCGACGGGACGGCTCGCGTCCGACCCTCGACGAACGTCCCGTACATGGCGGTGATCGTCCCGAGCAGCCGGTCCCCCTGGCCGTCGAGACTCGCCGCCGGAGCCGCCGCGAAGATGGCGTCACCCTCTAGCTTCACGATGGCAAGGTCGGGCTCCAGGCTCTCGATGACGCCGCCGACAAGGCCGCCGAGCACGTCGTAGGCCGCCGGGATGCCGGCGCTGAAGTCGACCCCGTGCGCCTCCTCCACTCCGGCCATGAACCTCGTGTAGCCGGAGATGTCGGCGAGCAGCATGTAGCGCTCCCCGGCCGCCGCGTCTGCCCCGGCCGGCGATCCGGGCCGTGTCTCGTGCGCCACGTGCTGTCTCCGCGTTCTGGCGGTTCGACAGGACAGGATGGTCCCGCGTGGATACCCGATCACCCCGCCCTCATACTGGCACGATGGCTGACCCCGTCATCCGCGCGCTGTTCCATCCGGCGCCCGGGCTCGCCTACCTGGATGCCGCGACCTACGGCCTGCCGCCTCGCCCGGCGGTGGAGGCGATGGATGGCGCCCTGCGCGCGTGGCAGGCGGGCACGGCGGACTGGGTGGACGACTGGGATCGCCCGGCCGAATCCACCCGGGCCGACTTCGCGGCGCTGATCGGCGCCAAGGCCGGGGACATCGCCCTGGTCCCGGCCGTCTCCACCGCGGTCGGACTGGTCGCCGCGAACCTCGGGCCGGACGATGTCGTCGTCGTGGCGGATGACGAGTTCACCTCCGACCTCTTCCCGATCCTCGTGGCACAGGAGCGCCGTGGCACGACCGTCCGGCAGGTGGCGTTCGACGCATTCGTGGAGGCGATCCAGCCCGGAACCACGCTCGTCGCGTTCAGCCTCGTGCAGATGCAGACGGGTCGGGTCGCGGACCTGGCCGGGATCTGCCGCCGGGCTCGGGAGGTGGGGGCCCGAGTGCTCGTGGACTCGACACACGGGACGCCGTTCGTCCCCGTCGCGGCGCACATCGCTGACATCGACTACCTCATCTGCCACGCGTACAAACACCTGCTGGGAGCCCGCGGTACGGCGTTCCTGTACGTCCGCGCCGATCACGTGCCGCACTTGCCGCCCATCCACGCGGGCTGGCGCTCCACCGCCGATCCGTGGTCCACCTACTTCGGCGGTCCGCTGTCCCTCGCGGGCGACGCGTCGCGGTTCGACGTGTCGCTGGCCTGGCTACCGTGGGTCGCGACCCGCCAGTCGATGGCGCTCATGGCGCGCTGGTCGCGTGACGGCAAGCTGGGCGATGCCCTCGCCCTCGCGTCCGACCTCGCGATCGCGGTCGGCCGGGAACCGACGGGATCGTCGCTCGTGTGCGTCCCGGTCGCGGATGCGCCGGGGGCACGGGCCGCACTGGCCGAGGCGCGCGTGAAGGCGGCCGTCCGCGGCGAGAACATCCGGTTCTCGCTGCACGTCTGGAACGACGCCTCTGACGTGGCGCGGGCCGCCGAGGCGATCCGGCCGTTCATCAGTGCGGGCTAGGAGTCCAGGCCGCGGGCCTTCTCCAGCACGATCTGGTGGTTCTGCGTGAGTCCCACCGCGAATCCCGCCTCGCACAACGCGAGGTAGTACTCCCACATCCTGATGAACCGCTCGTCGAAACCCTGCGCGCGAACGGCATCAAGGTCGGCCATGAAGCGGGTCCGCCAGTGGCGCAGCGTAGTGGCGTAGTGGGGCCCGATGTCGCGCGCCTCCCGGACGAGCAGGCGCGCCGCGTGGAGCGATCGCTCGATGACGGCGAGAGAAGGACACAGGCCTCCGGGGAAGATGTAGGTCTGGATCCAGTTGGCGCCCCGGCGCTGCGCCTCGTAGGCGACATCCGGGAACGTGATCACCTGGAGGCTGAACCGGCCGCCGGGACGCAGGGCGCGATCCACGGCCGCGAAGTACACCTCGTGGAACTCGGCACCCACCGCCTCCAGCATCTCGATGCTGACGACCGCGTCGAACTGGCCCTCCACCTCGCGGTAGTCGCGGAGCTGGATGTCCACCACGTGCTCAAGACCCGCCTCGCGAACGCGCTCTGTGGCGAGGTCGTGCTGAGCCTGCGAGATCGTGATCGAGGTCACGCGGCAGCCCAGCTCGCCGGCGGCGTACAGGGCGAACCCGCCCCACCCGGAGCCGATCTCCAGGACGTGCATCCCGGCGGTGAGGCCGGCACCCTCCGCGATGCGTCGGTACTTGGCTCGTTGGGCGTCCGCGAGCGACTGGTCAGGCGTCTCGAAGACCGCCGACGAGTAGGTCATCGAGTCATCAAGGAAGAGCTGGTAGAAGTCGTTGCCCAGGTCGTAGTGGGCGGCGATGTTCTTCCGCGCCTGGGACGCCGTGTTGCGTCGGGCCAGGTGCGCGAAGCGACGCGGCAGGCCGAACACATGGCGCCACCAGCCGGTGTTGAGCGCGAGCGCCGAGCGATTCAGCGCGGCGAGCTCGATGAGCGCCACGAGGTCCGGGGACGACCACTGTCCATCCATGTACGCCTCCCCCGCCCCGGTCTCGCCGTGCAGGAGCATGCGGGCCGCGGCGTCGGTGTCGTGGACATGGATCTCTGCACGTCGGGCGGAGGCGGCCTCCCCGAGCACGTGGCGCCGGCCGTCCGGCATGACGATCGTCAACTGGCCGAAGCGGATGCGACGGGCCGCCCCAAGGACGATGCGCTCGGCGATCGACGTCAGGGGGCGTGACGCCAGTCCCTGGCGCGGCCGGGCGCGCGTTCCGGCGCTCACGAGGCGAGCCGCCCGTGTCCGGCCGGGGCGACGGCCGGCGTGTCGGCGGCCACGGCCGTACGGGTGGCGGCGGTGGCCTTCCGGGTTTCGGCCGCCGCCACGGCGAGGCCGTGGCGCTGGAACGGCACGCCTCGCCGCCACAACCGGAAGGCATGCAGGTGGATCAGGCCGATCGTTCGGTGCGTGATCAGCGGGTGGCGGAGGAGCGTCCGGAGCACGGACCGGTTCGTCATCCGCCGACGATCCAGGAGGAGGCTCGTGGCGAGAACGGGCAGATCGCCCTGCCGCTCGTTGATGGCGATGCGCAGTCGGCTCGACTCGTCCTGCACGTGCACCGTGTAGCGGCCCTCCATGTCGATGAACGGAGAGACGTAGAAGTCCTTGTCCATGGAGGCCACGAATCTGGGCCCCTCGGAGCGCGGCCTGAGCGTGTACCGGTGGCGCTCCAGGTGCGTGTTATGAACCTCCACGATCACGATACGCAAGACCCCTTCCGCATCGCGACACAGGTAGAAGCTCGCGGGATTGAACACGTACCCCAGCACCCGGAGGCTGGTCACCAGCGTGATCCGCCAGCCGTCGGGATCCTCGCCCTGGGTCCGAAGGTGGTCCAGGACGGTGGCCCGGATGTCATCGGCCGGCTCCGGCCAGTGATCCCGGTCGCGGAACGAGAGGATATTGCGTCGGTTGCGACTCACCAGCCGGATGTCGCGGTCGACCGTGTCCAACTCGTCGAGGTCGAGCGCGAAGTAGAAGACGTCGTGCTCCAGTGCGTAGGCGGGACGGGCACGGCGGTGGATGACCTTGCCGTGCAGGAGGTGGGACCTCATGCGGCACGCTCCTCGTTCGCGGGCGTGTCTGCGGCCATCGAGGCCAGGCGTTCCGCGGCCAGGAAGCCGGACCGACAGCCGTCCTCGTGGAAGCCCCAGCCCAGGTGCGCCCCGGCGTAGAACGTGGCGCGATGGCCCTGCAGTTCACCCAGCGCGGCCTGCGACGCCAGCGATCGCTGGGTGTACAGGGGGTGGCTGAACGATCGAGCCAGGAGGACATGCTCGTCGCGTACCCGGTCGCCCGGATTGACGCTCACGAAGTAGTCGACCGGACCCGGAAGCGACTGCAGTCGGTTCATGTGATAGGTCATGGTGACGGCTTTGCCAGGTGGATCGCACGCGTCCTGATCCACGTTCCACGACGACCAGGCGCCTGGGCGGCGCGGCATGATCCGATCGTCGGTGTGGAGGACGACGTCGTTGCGGTTGTACTCGAAACCGGCGAGCGCCGTCCGCTCGGCGGGATCGGCGTCGGTGAGCAGGGACAGCGTGTCGTCGGCATGGGTGGCCATGATCACGGCATCGAAGCGCGCATGCGCTCCGCCGCGCGTCCAGACGTCCACGTGCGCCGCGTCCCTGGTGACCGCCGTGACCGGATCCCCGGCCCGCACCGTCCCGGCCGGCAGGCTCGCGATGAGTCGATCGACATAGGTCAGCGAGCCACCGCGCACGGTGCGCCACGGCAGCGACCGACCGACGCCGATGAGGCCGTGGTTGTCGAGGAAGCGGAGCAGATAGTCGACCGGGTACTCGAGCGTCCGCCCGGGGGCCGTGGACCAGACGGCGGCGGTGATGGGGGTCAGGAAGTGATCCCGAAAAGCAGGGCCGAACCGGCGGTCGGCCAGGTACTCGCCAAGTGTCATCCCGGTGGGCGTCGGCGCGTCCAGGATGGCTCGGGCATCACGGTAGAAGCGATGGATGTCCGGGAACAGGCGCAGGTACGACGGACGCGTCGCCAGTCCACGCTGAGCGAAGAACCCGCCGAGGCCGCGCGACCCGAACTCCACGCCACACGCTCGGCAGACCGAGGCGAACGACATGTCGCTGGGCTGCGTCTCCACGCCGAGCTCGTGGAGCAGACCCACCAGGCGCGGATAGGTCGGCTCGTTGTAGACGATGAACCCGGTGTCGACGTTGACCGGACCCGCGGGTGTATCCACCGTCACCGTCGCGACGTGGCCGCCCGGGACGGCATGGCCCTCGAACAGGGTGACGTCGTGGCCGTCCCGGTGGGCCGCGTAGGTCGCGGTCAGCCCGCTGACCCCGGCGCCGACGATCGCGATCCTCATCGATCCGCGTTCGCGGCACGCTCGGCGAGCGCGTTGGTCATCCCGACCCTGGCGTCCTCGCCGATCTTGCGGAACGTGCCGCCAAGGAATGGGGTGAGCAGGCCCATCAGGCCCTTGAGCTGGAGGTCGGCGACGTAGTCCACGCGGGTGCCGCCCGCCGGGGTGGACTCGAAGCCGATGTCGTCGCGGGCGGTCACCCGCGCACCCTCGCCGTGCAGGACGATACGGCGCCCGGGCTCGTACGCCTCCACGGTGTAGGTCATGGGAGCGGCGCCGCCACCCATCTTGACGGTGAGGTCGTAGCTCGTCCCGGGGCCGATGGGTCCATCGCCGACGCGCCGGGACGTGATCGTCCCGGGATCCCAGACCTCGCTGTTGGCGAAGTCGGCGATGAACGCGAATGTCTCGTCGACGGGCAGGGTGGTCTCGATGATCTCGTGCAGTCGGGGCATCTCGGGTGATCTCCTCGGGTCCGCGAGTCCGGCTCGGGGACTCGACTATCCTGCTATTCGCACC
>JBBEBL010000227.1:0-10684 GCA_040882345.1 Chloroflexota bacterium
CGCCTGGCCACCCTCCCGCTGACCAGCGGGATGCGATACTTCGGCTCCCAGTTCGACGCCGCCAGCCGACCCGTGCCGGCCGCCACCGAGGGACCCCGATGACCGACACGCTCGCCCGCCCCGACGGCCGCCCCGTGCCGGCCACGGACGCCCGGACGAATGCCGATTCGCTGGCGGAGCGGCTCCTGGAGACCCAGTCGCCGCAGCGGCCGCAGTCCACGCCGCGCATCCGTGTCGAGGTGGACGGCCGGGTGGTGGAGGGCTTCGAGGGCCAGACCATCCTGGAGGTCTGCCGCGACAACGGGATCGAGATCCCGACGTTGTGCTACGAGCCCAAGCTCCCGGGCTTCGGGGCGTGTCGGATGTGCGTCGTGGAGGTCGAGGGCGAGGAGCATCCGCCCATCAGCTGCTCGCGCGTGTGCGAGCCGGAGATGAAGATCCAGACCCAGACGGACGAGGTCCGCCGGCTGCGGCGCACGAACCTGGAGCTCATCTTCAGCGACCACAACGCCTACTGTCTGCCGCCCTGCCAGAACAAGTGCCCAAGCCACATCGATATCCCGGGCTTCCTGAAGGCCAACGCCGAGGCGAACTGGGTCGAGAGCACCCGGATCTTCAAGCGCACCATCCCGTTCCCCAGCGTCCTGGGCCGCGTCTGTCCGGCGCCGTGCGAGGAGCACTGCCGGCGCGACGAGGTGGACGAGGCGATCGCCATCCGCGACTCGCACCGTTACGCCGGCGACCAGGTCCTCAAGGCGATGCTGGACGACGACGTGGACCCGCCCGTCCCGTTCGAGCAGCAGGCGAGGACCGGGCGACGAGCCGCCATCATCGGCTCCGGCCCGGCCGGCATGAGCGCCGCGTACTACCTGCTGCTGGCCGGCCACGACGTCACGGTCTTCGAGCGGGACCCCGCGCCCGGCGGCATGCTCCGCTACGGGATCCCCCAGTACCGCCTCCCCAAGGTGGAGGTCCTGGAAGCGGAGTACGAGTCCGTCACCCGCCTGGGCGGCCGGATGGTGTGCAACGCCGAGCTCGGCGTGGACTTCTCCCTTGACGACCTGACCAACCAGGGCTTCGACGCGGTCCTCGTCGCCATCGGCTGCTATGACACGAACAAGCTGGGCATCCCCAACGAGGACGCCGACGGCGTCATCGACGGCCTGGAATACCTGCGCGATGCGACGCTGGGCCTCGAGTACCCGGATCACGCGGGCAAGCGCGTCGTCGTCATCGGCGGCGGGTTCACGTCCATGGACTGCTCGCGGACGTCCGTCCGCCAGGGCGCGAGCGAGGTCACGCTCGTGTACCGCCGCGACATGAAGGACATGCCGGCGGCCGGCGAGGTCCACGAGGCGATCGAGGAAGGCGTCACCGCCATCTTCCAGGCCGGCCCCACCCGGGTCGTCGTGGACGAGACCACCGGCAAGGTCACCGGCGTCGAGTTCATCCGCATGGCCCTCGGAGCCCCGGATGCATCGGGGCGGCGCCGACCGGAACCGGCCCCCGGCACGGAGTTCGTCATCCCCTGCGACCGCGTCCTGCTCGCCATCGGCCAGGGCCCGGAGCTGGATTGGCTGGGGCGAGCCGGCAACGAGGGACCGGAGGCCACGAAGCAGCGCCGCCTCAAGGCGGACGCCGTCACGTTCCAGACCGGCCGTGCCGGCGTCTTCGGGACGGGCGACGTGCGCATCGGCGCCGCGACCGTGGTCCAGGCGATCGCCGAGGGCCGCCGTTCTGCGTACGCCGTGGATGCCTTCCTGCAGGGCCTGGACCTGACCGCCATCCGGACGCGCCAGACGCTGGCGGAGCCGCAGCCGGAGTTCCTGTCCATCGTGCCGTTCACGGCGGAGATCAAGGAACCTCGCTACCGGATGACCGCGATGGAGCCGGACGAGCGCAACGACAACTACATCGAGTACGAGTTGCCGTACACGCGCGAGGCCGCGGTCGCCGAGAGCACGCGCTGCCTCCAGTGCACGTGCGAGGCGATCGGCTTCTGCGACCTGCGACGGCTGGGCATCGAGTACGGCACCACCCTCCGGACGCTGGAACCGCAGCACCACCAGGGGGCAGGCTACCGGAGCGTGACGGAGAACCGCTTCACGGGCCTCAATCACGACTACATCCGCGACGATTCCCACGCGTTCATCCTGCGCGAACCGTCACGCTGCATCGACTGCGGCCGCTGCGCCAACGTGTGCGCCGAGGTCGTCGGGGCCGCCTGCTACGACTTCATGCGCATCGGCTTCGACACGCTCGTCACGACCCCGCTGGACATGAGCCTCAACGACACCCCGTGCGTGTCGTGCGGTCGCTGCGCGGAGACCTGCCCCACCGGCGCCCTGATGCCCAAGCCGCGCATCCTCCAGAAGTACGAGGTGGACGAGAGCCGCTGCATCCTGTGCGGCATCTGCGTGGATGCCTGCCCGTACGACGCGCTGCGCGACGGCGCCGACATCGAGCTCGCCCATATCAGCCGTGCGGAGCCCATGGTGGACCTCATGGCCCTGGCCGCGATCGACCGCGAGACGGAGGTCACCTACATCCGCCGCGAGCGCGACTGGGCGGCACGCGCGGCCGCGGACGGCCGGCTCATCGACACGTCGCGGATGCTCCCGGTCCTGCCGGCCGCGATCGCCGGCATCCCCACTGGCGGCAACGGCCACGCCGGGCACGACCACGGGAACGGCCACGGCGCGGTCGCCGCGCTGGGTCCGGGCACGCACGAGTAGCCCCCCGTGATGGCCCGCCTCGTCCCGATCCTCATCGCCCTCGTCGTCATGGGCGCCGTGTTCGGCGTGGCCGCCCTGATGCTCCTCGCCCTGGGCCAGGACTGGGACGACGCGCTCCTGTGGCTGTTCGCCGCGGTGATGATCGGCTCTGGCCTGCTCGTCGTGACCATGAAGGACATCATCCGCTGCGGCCTGGCCATGATCGTCTGCTTCGGCGCCCTCGCCGGCATCTACGTGATGATGGGCGTGCCGCTGCTGGGCGCCGCCCAGGTCGTCATCTACATCGGCGCGATCAGCGTCCTGATCCTGTTCGCGATCATGCTCACCCAGACCAAGGACGCGCCGGCGCGGCTCGTCTTCCAGACCCAGGCCGGGTCGGCCGCCATCGCCTCCGTGATCATCGCGATCGTCATCGCCCTCGCGGTCGCCGCCACGGATTGGTCGGAGGCCGCGGCCCGCGTCGCGGTGTCCACGCGGGACCTGGCGACACTCCTGTTCACGGACTTCGTCTTCCCGTTCGAGATCGTCGGCGTGCTGCTGCTGGCGGCGGTCATCGGCGGCGTCTTCCTGGCCAAGCGCGAACCGGGCGGACCGTCGTGACCGACAGCCTGGACGCCTATCTCCTCCTGTCCGGGATCCTGTTCGCGATCGGCACGTTCGGGTTCCTGGCCCGCCGCAACGCGATCAGCATGCTGATGTCCATCGAGCTCATGCTCAACGCGGTCAACCTCGCCATCGTCGCCTTCGGCGCATTCATCCCCGCCCTCGGCGCGCAGGGCGCGATGATCGCGCTGATGGTCATGGCCGTCGCGGCGGCCGAGGCGACCGTGGGTCTGGCCATCGTCATCGCCATCTACCGCAACAAGAAGACCCCGCTGGTCGACGAGTACGACGCGATGTCCCAGTGAGCCTGGAATCGCTGGCCCCGCTCCTGCTGATCCTGCCCCTGGCGGGCTTCGCGCTGACCGCCGCCATCGGCCGGCGGCTGGGCAAGGCAGCCCACTGGATCCCCGTCCTCGGCATCCTCGCCGTCTGGGTCATCGCGATGGGCCTGGTGTTCCAGGTCCTGACCGGCGCGGCCCCCCTGCTGGCCGGCAGCGACGAGACCCATGGGTACGCCATCTCGCTGTTCACGTGGATCCCCGCCGGCGACTTCGTCGTGGACGTCGGGATCGTCATCGACCCGTTGACGGCGTGCCTGCTCATCGTCGTCACCACGATCGGCCTGCTGGTCCACGTGTACTCCATCGGGTACATGAGCCACGACCCGGGGTATTGGCGCTTCTTCGCCTACCTCAACCTGTTCATGTTCTCCATGCTCCTGCTGGTCCTCGCGGACAGCTGGCTGGTCGTGTTCGTGGCCTGGGAGCTGGTGGGCCTGTCCAGCTACCTGCTCATCGGCTTCTGGTACCGCAAGCGGAGCGCGGCGCTCGCGGCCAAGAAGGCGTTCATCGTCAACCGGGTCGGCGACGTGGGCTTCGCCCTGGGGATCATGGCCATCTTCATCAACACCGGGGCGGTCGGCGAGGCCACGCTCAACATCCGCGACTCCATCCGGATCCTGGTGGAGGCCGGGGACGCCAATCCCATCCCGCTGTTCGTGACGGCCCTGCTGATCTTCGCCGGCGCGATGGGCAAGAGCGCCCAGTTCCCGCTGCACGTCTGGCTGCCGGACGCGATGGAGGGCCCCACGCCGGTGTCCGCGCTGATCCACGCCGCGACGATGGTCAACGCCGGCGTCTATCTCGTGGCGCGGTCCAACCCGCTCTTCGCCTCGGCGCCGGACGCGATGGTCATCGTGGCCGCGATCGGCATCTTCACGGCCATCCTGGCGGCGAGCATCGCCATGACCCAGACGGACATCAAGCGCGTCCTCGCCTACTCGACGCTGTCGCAACTCGGGTACATGTTCGCGGCGCTCGGGGTCGGGGCGTTCACGGCCGCGATCTTCCACCTGATGACCCATGGCTTCTTCAAGGGCCTGCTGTTCCTGGGTTCGGGCTCGGTCATCCATGCCGTCCACGAGGAGCAGGACATGCGCCGGATGGGCGGCCTGGCGAAGAAGATCCCCATCACCTACGCGACGATGCTCATCGGCTCCATCGCCATCGCGGGCATCCCGCCGCTGGCCGGGTTCTTCAGCAAGGACGAGATCCTGGGCGAGGCGTTCAAGTTCGGGTTCCTGTGGGTCTGGGCCATCGGCCTGTTCGTGGCGATGCTCACCGCGTTCTACATGTTCCGGCTGATGGGCATGACCTTCTGGGGCACGTTCCGTGGGCCGAAGGAGATCTGGGATCGTATCCACGAATCGCCGCTGGTGATGACCGTCCCGCTGATCCTCCTGGCGATCCCGTCCGTGGTCCTGGGCATGGCCCTTGGCCTGCCGCTCGGCGACAGCACGCTGCATCACTGGCTGGAGTCCACCTTCCACGAGGCGGACGAGCTGCTGCACCTGCCCCATGAGCCGTATGCCCTGTTCGGAATCGACGGTGTCCTGATCCTGGCCAGCGTGACCGTGGCGGCCGTCGGCCTCGTCGCCGCCTGGCGGCTGTTCGGCGTCGATCTGCCAGGACTCCGGATGGGCGCACGCCCGGAGCAGGTCCGCGAGCTGTCGGCGAAGGCCCCGTTCCTGTATCGCGCCTCGCTCAACAAGTGGTGGTTCGATGAGATCAATCACCTGCTGTTCATCGTCATCGGCGGCCGTATCGCGGACGCGCTGTCCTGGTTCGACCGGAACGTCGTGGACGGCACGGTCAACGGGATCGGCCGGTCAACGGTCGCCGCCGGTCGTGGGCTACGTCTCGTGCAGACCGGTCGCGTCCAGAACTACGCCATGGGCATCGCCATCGGCCTGCTCGCGATGGTCGTCGCGTACCTCGCGCTGGTGGCCCGCTGATGGACATCTCCAGCGTGCCGATCCTGACCATCGTCACGTTCCTGCCGCTCGTCGGGGCGCTGGTCGTCGGCGTCCTGCCGTCCACCTACACCCGGCCGGTCGCGCTCGGGTTCGCCCTGCTGACCTGGGTGGTCAGCCTGATGCTCCTCGTCGGATTCCTGCCGACGCGCACGGGCGATGCCGCCTTCCAGTACGTGGAGGCGTACGACTGGATCCCCCTGTTCGGCATCCAGTACAAGCTCGGCGTGGACGGCCTGGCGGCCGCGCTCGTCGTCCTGACCACGACCCTGTCGTGGATCGCGATCCTTGCCAGCTGGAAGCCGATCCAGACGCGGATCAAGGAGTACATGATCGCCTTCCTGGTCCTCGAGGTCGGGATGATCGGCGTGTTCCTCGCGCTGGACCTGTTCCTGTTCTACATCTTCTGGGAGATCGTCCTGGTCCCGATGTACCTGATCATCGGGATCTGGGGCGGCGCGAACCGCATCTACGCAACGATCAAGTTCGTCCTGTACACGCTCGTCGGCTCGCTGCTGATGCTGGTCGCCATCCTGGCCACGGCGTTCGCCTACCAGTCGGCGACCGGGTCGTGGGCCGGCGCCTTCGACTTCCTGGCGCTGCGCGCGTTCGCCGAGACGAGCGGGTTCGCGGCGGCCCTCCAGGTGGGGGCGTTCCTGGCGTTCTTCCTGGCCTTCGCCATCAAGGTCCCCATGTTCCCGTTCCACACCTGGCTGCCGGACGCCCACACGGAGGCCCCCACGGCCGGCTCCGTGATCCTGGCCGCGGTGATGCTGAAGCTTGGGGCCTACGGGTTCATCCGCTTCGCGATCCCGCTCTACCCGGACGCCGCCCAGACGTTCGCCGGCCCGATCATCGTGCTGTCGCTCGTCGCCATCATCTACGGCGCGATCGTGGCGCTCGTCCAGCCGGACCTCAAGCGCCTGGTGGCCTACTCGTCCGTCAGCCACATGGGCTTCGTCACGCTCGGCATCTTCGTGTTCACGGAGCAGGGCGTGCAGGGTGCGATCCTCCAGATGATCAACCACGGACTCATCACGGGCGGCCTGTTCCTGCTCGTCGGCGTCATCTACGAGCGGACGCACGACCGGACGATCGCCAAGATGGGCGGCCTCGCGGTGCGGACCCCGGTGTGGGCCGCGATCTTCGGGTTCTTCGTCTTCGCGTCGGGCGGCCTGCCCGGCCTGTCCGGGTTCGTGGGTGAGTTCCTGACGCTCGTCGGGACCTTCGCGGTCAGCCCGGTCGCCGCCACCATCGCCGCCCTGGTCATGGTCCTGGCGGCCGGCTACCTGCTGTACATGTACGGACGGATCGTGTTCGGCGAGGTGTCCGAGTTCCTCAAGGGCCTGGGCCACCACCTGACGGACATGGAACCGGTGGAGATCCTCACCCTGGCGCCGCTGGCGGCTCTCATCGTGGTGTTCGGCGTCCAGCCGGGGTTGCTCCTCGACCTCGTCGGGGCGACCGTGCACGATACCCTGCGGTCGGCCGCCGCCGGGACGGCCATCACGCTCGCACCGGAGGTCGTCGCGCTCCTCGTCGGCCTCGTCGTGGTCGGGATCATCGGGCGCATCGTCTGGGCCCTCGCCGCGAGCCGGCCCGCGGGTCACGGGGCCGCGACCACGGAAGGCGGCGTCCATTGAACGCCACGGACCTCGTCCTCATCGCGCCGCTCATCGCGGCCGTCCTGACGGCGCTGGCCGTCCTGATCGTGGACCTCGCGTGGCCCGATCGCTTACCGCTGGTCATCGCCACGGCCCTCATCGGCCTCGGCGTGACGGCGGTGGTCGTGCTCCTCGTGGGCGGATCCCCGGGAGCGGCGCTCGGCGGGTCGTACACGGTGGATGGGCTGACCACGTTCCTGCACATCCTGTTCCTCGCGATCGCGGCCCTGTCCATCATGTTCGCGCCGGACTACCTGCTCCCGCGCGGTCTCCCGGTCGCCGAGTTCGCCATCGTGCTCATCTTCGCGATCTGTGGAGCCATGGTGCTGTCCGGCGCCACGGACCTCCTGGTGCTGTTCCTGGGCCTGGAGCTCATGGTCCTGCCCGGTTACCTGCTGGCGGGCTACCACAAGACGGACGGGTACTCCACAGAGGGCGCGATCAAGTACTTCCTGCTGGGTTCGTTCAGCTCCGCGATCTTCCTGTTCGGTCTGGCCTTCGTGTGGGGCACGACCGGGACGACGCGGGTCAGCGAGGTCGCGGACGCCCTTGGCGTGATCGCCGCCGGTGAGGCGCCGCTGTCCGCGGGCCTGGCCATGGGCCTGGCCTTCCTGACCACGGGCGTCGCCTTCAAGATCGCGGCGGTCCCGTTCCACTACTGGACGCCGGACGCCTACCAGGGCTCCCCGACGCCCATCACGGGCTACCTTTCCGTCGGCCCCAAGGTCGGGGCGTTCGCGCTCATCCTGCGCCTGTTCGTGGAGGCGATGGGTCCCCTCGCCGAGTGGTGGCTGCCGGTGATGATCGTCCTCGCCGCGTTGACCATGACCCTCGGCAACCTGGTCGCGCTCACCCAGGACAACGTCAAGCGGATGCTGGCCTACAGCTCCATCGCCCACACCGGATACATGCTGGTGGGGCTGGCGGCCTACGCCGCCGGTCGCATCGAGGGGCTGGAGGGCCTGCTCTTCTACGGCGCGGCGTACACGTTCATGAACCTGGGTGCGTTCGCGGTCATCGCCGCGCTCCAGAAGCGGGCCGGCGTCACGTCTGCCCTGGACACCTTCGCGGGGCTCGGGCGCCGGGAGCCACTCCTGGGGATCCTGATGACGCTGTTCCTGCTGTCACTGGTCGGCATCCCGCCGACCGCCGGCTTCTTCGCCAAGGCCTACGTCATCATCGCGGCGGTCCAGGCCGGCGGGTTCCTGACCCTCCTCGCCGTGCTCGCCGTGCTCAACGCCGCAGCGGCCGCCTTCTACTACCTGCGGGTCGTCGTGTACATGTACATGCGCGACCCGGCGAGTGACGCCCCGCCGCTGCGCCACGGCGCCCTGCTGTGGGGCGGCCTGGCGGCCGCGACCGCGCTGACGGTGCTGCTGGGCCTCTTCCCGGGGGTCCTGCTCGGCATCGTCGGGGACGCCGCCTGCGCCATCGCGGCCTGCCCCGGCTGATCGGACCGGCGGCGCCCTACCGCCGGCGCCCTACCGCCCGGGCGAGCGCGGCGAGGAGCGGCCCCACCCGGTGGGCGGACGCCAGGGTGACGTCCGCCAGGGTGACCAGCTCCGCCGGCGCGGACCGCGTCCCGGCGTGGACGGCAACGGTGACACCGACCACGCTCGGATCCGCCGATCGCGCATCACGGACGGCATGGAACGCGTCCACGTCACTCAGCTCGTCGCCCAGGACCACGACCCCGCCGGGGCGGTGGCGCTCCAGGAGTCGCTCCACCGCCTCCCGCTTCCCGCCAGCGCGGGCGGGCCGCAGGTCAACCACGGACCGACCCCGGTAGTGCGCCAGGCCGTGATCCTCTCGGCCGTCTCGGGCCTCGACCGCGGCGATCGCGTCCAGGACGGCGGCGCGAGCGGCGGCCACGTCGTCGGCCTGTCGGACATGGAATGCGACGGATGGCCCCTTGCGCTCCACGAACAGCCAGGCCGGGGATCCGAGCTCCATCGGCACCGCCTCGGCCAGCCATTCCGCGGGGTCGCGGTGGCGCTCGAAATCCGGTTCCGTGCGGATGCGCGCCGCTGACACGCGACCGCCGCGGGGTAGCCATGCTTCCTGGAGACCGTGATCTCCGAGGTAGGCCACACCGCCGACCCTGACGCGCGCCGTGACGTCGGCGACGGTGCGACCGGTCAGGACGGCCACGTGCAGGCGCCCCGGGTGCGTCTCGGCGGTGCGTACCAGGCGGCGCATGGCTCGCTGGGCGGATGGGTGGATGAACGCCACGGCCGGGTCGCGCGAGCCGACCGCGAGGGTCCCGTCGAAGTCGACCACGACGAGCAGGGGGGCGCGGGCGGCGGCCAGCCGGCGGACGACCGCTGCCAGCGCCGTCGGTGACGAGGCGGTCGGGAGGTCCGGGTCCGCCGCGGTCACGGACTGACGACGGTGCCGAGGATGGTCGTCAGGCCGCGAGCCATGATGTCCGGCCCGATCCCGCCCAGGGCGCCGTCGCGGATGATCCCCTCGCGGTCGATCCAGAAATGCACGGGCAGGGCGATCGCGTCCCAGCGCTGCGCCACGGACCCGTCAAGGTCCAGCCCCAGCGGGAAGATGGCGGAGAGGCTCTTGGCGAACGCGGCGACCGTGCCCTCCTCCTCCTTCACGTCGATGGCCAGGACGACCAGGCCGTCATCCGCGTAGCGCGCCGCGAACCCGTTCATGAGCGGGAACTCGTCCACGCATGGCGGGCAGTAGGTGCCCATGAAGTTGACCCACACCGCCTTACCGCGCAGGTTGGCGAGGTCGATCGTGCCGCCGCCCACCTGTGGCACGACCAGGGCCGGAGCCGCCTCGCCGATGTGGAACAGACCGGCCGTATCGCTGGACGGCGAGGCGGTGGGGGTGGCCGGGGCCGGACTCGGGACGGCCGGCGTCGCCACGCTGGAGGGGTCGGGAGTCGCCACGCTGGAGGGGTCGGGCGTGACCACCAGCGTGGGCGTCGGGGTCGTGGTCGGGGCCTGCTCGGGGGCGAACGCGAGGATGGCTCCAAGGACCAGGACCGCGGCGGCGATCCCGGCCAGGAGACCGGCGAGGATGGCGAGGCGTGGCCACATGATCGCGCGCAGGGTACCAGTACGAGCGGGTCGCGGCGTATCGCCAGGGCGGGGGGTAGGATTCGCGTCCCATGGCTGACCTTCGCGACCGGATCCGCACGAGGTTCGTGCCCGCGCTGCTCACAGCGACGGGCGTGACCCTGCTTGCTGCCGGGCTGCTGACGTACACGACCCCGGTCGTCGCCGAGTCGCCCCCGGACGTTGCCAGCGCATCGCCGACGGCGCCGGCCACGACGCCGCCGCTGATCACGCTCCCGCCCATCGGGTCGGCGACGCCCCCCTCCGCGACGCCGTCCGCCGATCCCGACCGTG
>JBBEBL010000227.1:10784-13380 GCA_040882345.1 Chloroflexota bacterium
GCCCCGATGCCGGCCAGGACCACGGTCACCCCGGTCAGGCGCTTCATGATCACCGACAGCCGGTTGTTGACCTGCGTGAGGTAGACGTCGAGCGTGGACGACGCGAGCTCCCGGTAGTTGTCCAGCTCGTCCGTCAGGCGGATGACGTGGTCGTACACGTCACGGAAGTAGATGATCTCGGCGGGATCGATCAGGGGCAGGTCGCGGTTCGTGAGCTGGCTGAAGACTTCACGCGTGGGGCTGGCGGCGCGACGAACCTCGATCAGCTCCCGCTTGAGCTCGAACAGACCCTGGAGCGCCTCCGGCGTCGCCTCCGCGATGACCTGGTCCTGGACCTCGTCGATGGCGTCGCCCAGGTCGTCCGTGAACGGGAAGTAGCCGTCCACGATGTCATCGCACAGCGCCCACAGCAGGTGGTCCGGTCCGCGCCCCATGATGGACGACAGGCCGTCCCGCAGGTGGTGGGTCGCCCGCGGGTCCCAGCCGTCGTCGTGGACGGACAGGAGGAACCGCGGCCCAAGGACAAGGTCGATCTCGCTCGCGACGAACTGGCGCGCGTGGGCGAGGGCGAACAGGACGACGTGGATCACGTCGTCCGTCGCCTCCAGCTTCGCTCGCTGGTTGCCCTCCAGGACGTCTTCCACGATGAGGGGATGCAAACCCAGCGTCGCCCCGATCGACTGCACCTGGTCCGCTGAAGGCGCGGCGAGGTCGACCCACACCGTGGCCGTCTCGTCGGTCAGCAGGGAGGGCAACCGCTGGAGCGCCGCATCGCCGTCAAGGTCGATCATCCCATCCGGCCGGAACGCCGCGACCCGGATCCGGCCGGCTGGACCCGGCGACGTCGGCGGTCGGCGGCGGGTCATCGGCTCGCCGGATCGACCGGTCGCTGGTTCAGTGGCTGGCGTCCGGTTCGTGGGCGGCATCGCTGGGCAGCATACGCGCCTCGTCGGTTCGCGAACGACCACCGCCCAGGGCGAGCGCGGGCAGGACCCCGACGATCGTCACCGCGCCGGCGACGATGAACAGGCCGACCATGATCGACGCGGCCTCTCGCGACGCCCATGACTCCAGGGCCTGCACGACCAGGGGGTCACGCAGCGGTCGATCGCGCAACGTCTCGGGGATGTAGTCGCGATAGGCGCCGGGCGTGGCGTAGACCTCCGTGGACAGGCGGTCGATGGTGGTGGACCCGTAGGCCGTGAGGATGGCGAGACCGACCGCCATGCCGATCATCCGCGCCACGGTCACGACGGACGACGCCGTCCCGAACGCGAGCCGTCCGGCGGCCTCCACCGCAGCCGCGGAGCGGGGCGTGACGGTCATCCCGAACCCAAGGCCGTAGGCGCCCAGCGACCACGCCACCGACGCGATGTCCGTCGCCTCCGTCCAGCGCGCCATCCCGGCCAGGCCGGCGACGCTCAGGGCGATCCCGCCCAGGGTGACCACGCGGTAGCTCGCCACGCGCACCAGGAACCCGGAGGCGAGCGCCCCCGCCGCCGTCGCCACGGCCAGGGCACCGAGCGCCGCCCGTTGCTCGTCCGGGCCGCCATACAGCACCCGATCCACGAACACGGCCCCGCCGATGATCGCGGTCGCGAACGCGTACCCGGTGAGGAGCGAGACCAGTCCGGCCGCACTGAACGGGACGCTGCGAAACAGGCGGACATCCAGGAACGGGTCGCGCGTGAGCAGCGCACGGATCACCGCGACCGCGGTGGCCACGACCGCGAGTCCGCCGAGCGCGATCGAGACCGCGGCCGGCTCCAGGTCCGTCCCCGCGATCTCCACGGCGCCCACGAGCGTCAGCCCGAGCAGGCCGGCGCCCAGGGCGGTCCCGAAGAGCGCTGCGCCTGGCACGTCCACGGGGGCGCGGTGGCGCGGCGTCTCCCAGCCTGCCGATGCGGCCCAGGCGAGGGCCAGGGCGGCGATGCCGATCGGCACGTTGACGTAGAAGATCCAGCGCCATGCCGGCGCGAGGATGGCCGCCGCCGGAGCCCCATCCAGCCCGGCGGCTGCGAGCGCATTCGTGGGATGGACGGCACCCAGGATCGCCGCGCCGAGGACGGGGCCCGCCGCCATCCCGAGGAAGGTCAGGGCGCCGATCACACCCAGGGCCCGCGCCCGGGCGTGACCGTCGTAGAGGTGCGCGGCGGCTGCCGTCCCGACCGGCACGAGCACGCCGCCACCCACCGCCTGGACCAGGCGCGCCGCGATGAGCTGATCCAGGTCCTGGGCAGCCCCAGCCAGCGCGGACCCGACGATGAAGATGGCCAGCGCACCCATGAACAGCCGGCGCGCGCCCCACAGGTCGGCGAGGCGCCCGGCCAGCGGCATGGCCAGGATGTACACCAGCAGATAGCCGTTGATGATCCAGCTCGCCTTGCGCAGCTCCAGCCAGGCCGTGGTCCCGGCCGCATCCACGAGATCGGCGAGGATGGACGGGAGGGCGACCGCCGTGATCATCAGTTCCAGGCCGGTCAGGAACACGCCGACGCCGAGCACGACGAGCAGGACGGCGGCGCTTCCGCGGCTCATGGCCTGCGAGTGTAGCCGCGGGGCCTCGCGACGGCCCGGCGAGGGTACATGGCGGCCC
>JBBEBL010000228.1:0-2082 GCA_040882345.1 Chloroflexota bacterium
CGCGCACTACACTCGGTCGGTGAGCGAGCCAACGTCCCCGCCCATCGGTCCGTACGTTCGCCTGGAGGCAACGGTCAGGCCGTGGGATCCCCGCGCCGCGGACGTGGCAGCGGAAGTCGCACGACTCGTCAGTGAGTGCCGCGCGGACCTCGTGGTCGAGCACATCGGCAGCACCGCCGTCCCCGGGCTCCCAGGCAAGGGCGTCGTGGACCTGGCCATCGCCACCACGCCGGACGAGCTCCCCGGGGTGGTTGCCGTCCTCACCGACCTCGGCTTCGGGCCGCAACCCGGACCGGACCCGTTCCCGCCGACCCGACCGATGCTCGTCGGGACCCTGGCCGTCGGCGAGACCACGTTCCGTATCCACTGCCACGTCCAGCCCGGCCGGGACGAACTCGCCCGCGACCTGGCGTTCCGGGACGAGCTCCGGGCCGACCCCGCGCTCGTCGGGCAGTACGCCGGCCTCAAGGCGCAGATCGTGCAGGGTGGCCTGACCCAGGGCCACCAGTACACGTACCAGAAGCAGGCATGGATCGCGGACATCCAGCGGAGACTCGGCGTTGACCGGCCACCGATCGGCCCGCCCGCCACCATCGGCATCCTGGGCGGCGGCCAGCTCGGTCGGATGCTCGCGCTGGCCGCCCGCGCGATGGGATACCGGATCGCCGTCCTTGACCCGGACCCCGACTGCCCGGCCGCCGCCGTGGCAGACCGGATGATCCTGGGCGGCTACGACGACGTCGGGGCAGCGCTGCGCCTCGCGACGATCAGCGCCGTCGTGACATACGAGCTGGAGCACGTGGCCGTTGGCGTGGTGGACGCGGTGGACGCGCTCGCACCGGTCCGGCCGGGTCGCGTCCCGCTGCTGGCGACGCAGGATCGACTGGCGGAGCGGCGCTTCGCTGAGCAGGCAGGCGCTGAGGTCGCGCCATGGCGCGAGGTCCGAACGCCGGCCGACCTGGCTGAAGCCGCGCACGACCTGGGGTTGCCGCTGCGGCTGAAGGTGGCGACCGGTGGCTACGACGGTCGAGGCCAGCTCCGCCTCGCCTCGCCGGACGACGTCGCGTCGGCACTGGCACGGCTGGGCCGTCCGGCCGGGGACCCGCTCCTCGCCGAAGCGGAGATGCCGTTCGAGGCGGAAGTGTCGATCGTCGTCTCGCGTGGAGTCGATGGCCGGATGGCGACCTTCCCGGTCGCCCGCAACGTCCACGATCAGGGCATCCTCGCGGAGAGCGTGGCCCCGGCGCCGGTCCCGGCGGACGTCGCCGAGCGTGCCGCCGCCCTCGGGGAGCGGCTGGCCATCGCCATGGGCCTGACCGGCACCCTCACCGCGGAGCTGTTCCTCATGCCGGACGGTCGCCTCGTCGTCAACGAGCTGGCGCCGCGCGTCCACAACAGCGGCCACTGGACCCTGGACGGCGCCGCGACCTCGCAGTTCGAGCAGCACATCCGCGCCATCTGTGGCCTGGATCTCGGCGCGACCGATGCGCTCGCCCCGACGGCCATGGTCAACCTGTGGGGCACGGGTCCCTTGCGCGATGCCCGGCTGGAGGCCGCCTCCCTGGGGCGGGCGCTGACCGATCCGGCGGTCCACCTCCACCTCTACGACAAGCGCCGCGTGTTCGAACGCCGCAAGATGGGGCACGTGACGGCCATCGGGTCGTCCGTGGAGGACGCGCTCAAGCGGGCGCGGACGGCGCGCGATCGACTGCGCTGGATGGATGACGCGGCGGAGGTGGACGGATGAGCGAACCGGAACGCACGCCGCTCGTGGGCGTCGTCGGCGGCAGCCGGTCCGACTTCCCGACGCTCGAGGCGGCCGTCGCCGTCCTCGATGAATTGGGCGTGGCCTCAGAGCTTCGCGTCGTCTCCGCCCATCGCACGCCAGACCGGCTGTTCCGGTACGCGGAGGAGGCGGCCGGTCGCGGGATCCGGGTCATCGTCGCGGGGGCCGGCGGCGCGGCCCACCTGCCGGGGATGCTGGCGGCCAAGACCGCGCTCCCGGTCATCGGCGTGCCGATCCCGACCCAGCACCTGGGCGGCCTGGACTCGCTCCTGTCCATCGTCCAGATGCCGCGTGGC
>JBBEBL010000229.1:0-2055 GCA_040882345.1 Chloroflexota bacterium
TCTGGGGTCACGCGCGCTGCGTGCCGTTCATGGAGCGCACCGGCGAGGCTCGCAAGGCCACCATCGCGAGCGACGAACCGTCCCTCGCCGATCAGCTGGACGAGATCGTCATCGACCCGCCGGACCGGACGTTCACGGACGCGGCGAGCATCGAGGTCGGCGGTCGCCAGGTGGATCTCGCCTTCCTGGGTCGTGGCCACACCGACCACGACATCGTCATCACCGTGCCGGGCACGAACGTGGTCTGGGCGGGCGACCTCGTGGAGGGCGGCGCCGTCCCGTTCTTCGGCGACGGCTACCCGATGGACTGGGTGGCGACGGCGAGGGCGCTCGCCGAGCGCGTCGATCCCGACGCTGGCGTGATCGTCCCGGGCCACGGTGACCATGCCGGCCGCGCGTTCGCCGACGCCCAGGCGACATCCATCGCGGGGCTGGCCGCCCTGGCGCAGCGGGTCCACGACGGCGAGTTGGCGCTCGACGACGCGGTCGCCGAGCATCCGTTCGCGGCGTTCCCTCCCGAGCACGCCCGCTCCGCGTTCCAGCGCGCCATCGCGCAGCTCCGCGGCGAGATCCCGCTGTGAGCACCGTGCTATGGGATGCACGCCTCGTGGATCCCGGGACCGGATACGTGCAGGACCACCGGGCCATCACCATGGAGGGGGACACGATCGCCTCCGTCGGCGAGGCCAGTGGGCCGGCGCCGGATGGCGCGCGCGACCTTGCGGGCGCCACGGTCCTCCCCGGCCTCATCGACGCGCACTGCCACGTCCTGTCCGACACGGAACGCAGTCCCGGCTTCGGACCGCCCCCGCTGCTCCACGGCGAAGCGCCGCGACCACGGGCCCTGGGCCACTACATCCTGGCCGCGGCCGCCTCCCGCATCGTCCGCTCGGGGTTCACGACGGTCCGCGACGTGGGCAGCTTCGATGACGAGGCCCTCGCCCTGAAGTCAGCCGTGGACCTGGGAGTCGTTCCGGGGCCGCGGATCCTGTCGTGCGGCCGGATCGTGTCCGCGACCGCGCCCGGGGGCGTCATCTTCGGGACGATGTACCGCGAGGCGGACGGTCCGTGGGAGATGCGCACGGCGGTGCGCGAGCAGATCCGTCGCGGCGCGGACTTCATCAAGTTCATGGCCACCGGAGCCCGCTCGGTCGTGGCGGAGGACCCGGAGCCGCCACAGATGACGCTGGAGGAGATGGTCGCGATCGTGGACGAGGCGCACCGGATGGGGCGCCGGGCCGCGGCGCACGCGGAGGGCCTGGCCGGGACGCGCTGGGCGATCCAGGCGGGGGCGGACACCATAGAGCACGGGTTGGCACTCCACCGCGAGCCCTCGCTCCTGGATGTCATGGCGGAGCAGGGCACCGTCCTCGTCCCGACACTCTCCACGTTCCACGATCTTGCCGAGCGCTTCGCGTCCGAGTTCGCGGCTCCGCTCGTGGAGCAGGCGAAGCGCCAGCTGGATGAGGCCCTGCGGACCGTCCTCGCCGCCCGGTCGGCGGGCGTCATCATCGCCCTTGGCTACGACAGCGGCCCACCGGGTGCCTCCGCCAACGAACTGATCCGCCTGGGGGAGGCGGGTCTGTCGCCGATGGAGGCGCTGCGAGCCGCGACGACCGGCGGGGCGGCCGCGCTCGGACGGCCGGAGCTCGGCCGCATCGCGGTCGGCGGACCCGCGGACCTCGTGGTCGTGGACGGTCGCCCGGACGAGGACGTCGCGATCCTCGCCGCCCCTGACCGGATCCAGGAGTCCTACGTGGGCGGTCGCTCGACGAGGGGCTCGTGACTGGTCAGTCGTCCAGGACGAAGGTCACCAGCATGTTGACGCGGTAGGCGACGATCCGGCCGTCCTGGATGTCCACCTGCTGTTCCTTGATCCAGGCTGACCTGACGTTGCGGAGCGTCTGGTTGGCGCGCTCGATCCCCTCGTTGATGGCCGCCTCGAAACTGCGGTCGGAGCGGGAACTGATCTCGGTGACGCGGGCGACGGACATGGGGTGTTCCTCCTGCGGATGACTCGCGGGACGGGGCTGGTCCCGTCTCGGCAACCGTACG
>JBBEBL010000230.1:0-12865 GCA_040882345.1 Chloroflexota bacterium
TGTACGTCTCGCGGTGCTGGCCCTCGTAGTAGGCCTGGTAGAGGGCCATGCCCGACGCATCGACGAGGCGGCGCTCGGTGGTGACATCGTCCCGCCGGCCGACGCGGCTGAACGTCGCCCGGCCGGCCCGCGCCGTGAGTCGGCGGCCGAGGCGGTCGAGCCACCAGGTCGGGCTGCCGACCTCGGGTGCCGTGGTCACCGGAAGCTCCCGATGACGCGGGGCTTGGGCGGCGGGGGCGGCTCGAGCATCGCCATCGCGATCGCCCGGACCATCGCCACACAGGCCACGTTGGGGCGCGTCGAGCCGTGCTTGGAGCGGGTGACCTTCATCCCCCGGTCGGTCAGGACCGCGGTCGTGTTCGCGACATGCGCCCCGAGGATCGGATCGGCCTCGTGGACGAGGCGCCCGGTCGTGATGAGCTCGTAGGCGAGGGTCGAGGGCGGACCCATGACCGCTGCGGTCATCGGGACGTCGACCATGTTCAGCCCGTCCTGTTCGAGGATCTCGGCCGACTCGCCGAACGCCTGGCGGTCGAAGGCGAAGGCGGGTCCCACCAGCGCCCGCTTCGTCCGCTCGTCGCGCGCCTGCGCCGGCGGGTATTCCGTGCGGAGCTCGCGGAGGCGGACGCGCATTGCCTCGCTGCTGGCCATGCCGGTCGCGGTCTCCGGCGCGAACACCTGGGCCCTCACCACGACCCGCTCCCCCTGGCGCTGCGCGACCGCGATCGCACCGAGCACGCCGTCCGGGCTGCGGTCGATGCCGACCCCGATCGGCAGCGCGGCGTTGAGTGGGAGGTCGCCCGTCGTGTCGCGCCACGCGCCGTCACGCAGCCACGCATCCTCGAACCCGACGAATTGATTGAGGTGGTAGCGGCGCCACTCAAGCAGCGCGCCGCGCGCCCGGAGCCGCGCGAACTGGGCGCCCAGGTACTTGCCGTCGTGCAGCCAGCTGACCGGGTTCGCGGCGTACCAGACCGCGGGGTCCTCGATGTCCGCGTCGCGCGGGGCGCCGTACCAGTAGATGAGCGTGCCGTTGACCCGGTCGCGGTAGATGAGCAGCGAGCCGCGGTCCTCGAGCTCGCCGGATCCGGTGAACATCGACTCGAACAGCTCGGCCAGGATGCCCTCGCCGGCCACGCCGGCGGTGCTGATCCAGAGGGTGAACGGCTGCTCGCGGGCGCCGGTCCCGGTCGTGAGGGCGGTGTACAGCTCTGCCGACTTGTGGGCGTGGAGCTCGTCGACGATGTTGGCCGAGGGGTTGAGCCCGTGCTGAAGGGCGGCGTCGGAGCTGAGCGAGCGCATGATCCCGCCGTTGCGCGGGCACTCGATGACGTAGCGGTGGGGGACGAGCCGATCGAGCAGGAGCGGGCTCCGGTTGACCATGCTCCGGGCCTGCCCCAACACGATGCCGGCCTGATTGCGAGCGGCCGCGGCGACGTAGACCTCGGGCTCGGGCTCGCCGTCGGCGTCGAGCATGTACAGCCCAGCCGCGCTGGCCATCGTCGACTTCGTGTTCTTGCGCGGGATGCCGAGGCCGACCTCGTTGTAGATGCGGAGACCGGTCGCGGGGTCAAACTCGAGGGCCTCCCACCAGAACTCGCGCTGCCAGTCCTCGTAGATGAGCGGCCGGCCGGCCCAGCGGCCCTTGGTGTGGCGGATGTAGCGCTCGCAGTACGCGGCGAAATGGGGGCCACCGCTGAGCGCATCGGGGACCACGGCTCAGCCCACATCGCCAACCACCCGAAGCCGGGGCGGAAGACCGATGTCGGCGGTCAGCGAGTCCAGCGCGTGTTCGCGCTCGATCCGGAGGCCCACCCGAGCCGATGGCGAGAGGCCGAGCTCGCGCGCGAACTGGCGAATTTCGTCGGCGTTGTCGCGTACGACCTGGTGGAGCGGGTTCTTCACGAGCTCGCCACGCTGCCCACGGACCAACGGCCCGGACTGCCCCAGCAGCCGCGCCGCGTGCTGGTAGCGCGCCACGCCCTCGCAGTACGCCCGCAGGACGTCGGTATCGGCGGCCCTAATGACGCCCGTGTGGCGCATGTCGCGCAGCACCCGCCGCCAGACGACCTTCGCCTCGGGGTCCATGTCGGCGGGCATCTTCGGGACGTCGGGCGAGGGCATCGGCTCGCGGTGGTTCAGCCGGCTCGGGCGCGTCTCGCCGCGGAGCATCTTGACCTTGGTCGGGGTCGGAGCCGGACCGCGCCTACCCATCGACCCGCTCCGCCGTCTTGCCCGTGACGTTCTGCCAGCGCTCGACGACGAGTTGGCAGTACTTCGGGTCGATCTCCATGCCGTAGCAGCGGCGGCCCAGGGTCTCTGCGGCGATGAGCGCCGTGCCGGACCCCAGGAATGGGTCGTAGACCGCCTCGCCCGCTTCCGTGTGGTTGTGGAGCGGGATCTCGAACAGCACGACCGGCTTCTGCGCCGGGTGGTCGAACTTCTCTTCGTCCGAGCCGCCCATGATCATCTTCGGGCTGGCGGCACGCCACACCGTGGACTGGTCCCGGGTGCCGATGTAGAGATTGGGCACGCCAGGCTTCCGGATCACCCAGCACGGTTCATGGCCCCAGTGATACCAGCCCCGGCTCATCGCGAACAAACCCTTGTCCCAGATCACCTGGGAGGCGATCTCGAAGCCGATCCGCTCCAGGCCCGCCGCCACCTCGGCCGCATAGACGCCGGCGTGCCAGACGTATCCGACCTCGACGGACGGCACGAGTTCGAACGCCTCGGACCAGTCGGCGCGGACGTCGCCCGACAGGGTCGTGTTCGTGTGGCCCTCGGTCCGGCGCGGGAACCTGATGCGGGCGCCGGGGCCCTCCTCGGTCGTCATGTAGGGCGCCTCGCCCTCGGCTGTGATCATGTACGGCTTCTCGCCCGGGCCAAGGCCGTTGTACAGCCCGTCGCGCCACGTCGGATCGAGCTGCACGCCGTAGGGCGGATCGGTGTTGAGGAGCCGCGGCTTCGCGCCGTCGAGCAGGCGCGTGACGGCGGCCGGATCCGTGGCGTCGCCGCACAGGAGGCGATGGTCGCCGAGCTGCCACAGCTCGCCCGCCTTGACGTAGACCTCCGTCGGCGCAGGCGGCAGTTCGTCGGGGTCCAGTTTCAGCGGGCGGCGCGAACCCATGCCCTGGAGCAGACGCAGGAGGCCCGGCTCGTCGATCGTGACGCCGGACAGGAGTTCGTTGAGCTTGGCTTCGTCGGTGTTGGCCATCGCCCCGATTGGATCGAAGGTCGCAAGAACGAGCGCCTCCTCCTCGGGGGTGAGCTCGACGTACAAGACCGGCACGGACGCCTCGCCGCGGCTGATGGCCTGCTCGACCCGGGCGTGGCCGTCGACCATGTGCCCGGTCACGGTGTTGACGATCACCTGCTGAACCCAGCCGACCGTGTCCAGGGCGCCGGCGATCGCCGCCTGCTGATGCTTCGGATGGAGACGCCAGTTGCCGGGGTTGGCCAGAAGCTGATCAGGCGCCTCCTCGCCGGAGCCGGTGATCCGGTTGCGCCAGGCCGTGCTCGGCGCCGTGACGACGCGGGCGCCCCTGGTCATCGGGCGACCCGCGATCTTCGGCCTTGCATCGTCGGGCCACCTGAGTGATGGATGTCCGCCCCAACGCCAGATCGGGGTTGGCAAGCGAAAGGACGGAGAGCGAGCGATGACGACGGCTGATGAGACCCGCGAGGCGCGGCGACCGGAAGGCCACCCGAAGCCCGAGACCTGCAGCGGGTGCGGCGCGCCGGCCAAGTTGACGCGGTATGACCCGATCTCGCGCCAGTGGTGGTGCGGGCGCTGCTCGACCGCGCGCTGACCAAAGACGAGAAAGGACGACGGAGATGACAGACATGCGGAAATGCATCGGATCGGCGAAGTTCGCGATCGAGGCGCACGAGGCGCCTGCGAGCGACTTCCCGATCCAGCCAAGCCAGAAGGACGGATTGGGCCGGATGTGCAAGCCCCATTGGAACCAGTACACGACCGCGTTGCGGAAGGACGCGCTGGCCCGCAAGGCCGCCGAGGGCGGAGCGGTCACCGAGGTGGCGTCGACCGAGTCGGAACCCGCCGCGGTCGCGGTGCGCAAGGGCGCCGGCGGCCGGAAGGCCAAGGAGGCCAGGGTGGCGAAGCCCGAGCCGATCCGAACGAGGCCGGCGCGCGGACGCAAGCTCGAAGGTGATCCAATCGTCGAGGCGATCGACGCCGCCATCGTGCCCGAGGCGGCCGCCGTCGCGGAGGCCAGCATCGCGTAGACCTGCCCGCAGCCGGACCGAGGGCCCTGGGCGCAAACCCGGGGCCTTCTCTCGTGGAGTGGCGTCGGTGGCCGTCCGCTCAGTCATCGTGGCACGTGGGCCAACCGTGGTGCCCGTGGGCGTACGTGCCGCGACCAGCCATCGGCACCCATTGATATTTCTCGCGAAACTCGGCCGTGCGCGTACATATGGGAGGCGCGGTCGGGGCCAGTGCTCGTCGCCGTATGGGCTACCCCGCCCCCGGTCGACGCACCCTTGGTCGAGTTGCACGAGCGGCAGAGCACAGCGGTGTTGGCGATGTCGAACGGCGCACCGCCCGCGGCGAGCGGCAGGACGTGATCGACGGTCAGGTCGGCGGCGGGATGCGCGGCGCGCTGGTAGCCGGGACACCAGTCCCCATGCTCGCCACGCCAGGCGCGGAGCACCCGGGCGCTGAGACGCTGCCAGGCCCGCGTGCTGTACAGGTCGTTGTGCCGGCTGCGGTTGGACTGGCGAGCGTGCTCGGTGCAGCGACTGCCCGCCCGGCTCGTCAGGACGCCGCACAGCGTGCAGAGCTTCACCGCGCAGGACACCTGCGCCAGGGCGCAGGAACGGCGCGCGTGACGCTGGTGACGCTCGATTGCACGCACGTCGACATCGCGATGAGCGTGAGCGCAACCGGCGGAGCGGTCTACTCGCCTCCGGTGCTACGCCTCGAGGGCCACGCTCGAGGCACCGTGGCGCGCGCGCCACGGCACCGGCTGGACGGTCGGCAATCCGACCAATGACCGGCGACTCCGCTAGTATCGCTCGATGTCGAGCACCGCCTCGCAGCGAGTCGCGATCCTCGGAGCACTCGTCCTGGCGGCTCTGTTGCTCAGCCACGAGCTGATCTATCTCATCGCCCACGGCCTTGGCGAAGGCTATGCAGCGGCCATGCGGGAGAGCGGCCACGACCGCTACTGGACGAGCTTCCTCCTGGTCGTCGCGGTCGCGACGATCGCGCTCGTCGCGGTCGTCGTGGCCCAGTTCCGCCGCCTGCAGCGGCTCGCCATAGCGATGAGGGCTGGCACGCTGCGGGTGGGGGACGCTGGTGGGTCGCGGTTCTTCGCCCTCCTCCGACCGCTCGCGCTTCGGCTTTCAGTCGCGGTCGTCGCCGCGTATGTCCTTCAGGAGAACATCGAAATCGCGACCTCCGGGGCGGGCCTGCCTGGGCTCGGCGTCCTGGCTGGCGAGCACGCGGTCGCGCTGCCGATCCTGATCGCCGTGAGCCTGCTGGTCGCCGCGGTCGGGGCGCTGGTCGGCTGGCGGCGCGAGGTCATGCTCGCCCGCCTCCGGGCCGCAGCACGACGCCGACTGCGGGCAGCGGCCACCGTCGTCCGACCGGCCCAGACGAGCGACCGTCCCGCGGGCACCATCGAGCGGCGCCGCAACGGCGTCCGCGCACCGCCGAGCCCCGTCTTCACGTCCGCCTGATCCCGCCCGTATGCACTGAGCCGAATGGGCGGGATGTCTCGCCCATTCGGAGGTCGTCTTGGCACGCTCCCTGCTCCCGGCGGCCGTCGTCGCCGCCCTTCTCGCCATCCTCCATACAGGCTCCGTCCTCGGCCATGCCGCGTTCGTGACCGGCGCCCCTGGCCCGGGCGACGAGGTCGTCGGCTCGCCGGCCGAGCTCGTCATCACGTTCAGCCAGGACCTCGACCCATCCCGCTCGTCGCTCGTGGTCCGCGACTCGTCGGGCGCGGTCGTCGCCGAGGGCGGCGAGTTGGGCGAGGGGCCGCGCGAGTTCCGTCTTGCGCTCCCGGAACTCGCACCTGGCGAGTACGAGGTCCGCTGGACGTCGTTCTCGGCCGAGGACGGCGAGCTCGCCCGCGACGCCTACACGTTCACCGTGGTCGCGGCGGCGAGTCCCTCGCCATCACCCTCTCCTTCCACCTCGCCCACGCCCTCTCCCACGCCCTCTCCCACACCGGCCGAGTTGTCGCCCTCGCCGAGCCGGGTTCCGGCGACGCCCGTGCCGTCGCCGAGCGCCGCGGTCGGCGGCGACGGGTCGACGAGCGGCGACGGCATCGTCGTGCTGCCGATCCTCGTCGCGGCGCTCGTGGTCGGCGGCCTCTTGGTCTGGCTGCTCCGCCGGAGGACAGCTTGACGCGCGTCGCGCTGGCCCTCGGCCCGCTACTCGCACTCGTCGCGCCAGCAGCGGTGTTCGCCCACGGGGCGTCCCAGGGGCCGCCGCCAACGGATCCGTTCGGGATCGTGCTCGCCTGGCACATCGATCTGACGATGATCCTCGGACTTCTCGTCGCCGGTGCGGCCTACGTGTCGGCGGTGCGGTCTGTCGACGCGGCACACGGGGGCAACCCTTGGCCGCGCCGCCGGACTGCCGCCTACCTCGGGGCACTCGCGGCGATGGGGTTCGCGCTCCTCTCGCCCATCGACACCCTGTCGGACGACCTGCTCACGGTCCACATGGTCCAGCACCTCCTCCTCGTTTCGGTGGCGGCACCGCTCCTGGCGGCGAGCGGGATCGGGACCCTGGCACTGCGCGCCGCCTCGCCCGACGTCCGCCAGCGCTACCTCCTGCCGTTTCTCCACAGCCGCCTAGTCAGCGCACTCACCTTCCCGGTCGTCGGTTGGCTTGCGTTCATCGGCGTGATGTGGGGCTCGCACTTCACGACGCTCTACAACACGGCGCTCCTCGACGACGGGGTCCACGCGATCGAGCACCTGCTCTATCTCGCCGCGGCGTGCCTGTTCTGGTGGCCGCTGGTCAGTCCCGATCCGCTGCGCTGGCGGCTCCACCCGGGCGCCCGGCTCATCGCCCTCATCGCCGCGATGCCGCCGATGAGCTTCCTCGCCGTCACGATCATCGGCGCAGCAGCCCCGCTCTACGCTGCCTACCTCGGCCGGACCGACGCGTTCGGCATCGACGCCCTGTCCGACCAGCGCGTCGCCGGTTCCCTCATGTGGATGACCGGCGATCTGGCCCTGCTGATCCCCGCCGCCTACGTCCTGCTGCTCCTCGTCCGTCACGAGGAGGCGGAGACGAGGCGGGTCGACGCCCGGCTCGACCGGGCGCGTCGAGCGCTATCACGAAAGGAGTCCTGACCCATGCGCCCAGCCCTGGTCCTGCTCGCCGCCGCCGCTCTGGTCGTCAGCGCCTGCGGCTCGTCCTTGGGTGGTTCGCCACCCGCCGCGAGCCCTTCCCAGAGCGCCGCGGCCGGCGGTCCCGAGGTCCTGCCGCTGCTCATCAACTCGGAGATCCTGAAGGGCCCCAATCGGTTCCTGTTCTCGCTCACCGACCGGGCGAACGCGCTCGTCGCCGCGCCGGACGTCAAAGTCCATCTCCTGTTCTTTGACGTCGACACCGCCGAGAACACCGTCGTCTTCGAGGCCGACGCCCGCTTCCTGTGGGCGATCGAGGGCCAGCAGGGCCTCTACGTCGCGGACATCGAGTTCCCGAAAGCCGGTCGCTGGGGGACGAAGTTCGACGCGACGTTCCCGGACGGCCAGACCAAGAGCGTCCGGGCCGACTACGACGTCGCCGAAAAGGGCACGACGCCACCGCTCGAGTCGAAGGTTCCGTCGGTCGACACCCCGACGGCAGCCGACGTTGGTGGCGACCTCAAGCAGCTGACGACCGACCAGGAGCCGGATGCCCGCTTCTACGAGACCTCGATCGCGGACACGCTGGCCTCCGGCAAGGCGTTCGTCGTCGTCTTCGCCACGCCGGCCTTCTGCCAGACCCGGACGTGCGGGCCGACGCTCGAGACGGTCAAGACCGTGGCCAAGGACTACCCGGCGGTCACGTTCATCAACGTCGAGCCGTACCGGATGGCGTTCAAAGACGGGTCCCTCCAACCGGAGCTCGATGCGAACGGTCAGCTTCAGACAGCGCCCTGGACCGAGGCATGGGGCCTCCAGACCGAGCCGTACACGTTCGTCGTCGCCGCCGACGGCACCCTCGCCGCGAAGTTCGAGGGCGTCCTCGGTGCGGACGAGCTGCGAGGCGCGCTCGATGCCCTGTGAGCCCGATCCGCGTTCTGCTGCTCTGTCTTGCGATGCTGTTGACGGCGTGCGGCCCGGCGCCGCAGACGGCCGCCGGCTTCGTCGTCGACGTGAAGAGCACCTCGCTCACCCAGATCGACAGCTTCACGCTGCGGACCCCGGAGGGCGAGGAGCTTCTGTTCCGTGTGGGTCCGCTGGAGCTCGAGGGTGGGGCCTTCCCGGCGGGCCATCTGCGCGAGCACATGGCCCTGGCCCAGGCGGTCGCGGTGGCCTACCGCCTGGAGGATGGCGAGCGGGTCGCCTATCGCCTCGCCGACGCGACATGGCTCCAGCCATGAAGCGCCTGGTCGCGGTCCTGGGCGTGGCCGCCATCACGCTCGTCCTGCCGGCGCCGGTGGCCGCCCACAGCCTCGTCGGCCGCCTCGAGTCGCCGCTCCCGCTCGCGGTCTACCTCGCCGGGGCCGCGATGGCGGTCGCGCTGTCCTTCGCATTCGTCATCCTGCGTGACGTCCGAGCTCCGGACGATCCGCCCGAGCGGGTCGTCCGCGTTCCCGGCGCCCTCGTCATCGGGCTCCGGGCGGTCGGCCTCCTCGCGTGGCTCTGGATCGTCGCCCAGGCGATCATCGGCGGGTCGTCCGACGGCGACGTGGCAACCCTCTTCCTGTGGACGTACGGCTGGGTCGGCCTGGCGATGGTCTCGGCCTTCGTCGGCCCGATCTGGCGCTGGCTCGACCCGTTCACGACCGTGTTCGACATCGGCGCGGCGGTCCTCCGCCGCCTCGGGATCGAGGGCTGGGAGCCGGCGCCGTATCCGGCCCGGCTGGGGGTCTGGCCGGCCGTGATCGGCCTCACGGTCGTCGTCTGGCTCGAGCTCGCCTACCGCGGCGGCGGGCTCGGTGTCGTCCTCATCGCGTACACGGCGCTCACGCTCCTGTTCATGGCGAACTTCGGGCGCGATGCCTGGCGCGAGCAGGGCGAGACGTTCTCGGTCTGGTTCGGGACGCTCAACCGGCTGGCCCCGTTCGGCCCGGCTCGCGCCGATGGCGAGCGGACGCTGGTACGCCGACCGTTCGCCTCGGGCCTCCTCGAGCCCGGCTGGACGCAGGCCCACGTCGTGCTCGTTGCGATCGGAACGGCCTCCATCCTGTACGACGGCCTGTCGCAGACCCAGATCTGGTTCGATCTGTTCGGCCTGCCGTCGCTGCCCGCCGCGACACTCGAGCTGCTCGGCTTCCTCGGATTGGTGGTGGGGCTCACGCTCGGCGTCGGCCGGCTCGTTGGCCTTGCCGCGGTGGGGGCCGGGCTCGTGCCGATCGCGATCGGCTACCTCGTGGCCCACTACCTGACGTTCCTGCTCGGCGATGGCCAGCGGATCGTCGTCGCATTCTCAGATCCGTTCCAGCTCGGTTGGGACCTGTTCGGGACGGCGTTTTACGAGCCCGGAACCGACTGGATCCCGCCGGCATTCCTCTGGACGGTCATGCTGGCCGCGGTCGTCGGCGGCCATATCCTGGGCGCCTGGTCGGGCCACGTCGTCGCCGTCCGCAACGCACCGTCTCGTGTCCGGGTCCGGCTCCGCCAGCTGCCACTCGCGGCGCTCATGATCGGGCTGACGGCCACGACGCTCTGGTCGCTCGGCCAGGCCGTGGTGAAAGAGCCAGCGGAACCGGCCGCAGCGATCGCGGAGGCGTCCGATGGCTAAGCGCCGCCGCGCCAGTCGTTCCGTCCCACCGCCGGTCAGCCCGCGTCCCGCTCGACGCCCGGTCGCCGAGCCCAGGCGCTTGTCGTGGCTGCGACTCGTCGTCGGGGCCGTCGCGGTCGTCGGCGTCATCGGCTTCGTCGGCCTCGCGTTCTTCGGCAGCGCGAACGCCAAGGCGTACTCGTGCGACGAGCTCCTCGCGACGCCGGCCGACGCGTCCGCGAGCGACGGCTTCGCCACTACCTCGCTCGGCAGCCAGCATGTCGGTGCAGGGACGAATATCCGCTACGGCTTCTGTCCGCCCACCTCCGGATCACACTACAACGCTGCCGGGCTCGGCCCGCTGCGGCCCGGCTTCTACGGCCCCGACGATGCCGCGGGTCCGGGCGGCTGGGTCCACAACCTCGAGCACGGGTACGTGGTGGCCCTCTACCGCTGCCAGGACGGCGCCTGTCCCTCCGACGACCTGCTCCAGGCGCTCCGCTCGTTCGTCGCCGATGGTCCGCCGACCCAGTCGGCGGCCGCATGCGGCTACCGCTCCAAGGTCCTCGTCGCCCGCTTCGACGACATGTCAGCGCCGTTCGCCCTGCTGGCCTGGGACCGGGCGCTCCTGCTCGACGGGTTCGATGGCGCCGCCGCAAGCCAGCTCGCGAGCCGGTGGATCGAGCAGACGGCCCCGGAGCCGCGGGCATGTTGACGACGGATCGCCTCCTGGCAGCGGCGTTCCTCGCCGCGGTCGGGCTGTGCCTCCTGGTCCCGGCTGATCTCCTGGCGGCGTCGCCGACGCCCGCGGGCGATCCCGGCGGCGATCCCCGAAGCAGCGGCGAAGGACCGGGCTTCGTCGGCGACCCGATGACCGCGATCCTCGTCGTCCTCGCGATCGGTCTTGCCTCGGTCGTCGTCACGTACGGGTACGTGCGGCTGACACGGTCGAGGGACGAGGGATGACGGGACTGGCCGCGCGTGGAATACTTGAGCGATGGCTCAAGTATTCGCCTCTGCGATCGACGCCGACCGGTGCGAGGTCGACTGCCTCCACCCCGAGGCGATCCGGCCGATCCTCGGACGCAGCCTTGGGCCCGGCGGAGCGCGAGCCGTGGCGGACCTGTTCGCGGTCCTCGGCGACCCGTCACGGGCGCGGATCCTGCACCTGCTCGCGATCAGCGACCGCGAGCTGTGCGTCTGCGATATCGCGCTGGTCCTGGGCATGAGCGTGTCGGCCCTGTCGCATCAGCTCCGGACGCTGCGCGAGCGCGGCGCCGTGAGCCGACGCAAGGACGGCCGGATCGCCTACTACCGACTGGTCGACGACCACTTGCGCCGGCTCGTGCTGGATGCCGCGATGCACGTCGCCGAGGGCCCCGCCTGATGCCGCACGTCCATTCGGCCTCGGCCGCCCATCGCACCCGCCTCGTGGGCGTCTTCGTGCTCACGCTGTCGATCTTCGTCATCGAGGTCGCCGGCGGGCTGGCCTCGAACAGCTTGGCGCTCCTCGCTGACGCGGGTCATGTCTTCACCGACGTGTTCGGCATCGGCTTGGCCCTGGCCGCCATCTGGATCGCGGGGCGACCGGCGACGAACGAGCGCAGCTTCGGCTTCCTCCGCGTGGAGATCTTCGCCGCGGTCGCGAACGCCATCCTGCTGTTCGGCATCGCCGCGTTCATTCTGTATGAGGCGTGGCGGCGCCTGTCGGAGCCGCCGGAGATCGCGTCGGGCCTGATGCTCGCCGTCGCCCTCGTCGGCCTCGTCGCGAACGGGATCTCGCTCTTCCTGCTGCGCGACGCCCAGGGCCAGAGCCTGAACATGCGCGGCGCCTATCTCGAGGTGATGGGCGATCTCCTCGGATCAATCGCGGTCATCGTGGCGGCGATTGTCATCGCGGTCACCGGCTGGACGGGTGCCGACATCGTCGCCTCGGTGGTGATCGGGCTCCTCATCCTGCCCCGGACGTGGGGCCTCCTGCGCGAGGCGCTCGACGTCCTGCTCGAGGCGACGCCCAAGGGGATCAACCTCGACCACGTCCGGGCGCACATCCTCGAGGCTCCCGGGGTGGTCGGCGTCCACGACCTCCACGCCTGGACGATCACGAGCGGGATGAACGTCGTCAGCGCCCATGTCGTCCTCGGCGAGGACGCGAAGACGGGCGACATCCTCGACCACCTCGGGACGTGCCTCTCGGACGACTTCGACGTCAAGCACTCGACGTTCCAGCTCGAAACCCCCGAGCACGTCCAGTGGGAGGCGCGGGGCGAGCAGGCACAGCTGTGACAACGTTGACGCGGCCGCAGCTGCTCGCCCGTGGGTTGCAGCTCGAGTATCTGACCGTCGGCTGGAACCTGGTCGAGGGTCTGATCGCGATCGGTGCGGGCGTCGCGGCGAGCAGCATCGCCCTCATCGGTTTCGGGGTCGACAGCTTCGTCGAGAGCATCTCGGGCTCGGTCCTCATCTGGCGTCTCCGCGCCGAGGTGCGGGGTGGAGCGGACGATGAGCGGATCGAGCAAATCGAGCAGCGCGCGTCCCGGCTCGTCGCGGTCTCGTTCCTGATCCTTGCGGCGTACGTCGCCTTCGAGGCCGTCCGGACTCTCCTCAACCAGGAGCGGCCGGACGCGAGCCCGGTCGGGATCGTGCTTACGATCGTCTCGCTCGCCGTCATGCTCTGGCTAGCGCGTGCCAAACGAGCGACCGGAGAAGCGCTCGGGAGCCGGGCGCTCATCGCCGACAGCCATCAGACGTTCGCCTGCTGGTACCTCTCGGCAACGACGCTCACCGGCCTCGTCCTCAACGCCGCATTCGGCCTGTGGTGGGCCGACCCGGTCGCGGCGCTCGTCATCGCCGTCTTCCTCGTACGCGAGGCGCGCGAGGCGTGGGAGGGCGAGGAGGTTGACTGAGTCATCGCGCGACCATGAGCACGATCACGATCACACCGACCAT
>JBBEBL010000231.1:0-2031 GCA_040882345.1 Chloroflexota bacterium
GGCGAACTCCATATCGATGGCGCGTCGATGGCGGGCGAGCCGCTCCACGCGTTCGCGACGAGGGTCGGGATCGGTTTCCAGAACCCGGCGACGCAGCTGTCCGGCGTGACCGGATCCGTGTTCGAGGAAGTCGCCCTGGGCCCGATGAACCTGGGCCTGCCGCAGCGCGAGACGGTGGAGCGGACGAAGGCCGCCCTCGCCACGCTCGGGATCGAGCACCTCGCCGAACGCGAACCGCGGCGCCTGTCCGGCGGGCAGGGCCAGCTGGTCGTCATCGCGTCCCTGCTCGCGATGCGCCCGCCGCACCTCGTCCTGGACGAGCCGACCGCACAGCTGGACCCGGAGGGGACGCGCCTGGTGGGCGAGGCGCTGCGCGGACTGGCGCGGACCGGGACCGCGCTGCTGATCGCCGAGCACAAGACGGACCTGCTGGACGGCCTGTGCCAGCGCGTCGTGGTCATCGACGCTGGTCGCATCGTGGCGGACGGCCCGGCGACCACCATCCTGGAGGACCCCGCGCTGGCGGATCGGGGCGTGGACCCGCCGAGTCGCGTCCGGCTGGCGCGCGCGTTGGACGCAGCCGGACTCCAGCCGCTGGCCGCGGAGTCGGGCGCATGACGACCATCCGACTCGATGGCGTCGGCTTCGTCTATCCGGACGGCACCCGGGCGCTGGACGGCGTGGACCTGGAGATCGCGGCCGGCTCGTCCGTGGCCATCGTGGGCCAGAACGGCAGCGGCAAGTCCACCCTCGTGCGGCAGCTGGACGGCCTCCTGCGCCCGACCGAGGGTCGGGTGCTGCACGACGGCGTGGACATCGCCGACCGGCGAGTGGCCGCGCTGGCCGCCACGGTCGGGATCGTCTTCCAGAACCCGGACCGCCAGATCTTCGCCGGCAAGGTCCGCGACGAGGTGGCGTTCGGGCCGCGCATCCTTGGGCGGACGGACGGCGAGGTGGATGCGGCCGTGACGGCGGCGCTCGCCGCGGTCGGCCTGGACGACGTCGGCGGCGACAACCCGTACGATCTCGGGTATTCGCGGCGCAAGTTGCTCGCCGTCGCGTCCGTGCTGGCGATGGAGACCCCGGTCCTCGTGCTGGATGAGCCGACGACCGGTCAGGACGCCCCGGGCATCACCCGCGTCCAGCGGGTCGTGGCGGACGTGGTGGCCACCGGTCGCACCGTGATCGCGATCAGCCACGACATGCGGTTCGTGGCGGAGTCGTTCGACCGGGTCGTGGTCATGGGTGCTGGTCGTGTGCTGCTGGATGGCTCGCCGGCCGAGGTCTTCGCCGAGGGCTCATGGCCCACCCTCGCCTCCACATTCCTGGAGCCGACCTACGCCGCCCGCATCGGCGCGCGGCTCAGCCTGGGCTCCACCCCGACGGAGGGCAGCGTCATCGCGGCGCTGCTGGAGCGACGACACCGACCATCGTGATCACGGCGGACGGCTCAGCCTCCCGGGCGGGCGACCGCGCCCGTGGACAGATCGAGCAACTGACCCGCCGCCGGATCCTCGATCAGCGGCTGCATCGAGCCGCCAGGGCTCAGGACCACCGATCCCGGCGGTGCTTCGTAGCCGCCGTCCGACCCGTTGACCACGAGAGCGTAGCCCTCAGGCAGAGCCTTTGAGGCGACCGGTTCACGCCCTGGACCCTGGAAGATGTAGAGGGTCGTGGGCTCGCCACGCCTACGACATGACTGGCCGTCGCTGTCGGTCACCACAGCCGTCGAGCCGAACCTGATGCCGAGCGTGGCGACGTCGCATGCTGCGGCGGATCGCTCACCGATCCCATCAGCCGTGTCGATCCGTTGCGTGGCGCAGGGAGTCCCGCAGGGCCGTGCCGCGAGGACGCTCCCTGGCACGCTCCCGGCTAGCGTCTGGAAGTCGCTCGGGCGATCCCACGACACGGCTCTCTGACCGACGTCGATCCCGGTGAGGCGGCAGGCCACGCCGCAGGCCAGCAGGAGGAGGTGGCCGCTGCTTTCATCGAGTTCCGTATCGATGTGGTCATCACCCTCACTACTGACGG
>JBBEBL010000232.1:0-10923 GCA_040882345.1 Chloroflexota bacterium
GGGGGATCTCGTTCGCCCGGAGCCCGTACGGGTAGCCGTGACCGGCGTAGCGCTCGTGGTGGTGGAGGATGATCGGCACGGCGTCCTTGAGCGCGGCCGCCTGTTCCAGGATGACCTGGCCGATCCGTGGGTGCTGGACCATCGTCCGCCACTCCGTGGACGAGAGGGCGGCGGGCTTTTCCAGGATGTCCTCCGGGACCGCGACCTTGCCGACGTCATGGAGCAGGGCCGCGAGGCGCAGGCGATCCAGTTCCGGATCCGGCAGCTGCAGCTGCCGCCCGATATCCACGACGATCGTTGCGATCAGCGCGGACGGCTGGCCACGGTAGTGGGGGAGCGGCGAGAGCACGGACGTGAGGGCCGCGGTCGCCGCGTCGCGCGCCTGGCGGCCGATCTCCATCGCCCGGGCTCGACCGGCGGCGGAGATCGGGGCTCGCGGGACCCGGGCGTCGTCATCCGGCTCGGCGAAGATGTAGGTCTGGTTGCGGCCCAGGGCCTTGGCCGAGTACATCGCCGCGTCCGCGTCGCGGACCAGCGCCTCCATGCGCAGCTTGTTGCCGACCCCTCCCGCGAGACCGATGGAGATGGTCACGCCGACGTCCGGCTGCCCATCCAGCGGATAGGTCTGGCGCTGGACGAGCGTGCGCAGCTTCTCCGTGAGGACGGCCGCTTCCTCGACGTCGGTCTCGGTGAGGATGAGCATGAACTCCTCGCCACCGTATCGGCCGATCATGTCGGAGGCGCGCAGGTTGCGCGCGAGGGTCTGCGCCACGCCACGCAGGACGATGTCGCCGAAGGCGTGGCCGTACGTGTCGTTCACCGGCTTGAACTGGTCGATGTCGACGAACGCCACGGACAGGGGTCGGTCGTAGCGCGAGGCGCGCTCTACCTCGGCGAACAGCTCCGCGAGGAGCGCCTGGCGGTTGGCGACCCCCGTCAGGCGGTCGATCGTCGCCCGGTCGTACGTCTCGGCGAGGGATGCCGCGATGGTGTTGACGGCCGCCGCGAGTCGTCCGTCCAGACCGCGGCCCTGGGCCGGCACGGTCGTCGTGTAGTCGCCCCCCGCGATCCGCTCGGCGGCCATCACGAGAGAAGCGAACCGAAAGCGCAGGTACCCGGCGACCACCAGCGCGGTCAGCGCCACGCCACCGAGCGCGGCCAGGACGGCGTACAGCACGGGTGGATAGCCCGCGGCGGTGGGCTCGATGACGATGAGGGTCCCGAGGGCGACCGGCGCCGCCAGCGCCAGGACCCCGAACAGGCGCATCACGTGGCAACCGTACCGGGCGACCCGTGTGGCACGGACCCACCGGAGGTACCGGCGGGGCGCCGACGGAGGTACCTCACCGGCTTCCAACGGGGCATGCCGGACCGCCGCCGGCTGGTATACTCCCGGCGTTCTCGACCGCAGCGGGCTCGACCCGCCACCCTGGAGGTCTGCGATCGCGCTTGGAGGGCGCATCGATCGTCCCGTGAGGCGATCGAGCGACCAGCGGACGGCGATCCGCCGAGTCATCGGCGGCGCGACGCGGGAGACGTCTATCCGGGTCCCGGCCTCGACGGTCCGGGACTTTTTTGTTGCCCAGAACGGGCGTTGGACGAGGGCCCGCTGATGCCGGCGACGGTGATCGTCGGCCTCCAGTGGGGCGACGAGGGCAAGGGCAAGACGACCGACTTCCTGGCGGAGCAGACCGCGATGGTCGTGCGCTACCAGGGCGGCGACAACGCCGGCCACACGGTGGTTCGCGGTGACGAGGTGTTCAAGCTCCGGCTGACCCCGTCCGGCGTCCTCTATCCGCACATCACGTCCGTCATCGGCAACGGGGTCGTCGTCAACCCGGTGACCCTCATCGCCGAGCTGGACATGCTGACGGCGCGCGGGATCGACGTCGCGCGTGTGCGCGTGAGCCGCAGCGCCCACGTGATCATGCCCTACCACGTGGCCCTGGACCAGGCCAACGAACGGCGCCTGGGAGGCTCCGCCGTCGGGACCACGGGGCGTGGCATCGGGCCGACCTACGGCGACCGGGCATGGCGCCTTGGCCTGCGCATGGAGGACCTCCTGGACCGGACGGTCCTGCGCGAGCGACTGGAGCGGCTCCTGCCGGACAAGAACCTTCTGTTGGGCTCCCTCGGCGCCGCGGGCTTCACGGTGGACGTCCTCGTGGACGAGGCGGCCGGCTGGGGTGAGCGGCTGCGCGGCCACCTCGACGACACGACGTGGCTGGTCCAGGGGGCTCTCGCCCGCGGCGAGCACGTGCTGCTGGAGGGCGCCCAGGGCACGCTCCTGGACCTCGACCACGGCAGCTATCCGTACGTGACATCGTCCAACCCGGTCGCCGGCGGCGCATGCACCGGCGGCGGCATCGGTCCGCTCCAGGTGGACGAGGTCATCGGCGTGATGAAGGCCTACTCCACGCGGGTGGGTGCGGGGCCGTATCCGACGGAACTCCTGGACGCGGTAGGTGCCGGGATCGCCGAACGCGGCCACGAGTTCGGCACGGTCACCGGTCGTCCGCGCCGCGTGGGCTGGTTCGACGCGGTCCCCCTGCGCTACGCCGTCGCCGTCAACAGCATCAGCTCCATCATGCTCAACAAGCTCGACATCCTGTCCGGCGTGGACCCGCTGCGGATCTGCGTCGCCTACGAGATCGACGGCCGTCGCGTGGAGACCTGGCCGTCCAGCGGGGCGGCGCTCGCCCGCGCGACGCCGATCTTCGAGGACTTCGAGGGCTGGCAGGAACCCATCAACGGGGTGCGCTCGCTGGGCGACCTCCCCGAGCGCGCCCGTCGCTACGTCAGCGCCATCGAGGAGCACGCCGGCGTCCCGATCGTCCTCGTGTCCGTCGGCCCGGAGCGGACCCAGACCATCGAGCGGGCGTGGCGGCCCATGCGCCACAAGCCGGGGATCCCGCTGGGAGGATCGGCCACCCCATGATGCCGACCCGGATCCTCGTCATCGGTGGCGGTGGGCGTGAGCACGCGCTCGCCTGGAAGCTGGCCGGGGAACCGGGCGTCAACGAGGTCACGGTGGCGCCCGGCAGCGACGCTATCGGCGATGAGGCCCGCGTCCGGTGCCTTCCGACTGTGGACCCGCTGGACGGGGATGATGTGGTCACCGCGGCACGGCGGGAGGCCGTGGAGCTCGTGGTCATCGGCCCGGAGGCGCCCCTCGCGGCGGGCGTGGCGGATGCGCTGGCGGCCGCCGGGATCCCGGTCTTCGGCCCGACGGCCGCCGCGGCCCGCATCGAATCGAGCAAGGCGTTCTGTCACGAGGTCGCGGCGGCGGCCGGCGTTCCCATGGCCCGCGCCGGTGCGTTCGACGACGCGCCCGCCGCGATCGACTTCGCCCGCGTGCTGGACGGCGAGGGTCGAGGGGTGGTCGTCAAGGCGGACGGGCTGGCCGCCGGCAAGGGCGTCACGGTCGCCGCGTCGCTGGCGGAGGCCGAGGCCGCGATCCGTGCCGCGGCGGCGGCCGGTCGGGTCGTGGTGGAGGAGCGGCTGAAGGGTCGGGAGGCCAGCAGCATCGCGCTGTGTGACGGGCGCGACGCCCTGGCCCTCCCGCTGGCTCGCGACCACAAGCGGCTGGGCGATGGCGACTCGGGACCGAACACGGGCGGCATGGGCGCCTACTCGCCGTTGCCGGATCTCCCCGACGCGGCGGGCGCGGATCTCGTGGAGCGCTTCCACCGACCGATCCTGGCCGAGCTGGCCCGCCGCGGCATCCCGTTCCGCGGCGCGCTGTACGCCGGGCTCATGCTGACCGCGGACGGCCCCGTCCTCCTGGAGTGCAACGCGCGCTTCGGCGACCCGGAGACCCAGGCCATCCTGCCGCGCCTTGGCGTGCCGCTGGGCCCGCTGCTGCTGGCTGCGGCGCAGGGGCGGTTGGCGGATGCCGCCCGGCCCCTGGGCCTGCCCGGTGCGGTCCTGCCGGCGATCATGGACTCGACCGTGGCCATCGTCCTCGCCGCCGCCGGCTACCCGGACACGCCGCGCCGCGGCGATCCGATCCAGGGGCTGGACGACGCGGCGGCCACGGGTGCACGCGTCTTCCATGCCGGGACCCGGCGAGGCCAGGGGTCCGACCGGTATGAGACCGCGGGTGGTCGACTGCTCGCCGTCGTGGGCCGGGGACCGGATCTCATCGCCGCCCGGGCGCAGGCCGAGGCGGCCGCCGACGCCATCTCGATCGCCGGCGTGCAGCGACGCCACGACATCGGGGTGGACCTGGGCGCCGCGGCAGGGATCCGATGATCCGCCGCTACACGCTCCCCGACATGGGCGCCATCTGGACGGAGCAGGCGCGCTTCGAGGCGATGCTCCGCGTCGAGCTCGCGGTCAGTCGGGCGCAGGCGCGCCGCGGTCGAGTGCCGGCCGAGGCCCTCGAGGCCCTCGAAGCGCGCGCCACGGTGGACCTCGAGCGGATCATCGAGATCGAGCGGACCACGGATCACGATGTCATCGCGTTCGTCTCGCAGGTCGCGGAGTCCGTCGGGCCGGAGGGGCGATACCTCCACCTGGGCCTGACGAGCAGCGATGTCGTGGACACCGGGCTCGCCCTGCAGCTGCGGGCGGCCGGCGGACGGCTCATCGCCGACTGCGACCGCCTGGTGGCCGCCCTGGTCGCGCGCGCTCGGGTCGACGCCGCGACCACGATGATGGGACGCACGCACTCCGTGCACGCGGAGCCCACCACGATGGGCCTCAAGTTCGCCGGCTGGGCGTTCGAGACGGATCGCGGCCGGACCCGGCTGACGACCGCGGTGGACGAGATCGGGACGGGCAAGATCTCGGGGCCGGTCGGGACGTACAGCCACCTGGGCCCGGACCTGGAGGCGGAGGTCCTCGCCGACCTGGGACTGCATGCGGACCCGGTCAGCACCCAGATCGTGCAGCGCGACCGCCACGCCGCGCTCCTCACGGCCATCGCCATCCTCGGCGGGACCCTGGAGCGCATCGCCACGGAGGTGCGCAATCTCCAGCACACGGAGATCGGCGAACTCCAGGAGCCGTTCAAGACCGGCCAGAAGGGGTCCAGCGCGATGCCCCACAAGCGCAACCCCATCCTGTCCGAGCGCATCTCCGGGCTCGCTCGACTGCTGCGCGGTTATGCTCACACCGCGCTGGAGGATCAGCCGCTGTGGCACGAGCGCGACATCAGTCACTCGTCCGCGGAGCGCGTCATCCTCCCGGACGCGACCATCCTGCTCGACTACATGCTCGTCCGGATGACCGGCCTCGTGGAGGGGCTCGTCGTCCGCTCCGATCGGATGCGCGAGAACATCGCGCGCGGTCTTGGCCTGCATGCCAGCAGTCGGGTCCTGGTCGCTCTCGTGGAGCGGGCGCACATCAGCCGCGACGAGGCGTACGCCATCGTCCAGCGATCGGCGCTGCGGGCGGCCGACGAGCGCGTCCCCCTGCGCGACCTGCTGGCCACGGATCCGGCCGTCGCCCAGCGGCTGTCCCTGGCGGACCTGGACGCGTGCTTCGACGAAGCCGCCTTCCTCCGTCACGTCGGCGAGGTCATCGACCGTCTGGACCGGCTGGACCCAGCGTCGGAGGCGCCCCGTGCCGGCGGCTGAGACCTTCGTCCGCTCCGGCAAGGTCCGGGACCTGTACGACCTGCCCGATGGCCGGCTCCTGCTCGTGGCGAGCGACCGGATCAGTGCCTTCGACGTCGTGCTCCCGACCCAGATCCCGGACAAGGGCAAGGTCCTCACCGGCCTGTCGCGCTTCTGGTTCGCCGCGACCGCCGGCATCATCGAGAACCACCTGCGCTCCACCGCGGTGGACGACCCGGACCTGCGAGGGCGCTCGATGATCGTCGAGCGCACGGACGTGGTCGGCTTCGAGGCCGTCGTCCGGGGCTACCTGGCGGGCTCCGGGTGGAAGGAGTACCGCGACCGCGGATCGGTCTGCGGCGTCGCGCTGCCGTCCGGCCTTCGCGAGGGCGACCGCCTCCCCGAGCCGATCTTCACGCCCGCGACCAAGGCCGAGGCCGGCGAGCACGACGAGAACGTGGACTTCGCGACCATGGCCGCATCGGTGGGGCCCGACCTCGCCGAACGCGTCCGCGACACGGCGATCCGCCTGTACGCCCACGCGACCGCCATCACGGAACGGGCCGGGATCCTGCTCGCCGACACGAAGTTCGAATTCGGGCGTCGGCCCGAGACGGGGGATCTGCTGCTCATCGATGAGGCCCTGACGCCCGACTCGTCGCGCTTCTGGGATGCGGCGACGTACGCGCCGGGACGTCCCCAGGCGAGCTTCGACAAGCAGTACGTGCGCGACTACCTGGAGACGCTCGACTGGGGCAAGGCAGCGCCCGGTCCGGCACTCCCCGACGACGTCGTCGCGGGCACGCGCGAGCGCTACGTGCAAGCCTATGAACGGATCACCGGCGCCAGCTTCACGCGCTATCTCATGGAGGACGTCATCGCCTGATGAGCACGCACCGGTACGCGGTCAATGTCACGCCCAAGCCCGGGATCCTGGACCCGCAGGGCCGGGCCGTCGAGGGCAGCCTCGGACACCTCGGCATCCAGGGTGTCAGCGCCATCCGGGTCGGCCGGCGGGTGGAGCTGACCGTCGAGGCGTCCGACGAGTCGGCGGCGCGGTCGGTGGTCGATCGACTGGCGGCGGAGCTGCTCGCGAACCCGCTGATCGAGACCTACGCGATCGAGTCGATCGCCGGGGCGTCGTCGACGGTCGGGGAGCCCGGCGGATGAGCGTGCGGGTGGGAGTCGTCGTCTTCCCGGGCAGCAACTGCGACCGGGACACGGTCCACGCGCTGGCCATGGCCGGGGCCGAGCCCGTGGAGCTCTGGCACGAGCAGGCGTCGCTGGACGGCGTGGCCGCCGTGGTCCTGCCGGGCGGCTTCGCGTATGGGGATTACCTCCGGGCCGGGGTCATCGCGCGGTTCTCGCCCGTGATGCGCGCCGTCGGCGCGTTCGCCGCGGACGGGGGCCTCGTCCTTGGCATCTGCAACGGCTTCCAGGTGCTGGCCGAGGCCGGTCTCGTACCGGGCGCTCTGCTGCGGAATCGCGACCTGCGCTTCCTTGGGCGAGACGTCCACATCGCCGCGGAGCGGCTGGACACGCCGTTCACGCACGCGCTCGCCGCCGCTGGACAGCCGCTGCGCATGCCCATCGCCCACGGCGAGGGCTGCTACTTCGGCGACGATCCGGCCCTGGACGCGCTGGAGCGCGACCGCCAGGTCCTGTTCCGGTATGTGGATGCCGCTGGTGAGCGGGCGGGGGACGACGACCGGTCGGCCAACCCGAACGGCAGCCTGCGGGCCATCGCGGGTGTCGTCAACGCCCGGGGCAACGTCGCCGGCCTGATGCCCCACCCGGAGCGGGCGGCGGAGGCGGTCCTGGGGTCCGAGGACGGGGCCGGGATCATCCGTTCGCTCGTGGACAGCGCCGCACGGGCCGCTGCCGGTCACGCCGCGGTCGTGGTCAGCGTGGTGGGCGCCAGATGACCCTCGTCGAGCGTCCCGTGGAGCCGCTCCACCGCCGCCTGGGCGTCACGGACGAGGAGCTGGACGCGATCCGCGACCGCCTGGGCGGGCGCGATCCCAACGACCTGGAACTGGCGATGTTCAGCGTCATGTGGAGCGAGCACTGCTCATACAAGAGCAGCAAGCCGCTGCTGCGCACGCTTCCCACCGCGGGCGAGGGGGTGGTCGCGGGCCCCGGTGAGAACGCCGGCGTCATCTCCATCGGGGACGGCCTCGCCGTCGCCTTCAAGATCGAGTCGCACAATCACCCGTCCGCCGTGGAGCCGTACCAGGGCGCGGCGACGGGCGTGGGCGGCATCCTGCGCGACATCTTCACGATGGGAGCGCGGCCGATCGCGGTCCTGGATGCGCTGCGGTTCGGGGATCCCGCCGATGCGCGGACGCGTCACCTCGTGGACGGGGTCGTGCGCGGTGTCGGTGGCTACGGCAATTGCGTCGGCGTCCCGACCGTGGGCGGCGAACTCGTCTTCGACCCAAGCTACCAGGGCAACCCGCTCGTCAATGTCATGGCCATCGGTCTCATGGAAGAGCGTCTGCTGACCCTCGCCGCGGCGCCTGGTCCCGGCAACCTCGTCGTCCTGTTCGGTTCCACGACGGGTCGCGACGGTATCGGCGGCGCGTCCGTCCTGGCGAGCGCGACGTTCACGGACGACGATCCCTCCAAGCGCCCCAGCGTCCAGGTGGGCGACCCGTTCGCGGAGAAGCTGCTCATCGAAGCGAGCCTGGAGCTGATCCGACGCGGTCTCGTGGAAGGCCTCCAGGACCTGGGCGCTGGCGGGATCACCTGCGCGACGTCAGAGACGGCCGATCGGGCGGGGACCGGCATCCTCGTGGACCTGGACGCCATCCCGCGGCGCGAACCGGACATGGCGCCCTTCGAGGTCATGATCTCGGAGAGCCAGGAGCGGATGTGCGCGGCCGTCCGACCCGACCGCTGGGACGAGGTTCGCGAGGTCTGCGAGCGCTGGGGCCTGCCCGTCGCGATCATCGGCCGGGTCACGGACGACGGCGACATCGCGATCAGCAGCGGCGGCACGGAGATCGCGCGCGTGCCGGCGAGGGCCCTGACGAGCGACGCCATCGTCCACGACCGGATCGCCGCTCCGCCGCAGCATCGTCGCGCGGCGCCCGCTCCCGGGGCCCCCTTGGACCCGAGCGACCGCCTGCCGGAGCGCGGCCAGGATCCGGGGGCCGTGCTGCTGGCGCTCCTCGGCTCGCCGAACCTCGCCTCGCGTCGGGTCGTGTTCCAGCAGTACGACTCCACGGTCGGCGCGGACACGATCGTGGGGCCCGGCCACGGTGCCGCCGTCCTCCGGGTGAAGGGCACGATCAAGGCCCTCGTCGCGGCCACGGACGGCAACCAGTCCATCGGCGCGCTGGATCCCTATCTCGGGGCGGCGATGAGTGTCGCCGAGGCGACCCGCAACGTGAGTATCACCGGGGCCCGACCACTCGGCGTGACGAACTGCCTCAACTATGGGGACCCAACGCGGCCGGAGGCGTTCTGGCAGCTCCAGGAGGGTGTCCGTGGCCTCGGCGACGCCTGCCGGGCACTGGGCCTGCCCGTCACGGGCGGGAACGTCTCCCTGTTCAACGAGGCACCGGGTGGGGCCATCGCCCCGACGCCGGAGATCGGCGTGGTGGGGCTGCTGGACGACGTCGCCCGTCTCGTCGGGCCGGCCTTCGTCCGGGACATGGACGCGATCCTGCTCGTCGGTGAAGCGACGCCGGGTCTCGCTGGTTCCGCCTATGCGGCCCTTGCCGGAGTCGCCGTGGAGGACGATCCACCGTCACTGGACCTCGCCCGCGAGGCCGTCCTCCAGTCGTTCATCCACGAGGCCATCGGTCGAGGGCTGGTGGCCAGCGTCCAGGATGTGTCGGGTGGGGGCCTGGCCGTGGCCCTGGCGGAAGGGGCCATGTGGGGCGACCTCGGGGCCAGCGTCCGGGTGCCCGCCGTCAACTCGCCCGCCGTGGAGCTGTTCGGGGAGAGTCCGTCCCGGCTGGTGGTCACGACGTCACCGCGCTTTGCCGCCGCGCTCGCCCTGCTGGCTCGCCAGCACGGTCTGCCCGTGGAGGACATCGGCGTGGTCGGTGGCGACCGGCTCGTCATCGAACTGACCGGATCCGGGGCGACCGGCGCCGCCGAGGAACGGGGGAGCCGCATCGCGGACGCCCTGGAGGTGCCGGTCGCCGACCTGTGCCACGCTTGGGAGCATGGCCTGCCCCGAGCGCTCGGCTGGGAGGGTATCGCCTGATGTGCGGCGTGTTCGGGGTGGTCATGCCCGGCGCCGAGCCGACGGAGGCCGCGGCCGTGGCCACGCTCGGGCTGTTCGCGCTCCAGCATCGCGGCCAGGAGTCGGCCGGGGTCGCCGTCAGCGATGGGGAGCAGCTGATGCTCTACAAGGACCTCGGGATGATCTCCACCGTCCTGGACGAGCGCCGCCTGCCGAGCCTGCGCGGCAACCTCGCCATCGCCCACTGCCGCTACTCCACCACCGGATCAACGATCTGGGAGAACGCCCAACCTACCTACCGGCAGGGCCCACGCCGCGCCATCGCCATCGGGCATAACGGCAACCTCGTCAACACCCGGGAACTGCTGGGCCAGCTGACCGGCGGCCGTGCCAGGCTGCCGGCGTCCACGGACACGGAGCTCCTGACGGCGCTCCTCGCGGACGAGGAGGCGCCGGACACGGTCCAGGCGCTCCTGCAGGTCCTGCCCCGCGTCCGCGGTGCGTTCAGCCTGGTCATCCTGGACCAGCACCGCGTCATCGGCGTGCGCGACCCGCACGGCTTCCGGCCGCTGGTCCTCGGTCGACTCCCGGCGAGCGCCCGTCCCGGTGGCCCCAACGACGGCGGCCTGTTCGATGACGAGGCGGGCCAGGCCTGGTGCCTGTCATCGGAGACATCGGCCCTGGACATCGTCGGCGCCACGTACGTCCGCGACGTGGAGCCGGGCGAGATCGTGATCCTGGAGCCCGGGCGGCCGCCGCGGTCCGTCCGCTACGCCGCGGCGGACCCCAAGTTGTGCGTCTTCGAACTCATCTACTTCGCCCGCCCCGATTCCTACATGGAGGGGCGCAACCTGTACGAGGTCCGGCGCAGGATGGGCGAGCAGCTCGCCATCGAGCATCCCGTGGACGCCGACCTGGTCATGCCGGTCCCGGACACCGGGGCGCCGGCCGCCGCCGGGTATGCGGAGGCCAGCGGCCAGCCCTATCGCGAGGGGATGTACCGCAACCGCTACGCCGGCCGGACGTTCATCCAGCCGTCCGCCGGGCTGCGCCATCGGGGCGTGACCATCAAGCTGAACCCGCTGCGCGAGGTGGTGGCGGGCAAGCGCCTCATCGTCGTGGACGACTCCATCGTCCGCGGCACGACCACCAAGCGGATCGTGG
>JBBEBL010000232.1:11023-12709 GCA_040882345.1 Chloroflexota bacterium
CTCATCGTCGTGGACGACTCCATCGTCCGCGGCACGACCACCAAGCGGATCGTGGAGCTGCTGCGCAAGGCCGGCGCGACCGAAGTCCACGTGCGCATCAGCGCCCCGCCCATCTATCACCCGTGCTTCTACGGCATCGACACGTCCATCGAGACGGAGCTGATCGCCTCGACCCACACGGAGGCCCAGATCCGCGAGTTCATCGGGGCCGACTCGCTGGGCTATCTGTCCATCCGCGGGGTCCTCGCCGCGCTGGAGCTGCCGTACGACCGCTTCTGCTTCGCCTGCTTCGACGGCAACTACCCGGAGCCGGTCCCGTACGACGCGGCCAGTCGCAAGTTCGTCCTGGAAGAGACCGTCGTCGCCGGCCGTGGCTGACCCGACGCGCTCCACCGACCGACGTGCGGCGTACGCGCGCTCCGGCGTGGACGTCGCGGCCGGCGAGCGGGCGGTGGACCTCATGCGAGCTCACGTGGACTCCACGCGCCGGCCGGAGGTGGTCGGCGGCCTCGGCGGGTTCGGCGGGGCATTCACCATCCCGGCGGGCTATCGCGAGCCGCTCCTCATCGCGTCAACGGATGGGGTCGGCACGAAGACCGCCATCGCCGCGACCGTCGGCCGCTACGACACGATCGGGATCGACCTCGTCGCGATGTGCGCCGACGATGTCGTGTGCGCCGGGGCGGAGCCGCTCGCCTTCCTCGACTACATCGCCGTCGGTCGCCTGGACCCGGTCGGCATCGCGGAGCTGGTGGGGGGCGTGGCCGCCGGATGCCGGGATGCCGGCGCTGCCCTGGTCGGTGGCGAGACCGCGGAACACCCGGGCCTGATGGACGACGACGCATTCGACCTCTCCGGCTGCTGCATCGGCGTCGTGGAGCGTTCCCGGGTCGTCGACGGGACGCGCGCGGAGGTCGGGGACGCGCTCGTGGGCCTCGCCTCCTCCGGCCTCCACGCCAACGGCTACTCGCTGGTGCGTGCCCTCATCGCCGAGTGGGACCTGGATCTCGCCGAGCCGTACCAGGTCCGGCTGCGTCGGGCCCTTGGCGACGCGCCGGCGGACGCGCTGATCGCCGCCGCGCCGCACGAGTCGATGGCCACCCTGGGCGAGGTCCTCCTGACTCCGACCAGGATCTACGCCCGCGCCGTCCTGGCCGCCCGGGAGGTAGCCGACCTCCGCGGCCTGGCCCACATCACCGGTGGCGGCCTGCCCGGCAACGTGCCGCGGGCCCTGCCGCCTGGTCTCGCCGCGCGGCTGGACCCGTCGCGCTGGGCGATGCCGTCCGTCATGCGCCTGTTCGGGGCGCTCGGTGGCCTCGACGACGCGGAGCTGCGCGCGACGTTCAACGGGGGCCTCGGGATGGTCGTCGTCGTGCCGCCGACGGACGTCCCGCCCGTGATCGCGACGGCGGCGGCCCACGGCATCCCGGCCCTGCTGGTCGGGGACGTGGTGGACGCCACCACGATCGACGGCGCTCGATACATCGAGGCGCCGCTGGACGCCGCGTCGTGACCGGGTCGGGACGGATCGCGGTCGGGGTGTCCGGCGCGGGCTCCAACCTGCGGGCGCTCCACGCGGCGGCACGGCGCGGTGAGCTCGGCGGCGATGTCGTCCTCGTCTTCTCGGATCGGCCCTGCCAGGCGCTGGACTGGGCCGCGGAGGAGGGGATCGACACGGCCCTGGTC
>JBBEBL010000233.1:0-1998 GCA_040882345.1 Chloroflexota bacterium
TCGCACGACCACTCGAGCGCGAGCGACGGTGACGACCTGTCTCCCGCCACCATCCGCCTGACCGACACGACCGACCTGTCACTGGCGAGCACGGGCCACGCCTTCCAGGTCGGCCCGGACGCCGGGCAGAACATGGCGATGGACGACAACGAGCTCGCGGCCCGCAACAACGGCGCGGCATCACAACTGAACCTGAACACGGACGGTGGCCTCGTTCGCATCGGGGCCAACGCGACGCCGGACGGCAACGATGCGGCGCTCCAATACAACGGCCTCCTGCGAGCGAGCGGCACGTCCTTCCCGTCCAGCCCCACGACCAACGACCGCTTCTTCCGCTCCGACCTCGGGATGGAGTTCCAGTACGACGGGACGCGCTGGCTTTGCACCTGCCTGCATCATCTGCCCATCTACGCTTCGGACGGCACCACTCCGTGGTCGGCGACCGACGGCGGCGCCCTGCGAGCCGCCGTGCCACCTCTCGGAGACTGCTCTGACATCTGGCTGCGGCGTATCACGACGGCGTTCTACGTCGTCAGTGGAACTGCCTTGTCCGGCTCGCACAAGTGGGACGTCGAGTTCACGGCCAAGCGCATCGGCACGAACACCGCCGACACCCTCTCGTCGCTCGCCATCAGTTCCGGGAGCGAGAACCAGTGGCGGCAGGATGATGCCGGTATCGGCGCCCTGATGAACGACGGTACGACACACGTCCAGTTTGAGACGAACCTCACCAAGACTGGCACGCCTGGGAACCTGTACATCGTGCAGACTCTGCTGTACCGCATGGTGGCCACATAGCCGGGCTCCTCGGGCCCACGGAGTAGGATACGAGCATGAGTCAGCGATCAAGGTTCTTCGACAGCTCCGAGGGCGATCGGGTCTACACGTCCGACGCGTGGGCGCAGGTCGTCGCCGGCCTTGTCGGGGATGGCGTCATGGCGACGGTCGGGAACACCCTGGCCGTCACCGAGCAGTCTCCGGCGGCCATGGGCGTCCGGGTCAACACGGGCGTCGCCTACATCCTCGGCTACTACTTCGAGGTGTACTCCGCCCAGGAGGCGCTGACGATCGACGCCGCGGACGCGACCAATCCCCGGATCGACCGCATCGTCGTCCGGCGCTCGCTGTCCAGCCGGACGGTAGAGCTCGCGGTCCTGACCGGCACGCCGGGCGCCTCGCCCACGGCTCCAGCCCTGACGCAGGTCGTGGCCGGGACCTACGAGATCGCCCTGGCCCAGGTCCGTGTCGAGGCCCTTGCCACGTCCATCCTCAACGCGAAGATCACGGACGAGCGATCTTACTCGGCCAGCTATCCACTGACGGCTGCCCTGAGCGGGTCGACCGGGCACGCGCACGACGGCACAACTGGCCAGGGTCCGAACATCCCGTATGCCAACGTCTCCGGCAAGCCGTCCACCTTCGCGCCCAGCTCCCACACGCACGCCGACGGCTCGACCGGCGGGACGATCGCCTACTCCGTCATCACCGGCAAGCCGAGCACGTTCGCCCCGAGTGACCATGCCCACACGACGTCGGGTGATGGCGGGACGGTGGCCTACGCCTCGCTCACGGGCAAGCCGTCGACCTTCGCCCCGAGCTCCCATGGGTCCTCGCACGCGTCCGGGTCCTCGGATCCGGTCACGGTCACCTGGGCGCAGATCACCAGCAAGCCGTCGACGTTCGCCGCCGCGGACCACGCCATCAGCCCAGGCTTCGGCCTGCACACGGGGACGCTCCCCTGGTCCTACCTGTCCAGCGTCCCGTCCACCTTCACCCCGGCCTCGCACGCCGCCAAGCACAAGACCGGCGGAAGCGACCCGGTCCTGCCTGGCGACGCGGGCGGCTTCACCAGGTATGCCACGACCGGGACCGCCGGGAAGCAGGTCTATGTCGGGACGACGACGCCGTCGAGCCCGACACCGGCCGAGGGTGACATCTGGATCAAGGGCTAAGCGATGGCCACGCTCGGCTCCACCTCGCACATCTCCAACACCGCCC
>JBBEBL010000234.1:0-1993 GCA_040882345.1 Chloroflexota bacterium
ATCGTGGACGACGATCCCAACCTGCTCGTCCTGCTCGCCGACCAGCTGCGGGCCGACGGCTACGAGATCGCGACCGCGCGCGACGGCGACGAGGCCCTCCGTCGACTCAAGAGCGGCTGGCCGGACCTGCTCATCGTGGACATGATGATGCCGCGCATGGACGGCCTGACCCTGGCCCGCGAGATCAAGGCCCAGGCGGATCTCCCCATCATCGTCCTGTCCGCGATCGATGCCGGCGACTCCAAGGCTGATCTCCTGGAGGAAGTGGCCGAGGACTACGTCACCAAGCCGTACCACTACCCGGAGTTGCGGGCCCGCGTGAACCGCGTCCTGCGGCGGCTGGGCGACAAGGTCCCGCGCCAGAGCCTGGTCCTTGGCCCGGAGCTGACGCTGGACCTGCACCGCCGGGAGGCGACAGTCCGCGGCGAGACCGTCGCGCTCACCCCCACCGAATCGCGCCTCCTCTACGCGCTGGCCGCCAACCTTGGCCAGACGGTCACGACGGACACGCTGCTGGCGCGCGGCTGGGCGGAGACGGAAGACGCCGACCCCTCCTATGTCTGGGTCACGATGCGCCGACTACGCCAGAAGGTGGAGGTGGACCCCAACAAGCCGGTCCACGTCCAGACGGTCCGCGGCATCGGCTATCGACTCGTCGCGACCCCGACCTCCACTCCGTGACGGAGCCGCGCGACCCCGCGGCCCCACCGCGGCTCAGCTTCCGCGCTCGACTGACGATGGCCCTCATCGCCTCCGCGGTGGTGCCCCTCGCGCTCTTCGGCCTCATCGTCCTCGTCATCGGCGCCTCGTTCGGAGACGCGGCAGCGGACGGCACCGTGGCGCGCGGCCTGCTCGTGTTCGGTATCGCGGTCGTCGCCGCCGTCGCCATCGTCACCTCGTACGCGCTGTCGGAGTCGCTGACCGCACCGCTCCGCTCCATCGCGGCGTCCGTGGATCGGGTGTCGGCGGGCGACCTCCGCACCCCCATCCGCGTGGCGGGCGACGACGAGCTCGCTCGACTGGCGGACAGCCACAACCGACTCGCCGCGGACCTGGAGCGTCGCAACCGCGAACTCGGGCGGATCCTTGCGTCCATCGGCGAGGTCTCGCCGCGCGACGGCGTGGAAACCCTGGTGGAGCGCACGGCGACCGACGCCACCACCGCGTTCGCCCTGATCGATGCCGTCGTGATCATGGGCGATCCCGCGAATATGGAGGAGGAAGAAGTCGTCCCGGGGGTATCGCGTCCGCTGCGCGCCGTGCTGCGGGCGGGCGGCGAGGACATGGGCGTGCTCGTGGGTCGATTGCCGGCGACGCGTCGCTGGGAGCGCGCGGACCAGGACCTGCTGGAGCTGTTCGCGAGCGAGATGGCCGCGGCGATCCGCAATGCCCAGCTGTTCGCGACCGTGGAGTCGCAGAACCAGCAGCTCCTGGAGCTGGACGCGGCCAAGGACGACTTCCTGCGCGGGGTCAGCCACAACCTTCAGACGCCCCTCACCAGCATCCGCGCGTACGCGGAACAGCTGGACGAGGCCAGCCCGGACCGTCGACTCGGGATCATCGCGGAACAGTCGGAGCGGCTGTCGCGGATGGTCCGGCAACTGCTGACGGTGACGCGCCTGGAGTCGGGCGCCCTCAAGCCCCGGAGCGAGGTGGTCGCCCTGGGGACGCGCGTGCGCAAGGCCTGGGAGGCGCTGGGCCAGGACGATGTCGCGTTCACCGTGGATGACCAGTCCGGCGGCTGGCTGGCGGTCGCGGACGCGGACCAGTTGGACCAGGTCCTGTGGGCGCTGCTGGACAACGCCGTCAAGTACGGCGGTCGCGCGCCGGTGACCGTGGCCATCGCTGTGGACGAGGCGGGGCGGACGGTGCGGACGACGATCCGCGACGGCGGCCCGGGTGTGGCCGCGGACGTCCGCGATCGACTCTTCCAGCGATTCGCGCGCGGCGCCGCGCCGGAGCACGACGGCGGCAGCGGCCTGGGCCTGTACGT
>JBBEBL010000235.1:0-12384 GCA_040882345.1 Chloroflexota bacterium
GTGCCGGGAAGGTGGTCCGGCGGCCCGTACAGGACGTAGACCCGCACGTCGTCGTCGCCGATGTTCGTGACGTTGTGCCATGTGCCAGCTGGCACCAGGATGGCCCAGCCGTCGCCGACCTCCTGGTCGAAGGGCAGGTCATCCCTGGCAGGGCCCATCTGGCATCGGCCGCGACCCTGCTCGATGCGCACGAACTGGTCGGTGTCGGCATGGACCTCCAGGCCGATGTCGTCACCGGGTGGGATGCTCATGACGGTGAGCTGCACGTGCTTCCCCGTCCACAGCGTCGTCCGATATGTGTCGTTGGCAAGCGTCGCCTGCTCGATATCGACGGCGTAGGGAGCTCCGGTATCGGTCATCGTGGGTCCTCCTGGTCGCATGCTACTCCTGACCCCGGGGTATCGTGCCCAAGGCGATCGGTCGACTGGTCCTCGCTCAGCGACCGCTGGCGGAGGCCGTGATCTGACCGCGCCGATCAGTCTGGATCGCCGATCGCCCGGCCGCGCAGCCGCGCAACCGCCCGTCGATCGACGAGACCACCTGGGTGCCCGCCCGGCCGTCGAGCACGGCCCGAGCATCCTGGAGGGCACCGATCGCGGCGAACCTGCCGGTCCGGCGAACGAACTCCGCGGCGGCCGTCACCTTCGGGCCCATCGATCCGGACGGAAAGGTGCCATCCGCCACGCCTTGAGCGGCACCTGCCAGGGTAAGCCGACGGATCGGCGGTCGGTCCACGGATCCCCGACCCATGTGCACGGCCGGGACGTCGGTAAGGAGGAGCAGGGCGTCGGCGTCGACCTGCAAGGCGAGCAGGACCGCGGCAAGATCCTTGTCGACGACGGCCTCGACACCCTTGAGGATCCCATCGACATCCCGGCTGACCGGGATGCCGCCGCCCCCGCAGGCGATGACGATGACGCCCTCGCGGACGAGCGCACGGACGCTCTCCGCCTCCACGATGTCCAGCGGCGCTGGTGATGGGACCACCCGGCGCCAGCCGGATCCATCCGGCGCGATCGTCCAGCCGTGCTCAACGGCCAGCGCTCGTGCCGTCGCCTCGTCGTACACCGGACCGACGGGCTTGGATGGCGCGGCGAATGCCGGATCGGCCGGGTCCACCACGGTCTGGGTCAGGACCGTGGCAACCGGGTGGTCTCGGCCAGCCAACCTGAGCTGGGTCGTAAGGGCCTGGGCCATCAGGTAGCCGATCTGACCCTGCGATTCGGCGACCAGGACGTCGAGCGGTGGAGGCGGGACGACCTCCCGTGCGGCGTCGGCCTCGATCGCGAGGTAGCCGACCTGGGGCCCGTTCCCGTGCGTGAGGATGAGCTCATGGCCCAGCGACTCAAGCTCCGCCAGGGCCTGGGCGGCGCCCCGCAGGTTGTGGCGCTGGACCGCTGTCGAGCCCTCCTCCCCACGGCGGATGAGAGCGTTGCCGCCCAGGGCCACGACGATGCGACTCACGCCAGCCCGTGGCCTTTGAAGTCGCCGGTCAGGATCGCGTAGAGCAGTGCCGTCTCGGTGTGCAACCGGTTTGCCGCCTGCGGCCAGACCCGCGAGGCTGGTCCGTCCATCACCTCGTTGGTGACCTCCTCGCCGCGGTGGGCCGGCAGGCAATGGAGGAAGATCGCCGCCTTCGAGGCCAGCGACATCAACCGACCGTCGACGGTGAAGCCGGAGAACGCGGCTCGGCGGACGCCACTCTCGGCCTCTCGGCCCATGGACGTCCAGACGTCGGCGTAGACGGCCTCCACGCCCGACACGGCTTCGGCCGGGTCCGTCGTGAGCAGGATCGCGCCACCCGTCCGCTTGCCTCGGCGTCGCGCCCGTTCGACCACCTCTGGCGATGGCTCGTAACCGGGCGGCGTCGCGACGCGCAGCTCGAACCCGGCGAGGCCGGCGGCCTCGATCAACGAGTGGCACACGTTGTCCCCGTCGCCGATGAAGGCGACCTGGATGCCGGCGAAGGTCCCGAACTCCTCCTTGAGGGTCATGACGTCGGCCAGGGCCTGGCAGGGATGGTGCTCATCGGTCAGGGCGTTGATGACCGGGATCGACGAGGCCTCGGCGAGCTCCGCGACAGCGCTTTGAGCGAACGTCCGGACCACCATCGCGTCGAGATAGAGGGACAACGCCCTGGCCGTGTCGGCGACCGTCTCGCCGTGCCCCAGCTGCAGCTCGTCGGGCCGGAGGACGATCGGCAGCATCCCGAGCATCCACGCCGCGGACTCGAAGCTGACGCGGGTTCGGGTCGATGGCTTGTCGAAGATCATGCCGATCCGACCGCCGGCCGATCGGTTTCGGAATGCCTCCGGATCCCGCTTGAGCCGACCGGTCAGATCAAGCAGCGAGCTGAGGCCCCCAGGTCCGAGTTCGTCAAGGGTGAGGAAGTGGTGGGGCGGCGCCTTGGGTGGTGCGGGTCCAAGCATGATGGTCATGGCGAGTCAGCCTCCCACGCCGATCGGGGTCCGGGTCATGGAGATGATCGGCTGGATGACCTCGCGCAGCGGGGGCCCGCCAGCCTCGGCCAGTTCGTAGCGGACTCTGGTGATCGGCTTGTTGAGGCTCAGGACGCGCGTCAGGTCGATCGGCGTGGCCGACAGCACGAGATCGGCGTCGACGGCGTTGAGGGTCGCCTCCAGCTCCTTGATCTGGATCTCCCCGTAGCCCATCGCCGGGACGAGTGGCTCGGGGGTCGGATAGCGATCCAACACGTCGCGGATGGAGCCCACGGCCCCTGGTCGAGGATCGACCAGCCGGGCCGCCCCGAAACGGTGGGCGGCGACGACGCCCGCGCCGTACAGCATCCCGCCGTGGGTGAGCGTCGGTCCGTCTTCGACGACGACCACGCGCTTGCCCTCGATCGCCGGACCCACCAGCGCAAGGTCAGACCGGGCGGTCAGCACGGCAGCGCTCGGATTGAGCTCCTCGATCGACCGCCGAACGACGTCAACCGCGTCAGGCTCGGCCGAATCGATCTTGTTGACGATGACGACGTCCGCCATCCGCAGATTCGTCTCGCCTGGATGGAAGCGCCGCTCGTCGCCAGGTCGAAGTGGATCCGCGACGACGATGTACAGGTCCGGCCGGTAGAACGGGAAGTCGTTGTTGCCCCCGTCCCAGAGGATCACGTCCGCCTCGAGCTCGGCTTGGCGGAGGATCGCTTCGTAGTCGACGCCGGCGTAGACGACGCGTCCAGCGTCGAGATGCGGCTCGTACTCCTCGCGCTCCTCGATCGTGGTCTCGTACCGATCGAGATCGTCGTAGTTCGCGTACCGCTGTACCGCCTGGGCCGCGAGATCGCCGTACGGCATCGGGTGGCGCACGACGACGGGCTTGATGCCATGCTCGGCGAGCAAAGCCGCGAGGTACCGCGTCGTCTGGCTCTTGCCGGCGCCGGTGCGGGTGGCGCCGACAGCGAGGACGGGGCGTCGGCTCCTCAGCATGGTGTGCGCCGGGCCCAGGAGCTCGAAGTCCGCTCCGGCGGCCAGGACTCGCGACGCCGTGTGCATCACGGTCTCGTGGCTCACGTCGCTGTAGGCGAAGACGACCGTGTCGACGTCCTGCTCCCGGATGATCTCCTCGAGATCTGCTTCGGGCCGGATCGGGATGCCGTCGTCGTACAGGGGGCCGGCCAGCTGTGGCGGATAGCGGCGGTCGGCGATGCCGGGGATCTGCGCCGCGGTGAACGCGACGACCCGCACGCTCGGATCGGTGCGGTACACGACGTTGAAGTCATGGAAGTCGCGCCCCGCGGCCCCCATGATCACGACTCGTTCGGGGTCCATCGTGGCCTCCTGTTCGAGCACACGGCAGGGTCGCCGCGACGCCGAGCCCTCAGTCTCGAAGGGCACGTCGATGCTCACGTCCAGGTCCAAAGTGACCGAAGTGAGGCGGGCCGGCCAGAGCCGAAGGGACCGGTCTCGCCCGCCGACTGTCACCGTTCGCAGCGGGTCGACGGCGAGGCGCAGCACGTTGGCGACGGATGCACGGCGGCCCTACGGAGCGCTTGGCTGCTCGTCCAGCTGCTGCTTGATGCGCCCGGCGATCGCCTCCTCGACGACGGTGTCCGGGTCGCGCAGTCCGCCGAGGCTGGCCTTGACGCCCACGAGGCCCGCGTACAGCGGCGGACACGTCGGGCAGCTTTCCAGATGCGCCTCGACGGCCGATCGCGTGTTCGCGTCGAGTTCACCATCGAGGTATGCCGAGACGTGTCGGCGAGCACGCCAGCAGCGCAGCGGCTGGGCGAGGCTCGCCAGACGTCGCTCGTCACCCTCTGCGAGGGCACTCACCAGCATCATCCGTCCCCTTCGCAACCGCTGCTTCGTCGCCGGCAGCCCGGCGTCCATCGCGTGGCCGATCTCCACCGCGGTCCACCCGACGACATCGTGGAGGACGACCGGCACCCGGTAGATGACCGGGAGGCGCGCCAGCGCATCCTCGAGCTCGTCGCGGAGCTCCGCCCGCTCGAGCACGCGCTCGGGTGCGACGGAGTAGTGGTCGTCCCGCCAGTCCGCCTCGACGGCGTCGATGTCGAGCTCCTGCCGATGGACCCGGGATCGGTCGATGACCCGGTTGACCAGGCTGCGACGGAGCCAGGCGGAGAGGGCCGCCGCGTCGCGGAGCTGGTCGCGGCGGCGCCACGCGCCCACGATCGTCTCCTGGGCACAGTCCTCCGCCTGGTCTGCGTCGCGCACCAGGCGGGTCGCGAGCCGGACCAGGCGGGGCAGCTCCGCGACCAGCCGGTCGGCGAACGCGTCACCGGTGGAGCCGCCCCCTGGAGCCGGTGCGGTCGGGTCCTCGTCCATGGTCCGGGCAGCTGGCCTTTGCGTTCAGTCGGTGGCGCGCCTGGTGCTCACGTGGAGCAGCGCGTACAGCGGGCAGAAGCCCACGATACCCGTCACGAGCAGGATGGCTGCGACGAGCCAGACGGCGTAGGCGATCGGCGCGGTCACGACGCCGGCGATCGCGAGGCCGGCGAGACCCAGACCCGCCGCGATCCTGATGATCCGGTCGAGGGGCGATTCATTGATGGTCAGCTTCATGGCTGCGTCCTCCTGGCGGCGGGTCGTTGCCCGCTTCTACCCTGTGGACGAGACGACTCCGCGAATGGATACATGGGCCCGGGTGTATCCATTCGCCCACGCCCCACGTCAACGATGTGGACGACGCGGCATGATGATCGGGTCCACACATGGAGGTCACGAGCGTGCAGACCGTCCCGCTGTATCGCTCGAAGCTCACGAGCCACGCGCTCCGGCGCTGGGTGCCCCCGCTCATCCGGTCCATCCCGGCGCTCGTGTCCGCGTATCTGCTGCCGGGTCGCGTCCCGCCGCCCGTCCGTGAAGCGGCGATGCTGGGTGTGACCTCGATCAATCGGTGTGAGGCCTGCCAGGCCTTTCACGGCCGGTGGGCCAGGTCCCTGGGTCTCCAGCCGGACGACCTGTCCGCCGAGGAAGCGGCGGCCTACGCGTTCGGTCAGCGCATCGCGGTGGCTGGGCCAGAGGACCCGCAGCCTCCGATGCATCTCCGCGCGCGACACCGTCGGGAGCTGCTCGCCGTGTCCATCCTGATGGAGCTCGCCAACCTCTCGGGCAACCGGTTCCTCGCCCAACGCGAAGGGGGATCCGGCCTGCAGGTGGGCGACGCTCGTACGGCCCGCCTGCTGGATGCCGCCATGCGTGCAGCCGACCGGGCGGGGCTCCGCCATGCCCGCGCACGGGTGGCTGGGGGAGCACGCGGCGACACGCTGGAGATCGGGATCGGGACGGGATCGAACCTCGGGGTCTATGCGGTCGGCACGGCCGTCCACGGGGTCGATGTCAGCGCCCCGGCCCTCACGATCGCGGCCGAGCGCGCGCAGCGCCATGGCCGCGATGTGTCCCTTTTCGAGGCAGACGCCGAGGCCCTTCCCTTCGCGGACGCGTCGTTCGACACGGTCGTCGCGACGTTCGTCCTGTGCTCGGTCGGCGACGTCCCCGGCAGCCTTCGGGAAGCCCGCCGCGTGCTGCGACCCGGCGGCACGATCCGGCTGCTCGAGCACGCCCGCTCACGTCACCGAATGGTCGGCCTCCTCCAGCGGCGATCGGCGCCTGCCTGGGCACGCCTGAGCGGTGGCTGCCGCCTCGACCACGATGTGCGGCGCGCCGTGCGGGACGCTGGGCTCACCGTGGTCGAGGAGCGGACCCGGGCCGGCGGTCTCCTCGTGGAGATCGTGGCAGCCTGACGGAGGCTGGGACGCGAAGGGCACCGGGCCGTCATACGTCCCGACGACCTTTCGTACTGTCCCGGGCTGTAACGACTGGTGCGTTGCCGGGTGGTTGGCAGATGGGCACGATGACGGGACCTTTCGCCGTCGGAGCCCAAGATGTCCGTTCGCCCCATCGACCGCCGTGCGCGCCGGCGATCGGCTCCCGTTCCCGGTGCCGGCAGTGGGCCGCCGGCCGAACCGCCGGTCGCACCCGTCGAGTCCGTGACGAGCGCCGTGGTCATCGCCGACCTCGACGGTCGGGTCCGGTCGTGGAACGCGACGGCGACCGCGCTGCTCGACACGACAGCGAAGCGGATCGTCGGTAAGACCTTGTCCGCTGCCGACCCCGGGTTGCTCGGTCGGATCGGCGAAGCGATCCGGATCGTCGTCGCCGGCACGGACCACGTCGCCGAGTGGCCGCTGGACGCGCTCGACGGATCGCGGCGCTGGATCGAGGTCCGCGCGACCGCGCTGGACGAAGGCGCCGAGGCGCCCGCTCACGTTCTCGTGATGCTGACCGACATCACCGAGCGTCGCATTCGGGAGCACGATCTTCGCTCCCGAGCGGCGATCCTCGCCGAGGTCCGTGACGCGATCGTCGTGACCGACGCCGAGGAGCGGATCACGTACTGGAACGACGGCGCGACCGCCCTCTTCGGGTACACCGCGGATGAGATGCTCGGTCGGACGCCGGAGATCATCTATCCAGCGGCGACCGCGCGACCGCGTCTGTCGTCCAACGAGCCGAGGCTCGACGAGTTCGAGGAAGACTGGCTGGGCGTCAGCAAGGACGGCTCGACGGTGTGGGTGCGACTCCACACCCGTCCGCTTCTCGACGAGCACGGGAAGATCGTCGGCGGGATGGGGCTCGCCTCGGACATCAGCGATCGCAAGCGGGCCGAGTTCGAACGGGCGCAGCTGGCGACGGCGGTCGAGCAATCGGCCGAGTCGATCGTCATCACGGACGTCCAGGCGCGGATCGTCTACGTCAATCCGGCCTTCGAGCGCATGACCGGGTACAGCCGCGATGAGGTCATGGGCCAGAACCCGCGGATCTTCAAGAGCGGTGTCCAGTCGGCCACCTTCTACGAGGCGATGTGGGCTTCGCTCGTGAACGGACTCCCGTGGGTCGCCGAGATGACGAACCGGCGCAAGGACGGGACCCTGTACCGGGAGGAGGCCGTCTTCTCCTCGATCCGCGATGCGACCGGCGAGATCTCCGGCTACGTCGCGGTCAAGCGCGACGTCACCCGCGAACGCGAACTCGAAGCCGCCGGCGCAGCTGCAGCGCGCGAGCGGGCGATGATCGCGGAGACCCTGAGCCGCCTGCCGCTCGGCGGATCGGCTGAGACCACCGGGCAGGCCATCTGCCAGCAGATCGTCAGCATGACCGGGCTGACCCACGCCCACCTGTTCCTGTTCGACGATGCCGCCCATGCCACCCCGATCGGGCTCGCCACTGCCGCCGACCGGTCCGTCGAAAACCTGCCCCTGCCCGTCGCGCGCAGCCGCGAGTTGTACGAGCGCGCGAGCGTGGGTCCGTGGATAGAGGACTGGACCGAGCGACCGGGCCATCCGTACAACGCCCTCATCAGCGGGCTCGGGGTCCGCGCCGCCGCGTACCTGCCGGTCCGCCACCAGCGCGACGTCATCGGCCTGCTCATCGTCGGGGCCACCGACGGCCACGCGACCGCGACTCTGTCGACGACATTCGAGGGACTCGTCGAGTTCGCCGATCTCGCGGGCTCGCTCCTCACCTCGACCCTGGCCACGCGTGCCGATGCCGCGCTCAAGGTCGAGCGTATCGCGGGGATCATCAAGAAGGAGGCGTTCCGGCCGGTCTTCCAGCCGATCGTCGAGCTCGCATCCGGTCGACCGCTCGGCTACGAGGCGCTGACCCGTTTCGACGACGGCACCCGACCCGACGTCGCGTTCCGCCAGGCGCTGCTGACGGGCCAGGAGCTCGAGCTGGAGGTCGCCACCATGCGCGCCGCGTGCCTGGCCGCCCGCGACCTGCCAGCCGACGTCTTCGTCAGCGTCAACGTGTCACCGCGGCTCATCCTCGACGGCGATGCCCTGCGGACGGTGTTGGATGACCGGACGCGTCCGGTCGTCCTCGAGGTCACTGAACACGAGACGATCGAGGACTATGCCGCGCTCCGCACGGCCGTCACGGCCCTCGGATCGGACCTGCGGGTCGCCGTCGACGACGCGGGGGCGGGCGTCGCCAACTTCACCCACCTCGTCGAACTCCGACCGCAGTTCGTCAAGATCGATCAAAGTCTCGTCCGCGGCGTCAACACCGACCCGGCGCGGCAGGCCCTCATCGTCGCGCTCGTCCACTTCGCGGCGGCGACCGACTGTCGGGTCATCGCCGAGGGCATAGAGACCGACGCCGAACGGACGATCCTGCAGCGACTCGGTGTCGAGCTCGGGCAGGGCTATCTCCTCGGTCGGCCGGCCGAGGCGGCCACCTGGGCGGCGTCCCCGTCACTCCGTGCGATCCGGGGCGGGCGCGCGACTTCACTTCGAGCCGATCGTGGTGCGGCCTCTAGAGGCAAAGCCGACCGCTGATCGCCGGGTGTGAGCGCGTCGAGGGTCGGGCCGGTCAGTCCGGATCCGACCAGGCAGACCAGCCAGACCAGCAGCGCCATCGCACCCCGGGGCACTAGGTGGGAGCCATGCCGTCGTCACCGCTTGGCGCGCGTGCGCATCGGTCCGCGTGACCGTCGAGGCGCGGACCCTGACGAGGAGCTCGTCCTCCGCGGGCACCGGCCGGGCGACGTCCTCCAGGCGAAGCACGTCTGGTGCCCCGTAGTGGTCCTGGACGACGGCCTTCATGGGACCCGCGTTAGGAGCCTGGCGCTTTGTAGCGGATGCCGTCCACCTTGCGAAGGGCCTCCAACGTTTCCTCGACGGTGAGTAGCGGAGTCGTCTCGAGTTTCGACAACGCACCTCCACCGCCGATCGCGATGGCGACTGCGGCCATCGAGACATTGTCTGGCGCTTCCCAGAGGTTGTACGCGTCGTACTCGCCAAACGCGTACCAGAAGCCGTGGAGCTTCCCTCCGACCGACTCGATGTACGTGCGCGCCGCCTCGCGGCGGTCTTCAGGGTTCTTCGCCAATCGAGCCCACGTCTCCGGCGTATAGCTGAACCGGGTCAAGTAGAGGGGCATGACGAGATCCTCCTTCGATCGGTCGCGCTCGAACGGCGTGACGGGAGCGAAGCATACGTCCGTCCCAACCCGCCGGAACACTTCTTCTTGACCATGGGCGGGACCCACGCGGTGGCACAATCCCGTTATGTCACGGTCCGGGGAAACCATGCACGCGGTGCTGCTCACCGGACATGGCGGCCCGGACATGCTCGACTCCCGCTCGGACGTTCCGGTGCCGAGCGCCGGACCCGGCGAAGTCCTGATCTCTGTTCGGGCCGCCGGTGTCAACAACACGGACATCAACACGCGCGTGGGTTGGTATTCGCCATCGTTCACTGGTGTGACACCCAGTGAGCCGTCCGGGAGCGAAACGACACTCGCGGACGGCAGCTGGAGCGGCGCTCCACTCCAGTTCCCGCGGATCCAGGGTGCTGACGTCTGCGGCCTGGTCGTCGAGGTCGGCGATGGCGTTTCCCGAGCGAGGATCGGTGAGCGAGTGATCGTTCAGAGTTGCCTTCGCTCACTCCGCCGTGCCGGCCGCGATCCGTGGCTCGGCTCTGAGCTGGACGGGGGATTCGCCCAGTTCGTCCGTGCGCCGTCTGCGGACACCTACCGCGTCGAGAGCGGGCTCTCTGACGCGCAGCTTGGCGCCGTGCCGTGCTCCTACGGGACCGCGGAGAACCTGGTGCATCGCTCCCGAGTCGGCCCGGGCGATCGCGTCCTGATCACCGGAGCATCCGGCGGCGTCGGGTCGGCGGCCATCCAGCTCGCACGCCGTCGCGACGCGGAGGTGATCGCGATCGCCGGCGAGGAGAAGACGCCGACCATCCGATCGCTGGGTGCCACGGTCGTCGTGCCTCGCGGGAGCGATCTCACGTCGGTTATCGGCAGCGAGCAGGTGGACGTCATCATCGACCTCGTCGGCGGACCGCGGTGGCCAGAGCTTCTCACCGTGCTCAAGCCACGCGGCCGCTACGCGGTCTCCGGTGCGATCGCCGGACCGATCGTGGAGCTCGACCTGCGCACGCTGTACCTGAAGGACCTCACGTTGCTCGGTTGTACGTCGTGGCACGAGGACGTCTTCGGCAACCTCGTCGGCTACCTGGAGCGTGGCGAGATCGTCCCGCTCGTCGCCGCGACCTACCCCCTTGCCCGGATCACGGAGGCGCAGCGCGACTTCGAGGCGAAGCGCCACATCGGCAAGCTCGTGCTGATGGTGCCGCCAGCCGATGGAGCGGGACGTTCAGCCACGTAGGTCACCGGCTGATCGCTGCCAGTTCGGGGTCCGGCGCCGTCGTCAGCCGGCGAGCTCCACGTACGCCTCGGGCGCCTCCCAGGGCAGCAGGTGCCCGATGCCATCGATCGTGCGTGAACTCCAGCCGCCTCATCCGGGCATCCGGCGGCGGGCCTTCAGCGACAGGACCAATCCCACAACCACCGCCACAGATGCGGCTGCGATCATGGCCAGTCCGCCACCGCACGGAACCACGTAACCGAGCACGGCGTAACACTCGGGCGGTTGGCGATCGATCCCGCTACCCGGGAACAGGAGCAACAGCACGGCAAGGCCGGCGAGCAGGGCGACCACGAACATCTTCGCACCGGGCCGTGCGCTTCGCTTCGTCGGCTGTTCCATCAAAGCCTCCTCTGCATGGGCGCGGCACCGGCCGCGGATCCGCACCTAGGATCCGACGTGCCCGTGAGTCACCAAGTCGTGACCGGCCGCTGGTGCTGGTCGTCAAATCACCCCAGGATCGTCCGTTCTGACAGGCAGCCCCGTTCCGCTCTTAGAGATTCGTGAATCCTGGTCACGGACCGGCTCGCGACACTGCCGCTGATGACAATGTCGCTCCATGAGAGCGGCGATGGGTGGCGCATCGCGGCCTTGGCGTGGGCCTGGAGCTAGGCGAGAGGATCAGCGATCAGGGAGCCGGCGGGCGTGCGGACGGGCGTCTGTCCCCCGAGGACATCAGGTGACCACCTCCGAGGTCAGGACGTTGGCGTCGAGTGGGCGAACGGGTCGTGCACGCGGACGCCATCGAAGTCGGTGCCAGCGTCGAGATCCTCGGATAGCACGACCGCGCAGCCAAGGGCCCGGCTGGCCTCGATGACCGCCGCATCCCAGTAGGAGATCCCGAAACGGCGCCGAGTCTCGAATGCAGCGACCACGATGTCTACCGTCAGGTCCTGGACGGGGAACCGCCGCCACGCTGCGACCAAGCCCGTTGCCTGTTCGTGCGTGATCGCGTCCGCGCGGCTCGCTCTTGTCGCCTGCACGTAGAACTCCTGGAGCACCTGGACCGACAGCCCGATGTCACCGGCCGCCAGCAGCTCGTTCGCCCGTCTCGCCTTCGTGGTTTCGGCGGAGTCGCGCGAGATCGCGTACAGCAGGATGTTGGTGTCAGCGAACTGCACGATCGTGGAGCTCGTCGCGCCCGAGCCGATCCGCGGCGGCGAAGTGCCTGATCTGACGCTGGATGCGCTGCTGCTGCGCCTCGAGCCTCGCGAACTCGGCACCACTTCCCGACAGCGAGCGTAGGTACTCGGCCACGATCGCGCTGACCGACGTGCCGCGCTCGGCGGCCCGGATGCGAGCCGACCGATAGACCTCCTCGGGCACGGTGACCGTGATGTTCTTCATCGCGGCACAGTAACACAGCATCACAGGCCAAGCTACCGCGCGCGCGGTGTTCAGGACGCTCCTTGCGGGGCTCCGCCCGCGGAATCGAACAGCGGGCGCCCCCGCTGCCGTCGAGACTGTTCGGCCAGCCAAGGGCGGCCTCGTGGATCAGGCCCGCGTCGTGAACCAGATGGTCGGCGCCGAGTTCACGCCAGCGTCGCGCATCGCCGCCTTGAGCTCCTGGCTGCCGGCGAAGGCCTTGGCGGCCTCCAGCGTGGCGAAGTCATGGGTGACCGTGATGTCATTCGCGTTGTCGGCGGCCTGGTAGACCGCCTTCGCGGTCACGCCCAGCGC
>JBBEBL010000236.1:0-12322 GCA_040882345.1 Chloroflexota bacterium
GTGAAATTTTGCGAGCCGGGTGGGATTCGAACCCACGACCAAGGGATTAAAAGTCTCTCGGGAGAGTGTTCACAGGGTCTCTTCGGACGCCTTCCGGTGCTTGAGGCGCGGACCTTGGTCCACAGGCTCTACGCCGTGGGACCGAAGTCCACCGCCGTGGCTGTCAACGTGGCTGTCAGGCGGAGCCGGCCCTCACGCGCGGCCCCACGGCTGCCGGGTCCACGCGGTTGACCAACGGCTTCTCAAAGAAGGTCGAGAACCACGCCGCTTCGATTGCCCTGCACTTCTTGGACATGAACTTCGCCCGACCGCACAAGAGTCTCGCTAATCCGGGTAGTGCATCAGTCTGGAAGGCCGTAGAATCGAATGAGGCCGGTTGCCGCCGGCCCCACGTCACACGCGCCTACAGAATATCGCCGCCCGATCGACCTTGACTCTAGCAGTCGGAGGATCGATCGGCAATGTTGGCGTGGGCGCGGCCAAGGGCCGATTGGCCTATTGACCTGGTACTAGGCTGTGCGTACGATGCGCGCCCGCTTCAGCGGGTAGCGTACCGGGCTGCCCTCCCAGCGGTCGCCACCGAGGAACGTGTGGTCGGCCAGGACCTGACAAACACGCTCTACTACGGGGACAACCTCGAAATCCTCACGCGGTTCATTTCAGACGAGTCCGTGGATCTCGTCTATCTCGATCCGCCGTTCAACAAGAACGCTGCGTACAGCATCATCTTTCGGGATGAGTCGGGGCGGACGAGCGACGCGCAAATGGCGACGCTCGAAGACTACTGGCATTGGGGTCCGACGCCAGCTCAGCACTATGAGTACCTGACGAACTCGGCCGAGCACGGTGGCGTTGTGCCTCATGCGGTGTCGGACCTAGTAGGGGCGCTTCATTCCGCGATCCGCCCGAGTCCCCTGCTCGCATATCTCGTTGAGATGGCTGTTCGATTGGTCGAACTTCGCCGCGTCCTCAAGCCGACAGGGTCGCTGTATCTCCATTGCGACCCGACCAACAGCCACTATCTGAAGCTCCTTTTGGACGCGATCTTCGGCCCGCGCAACTTCTTCAACGAGATCGTGTGGAAGCGGACAGCGACCAAGGGGGACGCTCGGCGGAAATACGGCGCGGTTCACGACGTGATCCTGGTCTACGGACGAGGGCCACACACCATCTTCAACTCGCAGGGTGTGGCCCACGGCGAGGGGTACACCTCGCGCTTCACGCTCAATGACAACGACGGACGTGGACCCTATGAGGGCGCACCGCTCGACAGTCCGAATCCGCGGCCCAACCTCACCTACGAATACAAGGGCTATGCGCCACCGAGGAACGGCTGGCGCGTCAGCCGCGGGGTGATGGAGCAACTCGATGCGGACCATCGATTGATCTTTCCAGCGAAACATCGCGGGCGAATCCGACGCAAGAACTATCTTTGGGGGCTGAAGGGTCGCCCCATCGGCGACGTCTGGACAGACCTGCCTCCGATCAACAGTCAGGCGCGCGAACGTCTCGGATTCCCGACCCAGAAGCCCCTCGCCCTTCTGGAGCGGATCATCACGGCATCGTCTCAGCCAGGGGGTGTAGTGCTGGACCCGTTCTGTGGGTGCGGGACGGCACTACAGGCTGCAAGCGGATTGGGTAGGAACTGGATCGGCATCGACATCAGCAACTTGGCCGTGCAAGTTATCCAGGATCGAATGGGCACATCGGTGCCAGTCTTTGACTGGCCGACTGAGATGGACGGCGTGAAGCGAATGATCGAAGGACCGGATGGCCGCCACCGGTTCGAGGTGTGGGCGTTAGCCCGGCTAGGACTGGCAGAGAATCGTCGAGGTGGCGACGGTGGAATCGACGGCCGAATCGCATTCACCGGCCCGGGCGGACGGCTCGAGAATATCGTCGTCAGCGTCAAGAGCGGTCACGTTGGTCCAGCGGCCGTTCGGGATCTCAAGGGAACGATGGGCCGTGAACGTTCGGCGATGGGCCTCCTCTTCACCTTCGAGGAACCGACCAGTTCTGCGACACGGGAAGCGGTTGAGTCCGGTTTCTACCGATCGCCACTCGACGGTCGACAATACCCAAAGGTTGTCATTCACACGGTGCGCGACCTGTTGGAGGATGGGCGTCTCCCCGATCTTCCAACGCAGCAAGGTATTCAGGCCTCGATCTGGCCTCTCCCGGCTTCCACCCGCGCCGTGCGGCTTCGCGTGATCAAGCGGACCCCAGAGAGGAAGGGACCAAGGCTCGTACCCGACCGCAGCCGCCCCGCCGTGGAACGGTACGCACGGGAGTCTGCGACCGCTTCTGGTCCAGAAGCCCAGCGATCTCTTCGCAAGTCCACACGTGATCGCTTAGCCCCGCTGCCATCGCGGGGGTCCGCGGATACGGATTAGCAAGGCTCTTGTGCGGTCGTCCCCGACGGTGGCGCTTGTTCAGGCGGACGCAGCGGTGGTTGTCGACTGGTTCGGAGTGCGCGCTCGTGTCACTCACGACGGCGGCTGCTTCCTGGCGGCGCACTGCGTGTCGATCCACAGCTTCCCGGCTTCCCAGTAGTCGCCGTCCCGTTTGAGGTCGCGTAGGGCGGCCTCGGCCTCCCACGCGTTACACCAGCGCTCGGCGATGTCGGGGCCCTTGCCGGTGCTGATGAGGCGGTTGCGGATGGCCGCGCGGCGGGCCAGGTGGATGCGTTCGTCCTTGAGCTCGCTCACCTGGGCTCAATCGGTGTGGTGGCCCTCGATAGGGTCACTGGGTCGGTCACCTTAAGCGGCAGAGCCTGAGCATTGGTAGTCCGATCCGTCCCGGCACGGGCGGCCACCAGCGCCTCAACGATCCGCCTCGATTCCGGCGTCAACTCATCGAGCCGCACGGTGCCATCCGTCACGAGCGACCCGTCGCGCCTCACGAGGTAGCGCTTGCCGTCCGGACCTTCCATTGTCACTGATGCGCTCACCTGTCGGCCACGGGCGCGATTGACTGCGCGCGCGTCCGGACATGGTACGACTCGTCGGTCCGTCGGGCTGGCTGCCCGCCGACGTGATCGTCGCGAGGGGACGGGAGCTTCGCCCCCATCGTCTATCAGGGCCGAAGGGACGGTGCTGACGGCCGGGGTCCCGATCTCCCGATGCACGGCCCAAAGGAATCGCGGCGCCATCTGTTCGAGACGTGTCGTTCGGGCCATGATGGAGGCGCGCGGTCGAAACGGGCGGCTTAGCGCCCTCCCACACCGGATCGAGACGAGAGCAGGGCGAGGAAGATGACCGATCTCGAAGTTGCGTTGGTTACCGTTCGCGATCGGATTACGAAGTACCAGCGACAAGGTATCGGGGAACAAGACACGAAGGCGGCACTTATCGTGCCGATTCTTCGGGCGCTCGGATGGGATGTCGAGGACCTCGAGGACGTCAAGCTAGAGTACCGGCGCCGGCCCACCGATAATCCTGTGGACTACGCTCTCTTCCTGCTTCGAAGCCCGCGTCTGTTTATCGAGGCGAAGTCGCTCGGCGCCCGAATTGACGACGGCAAGTGGGCGAGCCAGATCCTGGCCTACGCGACCGTCGCAGGAGTCGAGTGGGTCGCCCTCACCGATGGCAATGAATGGCGGATCTACAACAGCCACGCCACCGTGCCTGTCGAACAGAAGCTCTTCCGCGTCGTGCGGATCGCCGATCCCGACGACCATGCCGAGCAGACCCTCCGACTCCTGGCGAAGAGCCAGATGGCCGATCACCTGATCGACGTCCTCTGGAAGTCGGATTTCGTCGATCGCCAGGTCCGGGATGCCCTGGTTCGTCTGTTCGGCCCCGAGCCGGACCCGTCCCTCGTGCGCCTCGTGCGCGCAAGGGCTGCCGCTCTCAGCCCGGCCGAGGTTCGCGCCAGCCTGGGGCGCCTCCGCACGACATTCGACTTCCCGGTGGCTCACGCGCCTGCTGCCCCAGCAATACCGCATGGCGCTCCGCCAGCCGTCCATACTCGCGAGGGTGCGGCGCAACCGAAGGCGCCGCGGATGGTCGGACCAGGGACTCCCTGGCGCCACGTCACACTCGGGCAGCTCATCGAGGCCGGCCTCGTTCGCGTCCCGTTCGAGATCGAGCACCGTTACCGAGGGACGACCGTCACCGCGGTGATTCAGGACGCGAGCCGGATCGTGTTCGCGGGCACCGCCTACGACTCGCTCTCGCTCGCCGGTGGCCATGCACGGGCCTCGGTTCCTGGGAAGCCCACAAGCAAGGAGATCCCGCAGACCAACGGCTGGACCTTCTGGGAGTACCGGACGGGCGACGACGCGCTCCACCAGTTTGACGAGCTTCGCAGGCAGTTCCACGAGCGGAAAGTCGTTCCGATGTCGGCAGGGAGGCGCACCGGCTAATCGCGACGGCACGGCGTAAGCCTCTCGACGTCGGCCAGGAGCAGAAGGACCGAGAGAATCATCGACCGGACGGCCGCCGCATCAACCCGGCCCGGGGTCAGACGGCGCGGGACGTCGAAGCGCCGGGAGTTGCCCGGGCGGTAACCTCTGCCATATGGCCGGCAACGTATGGCTGAGCAACCGCAACAGGTCTCCGCAGGACGAGTTCTACACCCAGCTAGTCGACATCGAGGCAGAGCTACGCCGCTACAAGGACCAGCTCCGCGGCAAGGTCGTCCTCTGCAACTGCGACGACCCGTACGAGTCGAACTTCTTCAAGTACTTCGCGATGAACTTCAACCACCTGGGCTTGAGGAAGCTCATCGCGACCGCCTACTCGGGCTCGCCGATAACGGGAGAGCAGCTCCCGCTCCTCCACCTCCCCGGTGTCCCGAAGGGCACGAAGCAGCGGGCGGCGCACAAACTCGTGATCAACGAGGTGCCGGACGCCAACGGCGATGGCGCCATCGACCTCGCGGACGTTGAGTATCTGCTGAGGAACGACGCGAACGCCCTGACCCTCCTCGAGGAGGGCGGCGACTTCCGCTCCGCCGAATGCGTCACCTTGCTCGACGAGGCCGACGTCGTGGTGACCAACCCGCCGTTCTCCTTGTTCCGCGAGTACATCACCCAGCTCGCCACGAGCGGCAAGCGGTTCCTCGTCCTCGGCGACCAGAACGCAATCACCTACAACGAGGTCTTCGAGCAGGTGATGGCGAACAGACTGTGGTTCGGGTACGAGAACGGGGGCACGAAGTGGTTCCGCGTCCCCGACGACTACGACATCACGACCGAGTCCAGGAAGAAGGTCGTGGGTGGCGTCAAGTACTTCAGCATGGGCCGCATTTACTGGTACACCAACCTCGACACGACCAGGCGCCATGAGGCGATCACGCTCTACAAGCGCTACACGCCCGAGGAATACCCGACCTACACCAACTACCCCGCCATCGAGGTCTCGAAGGTCTCCGACATTCCGATGGACTACGACGGCGAAATGGGCGTCCCCATCACCTTCCTTGACCGATACAACCCGGCGCAGTTTGAGATCCTCGGATACAGCCGCTGGCTCGCCGCGCCTATGTCGTCCTATGCCGCCAAAGAGGACTACATGAGCGCGAACGGCAAGATCGTGGGCGGGACTGGGAAGTTCTTCCTGCCTCTGGGCGGCGGGAAGCACGAAGGCGTGTACCAACGCATCGTCATCCGGCGGATCGGGGGGAAGCCCGCGTGAAGATCGAGCTCAACGAGATTACGGTTCGACAGGTCGCCGCGGGCTATGCCGACAGCGCCGAGGAGGGCGTCATTGGCTACGGTGGGCGGCTCGACATCCGCCCGAAGTATCAGCGCGAGTTCGTTTACGACGACAAGAAGCGGAACGCGGTCATCGACACCATCCGCAATGGCTTCCCGCTGAACGTCATGTACTGGGTGGTCACCGGGCAGGGGACCTACGAGGTGATGGACGGCCAGCAGCGGACCATCTCCTTCTGCCAGTACGTGAACGGCGACTTCTCGATCTCCGTGGGCGGCCACCCGATGGCGTTCCACAACCTGCCGAAGACGCTTCAAGACCAGATCCTCGACTACACGCTGATGGTCTACTTCTGCTCCGGCACGGACCAGGAGAAGCTCGACTGGTTTCGGATCATCAACCTCGCCGGGGAGCGCCTCACCGAGCAGGAGCTGCGCAACGCGGTCTACACGGGGCCCTGGCTCTCCCACGCCAAGACCATCTTCTCGAAGACGGGCTGCGCGGCCTTCCTGCTGGCCAGCAAGTACGTCAACGGCTCTCCGATCCGCCAGGACTACTTGGAGACGGCGATCTCGTGGCTGTCGGGCGACAAGGTCGAGCAGTACATGTCGGCCCACCAGCACGACCCGAACGCCAACGAGCTGTGGGCCTACTTCCAGTCCGTCATCGCTTGGGTGCAGTTGACCTTCACCACCTACCGGAGCGAGATGAAGGGCCTGGACTGGGGCGCCTTGTACAACCAGTTCAAAGGCGTCCTGTACGACACGGCCAAGCTGGAAGATGAGATCAAGTCGCTGATGATGGACGACGACGTCACGCGGAAGAAGGGCGTGTATCACTACGTCCTGACCCGAGACGAGAAGTACCTCGCGATCCGCGCCTTCACGCCAGCCATGCGCCGAGCCGCATACGAGCGACAGGGCGGCATCTGCCCCGAGGACGGGAAGCACTTCGAGTTCGACGAAATGGAGGCTGACCACATCACCCCGTGGTCCAAGGGCGGACGGACCAGCGCCGACAACTGCCAAATGCTTTGCCTTGAGCACAACCGACGCAAGGGCGCGATCTAGGGTTGGTATCTGGGCGCCCGGCCGTGCTGACCCCCGACGCCGTCCGTCAGGCTGTCACGACGCAGCGAACGCGCGGAGCGGGGGCGACGCCACGGTAGTTGTCCCAACTTACCTGCGGCTTATCTCGTCCGGCTTGCCGCGTCCTGAGGGCTCGGTCGACTCGAAACTGGCCGGAAAGTTGGAGGGGCTACGGCGTCACGTCGAACTCCAAGACCCAAGGCCCTTGGATGTCGCCGAATCGCTCGTGGATGGGGTCGAAGGAGTGGAAACTCAGAACGGTGATCCTCCAGTGTCCTGCGAGATCCTCGACGACGGGCACCACTTCGAGGGTGACGCTACCGTCGGATCCGAGGACGCCCGGTTCCACGACATCATCGGTGAGCCGCTCACCGTCATGCTCGATGCTCGTCACCGGATACCAGGCATTCACGCTCCCACCCGGGGCCTCGGGTAGGCCGTTGACGGCAAACCGCACCACGGTTCCCGATGGCACCACGCCGAGTTCCTCTAGGTTGATCGTAATGTCCGTGGTAGTGGCGTTCGCGACCGGCGAAATGGAGTGGCCCTGGGTGACGGGTACGTTGACTTCGAAGTCCCAGGCGCCGGAGACCGACGTCCAGATACGCTCAGGAGCAAGACCGACAGGGATAGGCTCGGGCGCCCGCGCCGCCAGCGACGTGACTCGTACCTGCAATTGGAGCTTGTCGGCACCGACGCCAGCGGGCAGAAGGAAGCGGGACCACGTCGCACTCGACCCATCGACCGGCGTCTTGCTGCCCGACCAGTTCCAGCCCTCATAGACGCGCCCGGCGGTATCGGTGACTTCGGCGCCATCAACGGCGAACTCTGACCAGCGGTCCTGCTCGTCCTCGACCGTGATCGCGAGGCGAACGCCGAACCGATCGGCATAGGCGCGATGCACCGTGACCCGATACCCGTCGGCCGTGACCGTCTGATCCACAGCTGTCGAGATCTCCCACAGACGATCGAACGGGCTGTGCCAGTTGGCGAACCACTCAAGCGCGGGACCAGCGGCCGCTGTGACGACGATCGCCGCGACTGCGAGCGCGGCGAGTATGCGTGGCCGGCTTCGACCCGAAAGGCGGATGGGAGTCATCGTCCACGTGGCGGCCACCCGCCGGTCAAGTTCGGCCGGAACCGAAACCGCGTAAAGGGCGTGGAGCCGTTGCTCGAACGGGGAATCAGTCGACACGGTATGCCTCCTTGAGCGCCTGTACGCCGCGCTCGACGTGCTTCTGGGCGGCCGCCTCGCTGATCCGGAGGACGCCCCCGATCTCACGGGCAGTCAGGCCCGCCGCGAACCGGAGTTGGATCGCCTCTCGCTGTGTCTCGGGCAGGCCAGCGATCAGGGATCGGAGAATTACGGTGTCGTCTGCGGAGTCGATGGCGGGCTCGGCAGCATCGCTTCCCAACTCGGTGCCCCGTCGACGCTGTTGGCGCAGCGCGTCCGAGTGAGCGTTCCGGGCGATACGGATCAGCCAGGCGATCATCCCGCCGCCCACGGGCTGGAACCGATGGATAGCGCCCATGGCGCGCTCGAACGTGGTCGCGGTCAGATCCTGCGCATCCGCATCGGATGCCATTCGCGCCCGGAGGTACCGATAGACCGGCGTCCGATGGCGCTCATAGATGGCGGCGAAGGCGGCTCGGTCCTCCGTCGCGGCGTGGGCGAGTTCGGCATCGTCCGGGTCGAACACACCGGCGAGACTGATGACCCGAGCTTCGTCCATGGATGGTCTCCGTGTCGCCGAGAGCATGTCCCCTCAGTCTGATCAACGTCCCCGCAAGGCGGAAGTCGACAGGCGACGGAGATCAGGGCGACGATTGCCTCCTCCGCCTTCACCGACACCCCGCCGCGTCGGACGTAGACGTCCGGACCCACATCGGCTCACGCGCCAGAACGGCGGAACCAGAGCTGCTCGCCCGGTCTAGCGCTGCAGCAAGTACCGGATCGTGTCGGCCAGGACGTTGATCGTGGCGCGCTGTGCGGGCACGACTTCGGCGTAGTTCGCCAGCACGCGGATGAGCGCCTTGGTGGCGGCCGCCGTCTGCGCAGCCGTCGGGGAAGAGAGCGCGACGAACGTCGCCAGCGCGGCGATGTCGGCGGCTGGCGGGTCGGGGATCCCACGCGCGGAAGCGAGGAGCGCGAGGTTCGCATCTAACGCGGCAGGGTTGATCGGGCTCGCCCGCAGGGCATCGAGGATCCCATGGGTTTGGGCGAGCCGTACGGCGGCCTCGATCTCGGGATCCTCGCCCGGGTCCGGCAACTCGGCGATCTGTGTCCGGGTGACGGGTCCGGGCAGGACGTCGCGGCCGGCCCAGGTCTCGCGCACGACCGCATAGCCGGCGGTCGGAAGAATGAGCCCAGCGAGCCGGGGCGGGATCCCCGAGATGAGTTGCCCGAGGCCGAGGCCCTCGGCTAGGGCTTCCGGGTCTGCCACCACCCTTGGGTCGTATACCAGGGCGATCATGCCCGGACCTCCACCAACAGCCCGGTCATGCCGTCCGGCCCGTTGGCACCGGCATTGCCGGCGACGCCGGTACCGGACGGGGCTCCCCCGGCTCCTCCCAGCCCACCAGTGCCGCGCAGGACCGAGGTGGTTCCCGTCCACGCGGCGCGGTTGGCGGTGATCAGGTACAGGACTCCGCCAGGACCCCCGACCCCACCACCACCGCCAGCGCCACCGCCAGCGTTGGTCCCGGTGCCAGGAGCGCCGTCATTGCCGTCGCCGCCGTTCTGACCCTTGGCCTCGATCGAGCCGGCGCCGACCAGGTCGCGGGTGGCCACCAGGACGACCTGCCCGCCGATCCCCTGCGTGCCGCCGAAGCCACCGCGCCCGCCGCTTCCGCCGGCCGGGGCGCCTCCGCCACCACCGCCTCCTCCGCCACCTCCGAAGGGCGCGGCGTAGATCGAGATGTCAGAGGTGCCGTGGAAGGCGGCAGTCACGGTCCCGAACAACATCGCCCAGACGTCGTGGATCGGGAGGTTTCCAGTTCGGCCCCAGGCCGCGGCGCCCATGATCGCGGCTGATGCGGACTTGCCCGCGATGCCGGCGGTGCCTCCGGCCGGGGTTCCGGCCGGGCCGGTTCCACCGACGCCACCGAGGCCGGCGGTCAGGCTCGCGTAGGCGCGGAGCATCGGCAGGAGCGACGCCGAGGCATCGCTCGCCGCGTTGCCCGGTCCGCCGGCGGCGCCCACTCCGCTCGCGCCGGCCAGGCCGCCCGGGTAGGGCGCCGCGATCGTCGGGGTTGAGTTGCTCGCCGGCGGCACGAGCACCCCCGTCGCCGTCCCGAAGTTGAGCACGCTGGGGTCGGAGCCGTGGGGGAGGAACAGGACCTTCGCGCCGATCGCGTGGGCGGCGGCCAGCGTGCCCTTCATCGCGCGCATGTTCGCCCCGATCGTGGTGCCGAGCGCGTTGCAGAAGATGATCTCGTTGTCGATCCTGACGTAGCCGTGGCCGGTGGTCGGGAAGCCCTGGCGCCCGGTCGGCAGATCGGTCACCCGGTTCACCGTCACGTTGCCGGTGTAGACCGACGTGATCGCCTGGGTAAGAAGCGCCCAGCCGACGTGCTCGTCCATGTTCCAGGCGATCCGGCCGTTGAGGGTCAGGACCTCCTTGACGAAGATCCGATAGCCGTTGGTGATGAGCGTCGCGCCGGCGTTGACGGTCAGGTTGCGGTACCACATGTCGCGGTTGAGCCCGGTGTCGGCGGCGATCGTCACGTCGCCATCGGTCCCGTCGCCGAACACCTGGAGTCGCAACTCGCCCAGGTTCACCCCATCGGTGCCGTCGTGGCGGTGCCCGGTGTCGGGGTCCAGGACATCGGCCCGCAGATCGTTGTAGTGGGCGGCGAGCGCCTGGTCGCCGCTGGCAACAGGCCCGCTGTTCGCCATCTCAGCCTCCGTTCGTGGTGAGCGCCCAGGTGACGCGGAGCGTCAGTCCCGCGGCCTTGTAGTAGGCGAACGGCAGGATCGAGACGAGCGTCTCGCCCGCGTACAGCCCGGCCACGTAGTACTGGTCAACCGCCTCGGCCATCGTCCAGAACGAGTCGGCGGTCACGACCCGGCCGGCACGTGCCAGGGCGGTGATCGGCTGGAGGGTCGGCTGGTTCGGCACGATCAGGGCGGCCGATGTGGTGACGATCGGCTCGACCGTCCGGATCGCGTCGAGGTTGACCGTGGCGACGCCCGAGGCATTGGCGACGACCGCCAGGCCAAGCCCGGTCACGTGGGCCCAGTCGGGGGCGCCGGCGCCGATGCTGAATGATGCGATCGGGACCCGGCTGAGTTTCCACGTCGCGTCCTGGAAGCTGACCCCGTTGGCCGCTTCAATCGCCGCGAGCGATGCCCGGAAGTAGGCACCGGTCCCCCCGCCGGTGTAGATCCGGAGCTCAGATGTCGCCATGTCGAGCCGGCCGCGCAACAGGAGCCGGAGCCAGAGCTCGAGCGCCGTCGCCAGGGTCGCGTTGTAGTCGGCGAGCGCCGCGTCGTGGTAGACGATCGTCGTGGTCGAGGCGTCCGCCGTCACCTGGAGTGAGGCGGATCCCTGGCGGAACGTCGCCGGGTCGACGACTGGCCCACCGGTCCAGCCGGTGGCGGCCTCCGCGTCGCTGAGCGTCGCCCCGCCGGCGCCGAGACCGATGTGAGTCAGGGTCAGGTCGGGCGCCTCGCCGGCGAGCGCCTGCGCGTGGGCGATCGCGGCCAGGAGCGTGTAGGTGTTCCGAAAGCGCCGGCGGTGGGCCAGGCGCCCCGATACGTCGCGCGCCTCGATCGTGACCTCGCCGCTCACGGCTCCTGGCGAGTCCCGGAGCCGCTGGATCGTCAGCTCCATTCGCCATAGCTCCACGGAAGCGGATGGCCCGCTGGGCCCCAGGTCCAGGGGCCGGCGTCCACGGCCGTCAGCGGGGTGAGCGGAGCGTCGCTCGGCCCGGCCACGACGTCGGCCAGGGCCTTGTCGGTCGGGGGCAGCGCCGGCGCGCTGAACAGGCCGCAGGTATAGCCGGCCTCGGATGCCTTCCACTCGTTTCGGATGACCTGCTGGTAGGTTGTGACCGGCGGGTCGAGCGAGTCGTCCACGAAGGCGAACGCATCGAACGGGTGGAGGTAGGGCACGCCGTCCATCGCCGGGATGTCGATCCGGGTCCGGATCCCCGATCGGAAGAACAGGACGTCCTGTGCCCGGATGTTGGCGACGTCCGCGTCCGGCAGGTAGGCGTTGGCGATCGACTGCGGGATCACCCCGAAGATGTCCTGCGCCTCGCGGTCGTCGGCCTGCACCGCCCAGGGGCTCGCCTGTCGGGCGGGCTTGCCATTGAGCTTCAGGGTCGTGACGTAGGCGGTCGCGCCGGACAGGTTGTAGAGCGTGATCGTGGCGGTCGAACCGTCGATCGTCAGGACGTAGTGGACCGCGGCGGAGAACGCGCCCATCGCTGGAGGAGGACCGGCGGTGACCGGGATCGCCGCGCCGGATCCGTCGGCGGCCGTGTTGGCGACGATCGCGTTGACCCCGGTAAAGAGGAGCGGCAGCTCGCGCTCCCAGCGGGTCAGGTCCATGCCCTTGAGCCGCAGGG
>JBBEBL010000237.1:0-1948 GCA_040882345.1 Chloroflexota bacterium
GTCCAAGCACGGCGTCCACCGCGGCGCGTTCGGCAGGGGAGGCGAGGGGCCCGATGACATGCAGGTCCATGGACGTCCGAGTGTAGCGGGGCGGCGGCCGGCTCCGCCGGTGGGCCAGGCACAGCAGGGGATGTGCTACCATGTGCTACATGAGCGAGACCGAGCGGCCGCCGGCGAGGGTCGGTGTGCGAGAACTCCGTCAGAACCTCAGTGTCTACCTCGATCGGGTGAAGGCCGGCGAGACACTGGAGGTCACGGAGCACGGGCAACCGGTCGCCCAGCTCGGCCCACGGCCAGCGAAGCCGCTGTCCATCCTGGACCAGATGATCGCCGACGGGCGCGCCACCGCCGCGACGATCCGCCCGCGCGACATCCCGCCGCCGTCACTCAACCTGCATCCGGACGCGCCGACCCTGACCGAGATCCTGCTGGCGATGCGCGACGAGGATGAGCGATGAGTGCCGCCTACGTCGATGCGTCCGCCCTGACCAAGCTGGCCATCGATGAGCCCGAATCCGTGGCGATGCGCCGGTGGTACGTCGAGCACGAACGCATCGTGTCCAGTCGGATCGGTCTGATCGAAACGCGACGGGCCGTCGGGCGTGGGCCACATGATCCTGTGCATCTCGAGACGATCATGGCGTCGACCGTCTCGATCGAACTCGACGAAGCGATCGCGCGGCAGGCGGCATCTGTCGGCCCGCCATCGCTGCGAACACTCGACACGATCCACCTCGCGACCGCCCTGGCGCTGGGCACGGAGGTCGATGCCTTCGTCACCTACGACGACCGACTGGCCGCGGCGGCACGGGCGGTCGGTCTGCCGGTCGTCCGGCCGGCCTGACCCAACGCGGGCCGCCTGCCCGTCGAGGAAGCGAGGCGAGGCCTCAGGCGCCGGGCGCCCGATAGTTCGGATGGAGCTTGATGGCTTCGTCCATGTCGTCCGAGGTCAGCAGCACGACCGTGCTGATGTTCACCGCGCCGGCCGCTCCGGTCGTCGCGGCGAGGGCCGCGGCCGCCGCGTGACTCGGGAGGTCGGCGATGACGTAGAAGTCGTCGGCGCCAAAGGCCCAGTACATCGACTCGACGCTCCCGCCGATGCTCGTGGCCAGCGCGTCGACCGCCTTGCGCCGGCCCGTGCCCCCATCCTTGAGGACGCCCTGGATACCGGCCTGGGTATAGGAACCGTGGAACAGGTACTTGGCCACGTCGTCCTCCTGTCGATCCAACGTCCTGACGGACCCGAGCATCGTGTCACGCCGGAGGTGGGTGTCAATGCGGGTCCCGCGGCCATCTCCGCAGGTCAGGCCGGGACCGGTGCCTCGAGCTTGTCGATCCGGATGGCCGTGGCCTTGAACTCGGCCGTGCCGGACTTGGGATCCGTGGCGTCGATGGTCAGCAGGTTCACCGCCACGTCGTCCTGGAAGTGCATGGTCATGAACGTGAGGCCCGGGCGCAGTGACTCGTCGATGCGGATCGGTGCCTCCACCTGGCCGCGTCGGGAAGTGATCCGCACGCGCTCGCCGTCCGTCAGCCCGTAGGCCGCCGCATCCTCCGGCGAGATGTCCAGCGACTCGCCGCGCCGCAGCGGTGACCGGTAGCCAGCGGTCTGGACGCCCGTGTTGTACGAGTCGAGACGGCGGCCCGTGGTCAGGCGGACCGGGTACTCGTCCGTCAGCTTGTCCACCGGCGGGTCGTGGTCCACCGGCACGAACGGGACGCGGTTGCCCGGGACCGGGTCCTCCCACAGCCGGCTGTGCAGGAACAGCTCGCCCGGGTGGTCCTCGTCATAGCACGGCCACTGGAGACCGCCGAGCTCCTCCAGCCGCGCGTAACTCATCCCGGCATGCACCGGGGAGAGCCGGCGCACCTCGTTCCAGACCGTCTCGGCGTCCGGCTCGCCCCAGGCGCCGCCCATCCGGTTCGCCAGGTCGAAGATGATCGCCAG
>JBBEBL010000238.1:0-12210 GCA_040882345.1 Chloroflexota bacterium
TTGCCGAGACCGTTGACCGTGCACAGCTCCGCGATGCCCGTGGCGTGATAGCCGCGTCGAGCGAAGACCTGCGCCGAGGCGTCGACGATCGCGTCGCGACGTGCCTGCCACTTCTCGCTGCGCGCGGGGGCGGCGGCTTCGCCGACCGTCCCCGCAGGGGCCGGAGCCCGCGACGGCGACCCGGAGAGTTGGGGCTCGTCACTCGCTTCGGCGCGCACTCGCATAGCGTAGTGACTGGTCGGTACACAACGTCACGGCGTGGGACACAGTAGACGTGGGACACAGTAGAAGAGGATGAGGTGAACCGGCACAGCTTCGAGGGGCGGGTCGCCATCGTGACCGGCGCGGGTCGCGGCATCGGCCGAGCACATGCGCTCCTGCTCGCTGACCGGGGTGCCCGCGTCGTCGTCAACGACCTCGGCGGGTCGATCGAGGGCGTGGGCTCGGATGCGGCGCCCGCGTCGAACGTCGTCGCCGAGATCGTCGCCGCGGGCGGAGCGGCGATCGCCAATGCCAGCGATGTGGCCGACGTCGCCGGCGCACAGGCCCTCGTCGATTCGGCGATCGATCGCTTCGGTCGGCTCGACGTCCTGGTCAACAACGCGGGCATCGTGCGATGGGCGGGTCTTCCGGAAGCCGACGCTGCCAACCTCGCGAGCACGCTCGCGGTGCACGTCGCCGGCTCGTTCAACACCACCCGCGCGGCATGGCCACGCATGGTCGAACAGGGCTACGGCCGCATCGTCATGACCGGGTCGACCGGGATGTTCGGCTTGCCCTCCAACCTCTCCTACGCCACCGCCAAGGCTGCCGTCGTCGGGATGACGCGCAGTCTCACGACAGCAGGCGCCGCGCACGGCATCAAGATCAACGTCATCGCACCCGCCGCCTTCACGCGCATGGCCGGCAGCACGCCCAAAGGTGAGATCGAATCGCAGATGGCGCCGGAGCTCGTCGCACCGATGGTCGCCTTCCTCGCCCATGAGGATTGCCCGGTGAGCGGCGAGATCTACGCCGCCGGCGCGGGTCGGTTCGCGCGCATCTTCATCGCGCAGACCGAGGGCTACGTGCACTCGACGTCGGAGCCGACGATCGAGGACGTCGCCGAGCACTGGGCCACGATCAACGCCGAGACCAGCTACTCCGTGCCCGACGATCTCATGCAGTGGTCAGCCACGTTCATGAAGCATCTCGGCTCCTGAGCTCTCGTTTCAGGACCTTCCCGGAAGGGTTCCTCGGGAGCGCGTCGATGAACGTCACTTCCTTCGGGACCTTGTAGCGAGCGAGCTCGCGGCGGCAGTGGTCGATCAGCTCGTCGGCAGTGGCTACCTCGTTCGGTCGCAATGCGACGTAGGCGACGGGCACTTCCCCCCATCGATCATCGGGACGACCGACGACCGCGGCCTCGAGCACCGCGTCGTGCTCGTAGAGCACCCGTTCGATCTCCGAACCCGCGATGTTCTCACCGCCCGACAGGATCATGTCCTTGAGCCGATCGACGATGAACAAGTAGCCGTCGTCGTCACGAACGCCGATGTCCCCGGTATGGAACCACCCGCCGGCGAACGCGGCAGCAGTCGCCTCGGGATCGCGCCAGTAGCCCTTGAACACCTTCGGGCCACGCAGCACCACCTCGCCGCGCTCCCCCGCCGGCAGCGACTTCCCGTCCTCGTCCCAGATGTCGAGCTCGAGATAGAGGCACGGGCGGCCGACGCTGCCGAGCTTGGTCACGAGGCTGTCGCGGTCGAGGAACGTGTCGCCCGAGACCGTCTCGGTGAGGCCGTACGCGTCGGCGAACCATGCCGACGGGAACGTCCGCTGAATGCGCTCGATCAGGGGGATCGGCATCTTCTCCCCACCGTTGATGACCAGACGCACCGACGACAGGTCGCGCTGGTCGATGTCGGGCAGCGCCATGATGGCGTTGACCATCGCCGGCGCCAGCCACACGGTCGTGACACTCGAGCGCTCGATCTCGTTGACGACGTCGGCCGCCTCGAAGACGCGATGAAGGATGGTGGTCGCGCCCGCGGCGATCAGCGAGGTCGTGGTGAGATCGAGCGCGCCGACGTGGTACAGGGGGCCACACGCCAGACCGAGATCCGTGCCGGTGAAGCCGAACTCGACGATGTGCGCCAGGTTCTTCCACGCCAGGTTCGCGTGGGTGAGCATGACGCCCTTGGGACGCCCCGTGGTGCCTGAGGTGTACATCAGCCGGTGCACGTCGTCGCCGGTCACCGGCGCGCGTAGGGGCGCCCCAGTCGAGGCGCGCAGCTCGGCGAGCGATGTCCACCCATCGACGCGGTCCGAGATCGAAGCTCGGAGCAGGCTGGCTTCCATCCCCTGTGTTCCGTCGTTCGCGAGGTCGACGAGTGCGTTGTCGCACACCAGCGCCTTCGCTTCGGAGTGCTCCAGGATGTACCGCACCTCCGGCGCGGCGAGCCGCCAGTTGATCGGCATGGCGATGGCCCCGAGGTAGTTCGCGGCGAAGATCGTCTCCAGGAACTCGGTGCAGTTGTAGGAGAGCAGACCCACGACGTCGCCGACGCCGACACCGCGCTCGTGCAGTCCCGCGGCCGACGCCGCGGTGCGCGCGACCATCTCGCCGTAGGTGACGATCTCGTCGCCGAAGACCGTGACCGGTGTGTCCGGGGTGCGGCTCGCATGGTGCTCGAGCACTGCGCACCAGCTCATGTCGGGTTGCATCCCAACGTCCACGGACGGCCTACGGTGCGGCGTAGCCGCCGTCGACCACGATCGCCGACCCCGTGGTCCAGCGGGACGCGTCGCTCGCGAGATACGAGTAGGCACCCACCAGGTCGGCGGCCGCCCCCAGCCCAAGCGGGTGCTTGGCCGCGATCGCGTCGATCGCCTCCTGCGGAAGGTCGGCGTGGATCCCGGAGAGGAACGTCCCGGGGCACACGCAGTTGACGCGGATCCCGTCCCGCGCGTATTCGACCGCCGCGACCTTCGCGAGCTGGATCACGGCCGCTTTGGTCGCACAGTAGGGAGCGGCATGCGACCACGCGGTGAGACCGGAGACCGACGCCGTGAGGACGATCGACCCGGCCTGCTGCGTGCGCATGACGGGAACGGCGGCGCGGATGCCATTGACGGCACCGAGGACGTTGACCCGGAACGCGCGCTCCCAATCCTCGGTGGCCAGGTTGTGGATCCGACCGTTCGGCGAGAGCACACCGGCGTTGCTGATCAGCACGTCGAGCCGGCCGAACCGCTCCACCGCGAGGGCGGCCACGGCTTCGACCTGCGCGAAGTCGCTCACGTCCGCGCCCAACGTCTCCACCGCCCCGGCGTGCTTCGGCAATCCGTCGACCGTGGCCTCGAGCGAAGGTCCGCTCACATCGCTCAGCACGAGATCCGTGTCGGCCTCGCCGGCGAGCTGGGCGGAGATCGCCGCGCCCAGGGTTCCGCCCGCGCCAGTGACCGCGATGACACGTCGCCCGCTCATCGTGTGGGCGTGCTCATACGAGCAGATAGCCGCCGTCGACGTTGAGCACGGTGCCCGTGATGAACGCCGACGCGTCGGATGCCAGGAACTGGTACGCGCCGGCCAAGTCGCCGGGTGCTCCCCAACGCCGTTGCGCCGTGTGCTCGAGCACGCCGGCGGCGAGGTCAGGGTCGCTCTTCCAGGCTTCGGCCAGCGGCGAGTCGAACCACCCCGGCGCGACCACGTTGACGGTGATGCCGGAGGAGGCGAGATCGAGCGCGAGACCCTTCGCCATGCCCACGAGGCCGGCTTTCGACGCGCTGTACGCGGCGAGTCCCTCGCGCGGCCGCTCGCCCAGTACCGACCCCGTGAAGATGAGCCGCCCACCCTCACCCATCACCCGGGACGCGGCGCGTGCGCCGAGGAATGCGCCAGTGAGGTTCACTTCGACGACCTTGCGCCACACCGACGGATCGGTCTCGCGCGGTCCCGCCACGATGGGCGAGATCCCCGCGTTGCAGATCCACACGTCGAGGCCATCCCATTCGGCCACCGTCGCATCGGCGATCGCTTCGTTGAAGTCCTCGTCGGTGATGTCGCCGCTCAGCACGAGCGACGGTCCCGGAAGCTCCTCGGCAACCGCCTTCAGGTCCTTCTCCGTGCGGGCCGCGAGCGCCACCCGCGCGCCGCCGTGCGAGAACGCGTGCGCGAGCAGCCGTCCCAGCCCACGGCTCGCGCCGGTGATCACGACGCGCTTCCCGGTCACGTCCGCAGCACCAGCGAAGGACGTGGGGATGTCGATCTGCTCGGGCATCGCCCTTCCTCATTTTGTACCGACCAGTACAGTACACAGTTCGTGTTCGCGGGCTCCGACCTCCTCGAGATGCAGCGGCGGATGTTGGTGATCCGCGGGTTCGAAGAGCGCGTGGCGGCGCTCTACCGCGACGGCGAAGTCCCCGGGTTCGTGCACCTGTCGATCGGGCAGGAGGCGTCGGCCGTGGGCGCGTGCTGGCCACTCGAACCCGCGGACGTGATCACGTCCACCCATCGCGGCCATGGCCACTGCCTTGCGAAGGGTCTCGGCGCGCTCGGCATGTTCGCCGAGCTGATGGGCAAGGACGAGGGCACGAACCGTGGGCGCGGCGGCTCGATGCACATCGCCGATCCGACGATCGGCATCTTCGGTGCCAACGGGATCGTGGCCGCGGGCCTGCCGATCGCGGCGGGTGCGGCGACCGCGGCGCTCCTCCGACGCGATGGCACCGTGGCGGTGGCGTTCTTCGGTGACGGCGCCGTCGCCCACGGCACCTTCCACGAAGCGATCAACCTCGCCGCGGTGTGGGAGCTCCCCGTCATCTTCTTCTGCGAGAACAACGGCTACGCCGAGTTCTCGCCCGCATCGTCGCAGCACGCGGCGCCCCTCGAGCGGCGCGCCGCCGGTTACGGCGTCGACTACGTCGCGGTGGACGGCAACGACGTTGTGGCAACAGCGTCCGCGATGAGCTCGGTCGTCGAGGCGGCGCGCGCCGGACAGGGCCCCGTCGTCGTCGAGGCGGCCACCTACCGCTGGCATGGTCACTACGAAGGTGACCCACAGCGCTACCGCTCGCCCGAGGAGGTTCAGGAGTGGGAAGCGCGCGATCCGCTGCTCGTCCATGCGCGCCGGCTCCGATCGGAGGGCGTCACGGACGACGTCCTCGAGTCCATGCAGTCATCGGTCGCGCACGAGCTCGACGAAGCCGTCGAGGCGGCACGGCAGCTGAAGACGCCGGTGGCCGCCACGCTGACCGACTTCGTCGCCCGCCCGCGACCCGAACGCGCTGAGCCGCCGGCACTGGACGCCGACGCCCCGGTGTTCCGCACCATGGACGCGATCCGCACCGCGCTCGAAGCCGAGCTCGCAGACGACGAACGCGTCTTCGTCGCCGGGATCGACGTCGCGGCCGGCGGCAACGTGTTCGGCCTGACGTGCGGCCTGCACGAGCGCTTCGGCGATCGCGTCCGAGACACCCCGATCTCCGAGAGCGCGATCGTCGGGCTCGGCGTCGGCGCGGCGATGGCGGGCATGCGCCCCGTGGTCGAGCTGATGTACCTCGACTTCCTCGGCGTCTGCCTCGACCAGCTGCTCAACCAGGCCGCGAAGCTGCCGTTCATGACCGGTGGTGCTGCGCAGATGGCGCTCACCGTGCGGACCCAGTTCGGCGCGGGGCGCTCCTCGGGGAGCCAGCACTCGCAGAGCCTCGAGGCGTTGCTCGCGCACATCCCTGGGCTGAGCGTCGTCATGCCGTCGACCCCAGCCGACACGTACGGGTTGCTGCGCGCGGCGATCCAGGACCCGAACCCGGTCGTGTTCATCGAGAACCGGCTGCTCTACGGGATGAAAGGACCGCAGCCGCCGGCCGACCATGTCCTGCCGATCGGCACGTCGGCGGTGGTGCGCGCTGGCTCCGACGTCACCGTCGTGTCGGTGTCACGCATGGTGCACGAGGCGGTCGCCGCGGCCGAGGCCGTGGCGGACGAGGGCATCTCGGTCGAGGTGATCGACCTGCGCACCGTCGCTCCACTCGACATGGCGCCGATCCTCGACTCGGTGCACAAGACGAGCCGATTGCTCATCGCGCACGAAGCCGTCCTCCCGTTCGGCATCGGCGCCGAGATCGCCGCCACCGTCGCGCGGGAGGGCTTCTGGGACCTCGACGCACCGATCGAACGCGTCGGTGCCGCGCCGACTCCCCCGCCATACGCACCCGACCTCGAACGTGCCTGGCTCCCTGACCGCGACGACATCACCGAGGCCATCCGGCGTCTTGGTGCCGTCTAGACCACTGCTTCGATCTCGATCGGGACGCCGGAATACAGCGCCATGCCGCCGAGCGGATCGACATCATCAGTGCTGGTGAGGTGATTGACGTTCGCGTCCTCGTGTCCGTGTGGGATCGAGCACACGCCCTTGCGCATGCCGGGATCCACCTTCGCCGTGACCGTGATCTCGCCACGCGTGTTGTGGACGCGCACCTTCTGGCCGTCGGCGATCCCGTGCTCGGCTGCGGTATCGGGATGCAGGAGGATGTCGGCGGGCTCACCCATGAAGCTCAGCTGCGCATTCAACTTCTTGACCTGGCGCCTCGGAGTGAGGACCAGCGGCTTCGGCTTGCCCAGTGCCGCTTCATCGGCGTCGCGCATGTCGTACCACTGCTCGAGCAGCTCCGACGGTGCCAGCCTCCATCCGCCGATCCGCTCGAAGTGCGCCTCCGCCCATGGGGCCGGGAACTCCAGCGGGAACTCGACGTACCGATTGGCCTTGAGCTCCTCAAAGGTGCAGCGAGCGCGCTTCATCAGCTTCGAGAGCATGAAGTCGTCGACGCCCTCTTCGCGGTCGTCGTCAGGCACCCAGTCCGGAACTCTCAATCCCGCCCGCCTCATGAACTGCGAGATCACCCACCACGCCGAGCGCCGCTCGCCCATCGGCTCGACGAGTGGCGGCGTGTACTGCAACGACACGTTCCAGTTCAACGTGTCCCAGCGCGTGAGCTCCGCCCGCTCCACGGGGTCCTTCGTGGGCAGGACGTGCGTGCACAGCGGCGTCAGCTCGTTGTGCATGATCTCGACACCCACGTGCAGGTCGAGCTTCGGAAGCGCCGCCTTGAGCGCATTGGTGTCGGGCCACGTGCGCAGCATGCTGCCACCGAAGTTGAACAGCGCCCGGATGTTGCCGGCTTCGATCTCGAGTGGAAGCACTGCGGCCGGCCAGTCGCCGACGATTCCCTTGATGTCCGGGCGCACGTTCGATCCCGGCGTGAACGTGTCGAGCGCCGGCAGCTCCCAGTCCTCGTACGGCTGGAGGAAGCTGGGATGGAACCAAGCGCCGCCCTTCTCGTTCATGGAGCCCGTCAGGACCATGATCAGCCAGGCGAACCACTGCGTGAGGTTGGCGCCCGCCGACATGGTGATGCCCGTGCCCGTTTCCGTGGCCACGCGACCTTTCCGGCGAATGGCCGCGAGCAGGTCCTCGAGCTCCTGTTCCGTGACACCGGCGATCTCCGCCGCCTTCGCTCGGTCATAGCCTTCGAGCGCCGCCCGCAGCTCCGGCAGCCCGGTGATCGGCTGCTTGGGAGTGCACGGACCGTTGTCGATGAGCTCACGCACCACCCAGGCGAGGATCGCGTAGTCCTTGCCCGGATGGGCGGCGATGTGTCGGGTGGACAGCCTCGCCGTCTGCGTGTTGGCCGGGTCGATCGTCCACACCTCACCGCGCTTGGCGACGGACCGGATCCACGTCACCGGGTCGAACATCCCCGTGTTGTGCGCGTGGCTGACCACCGGATTCGTGCCGATGTAGATCAGCAGCTCGACGTTGTCGTAATCCGTCTTCGGGTTGAGAGGAAAGTCCATCATCGCGGTCGCGACCATGGTCTTGGTAGTGCCATCAATGGTCAGCGGCGAGAACTTCGGCGGCGTCCCCAAGGCACGGTAGAACGCGTCTTCCATGGCGTAGCCGGATGAATCCAAGCCAAGCCCGCTGCCGTAGTTGATGGCGACCGAGTTCGGGCCATACGCATCGATGGTGCTTCGGAGCTTTGCGGCGATGTCGTCGAGCGCTTCGTCCCAGCCCACCTCGACGAGCTCGCCGCCCTTGCGCATCATCGGGCGCGTGATCGCGCCCTCGAGGTGGTGTATCTCGCCAGTAACTCGGCCTTTCGGGCACGTGTAGCCCTTCGTGAGCAGATGCTCCTTGTCACCGCGAACCTTCAGGATCTGGTCACCGGCAACCTCGGCGACAAGCCCGCAGGCGGTGATGCACACCCGGCAGTACGTGCGCTTCTGCTCGACAGGCTGAGTGGTCACGTCATCTTCCCTTTCGGGCAGGACGGCTTCACGTGCCGTCTTGTACCGACCAGTCCGAACAGTACAACGGAGTCACGCCGGCGCGCTCAGCCAACGCGGACCGGCAGGGTCTTCCAGCCCCGCACCGTCGACGTGGGCGCGAGCTCGATGCGCTCGTACTCGACCTCCCAGTCCGGGAAGCGGTCGAGCACCTCGTCGAGGGCCACGCGCCCTTCGAGGCGTGCGAGTGCCGCGCCGAGGCAGAAGTGCAGCCCGTAGCCGAAGGTGAGATGGGCGCCTTCGTTCCGGTGGATTCGAAGCGATCGGGGTCGGTGTATCGGCGCTCGTCCCGGTTCGCCGATGCGACCAACATGAGCATCGCGCTGCCCGCGGGAACGGTCGTGCCGTGGTACTCGGCGTCACGTGCGACGTACCGCGCGACGCTGTGGCCGGTCGCCTCGAAGCGGAGCGCCTCCTCGACCGTGCTCGGGATGAGTGACCGGTCGGCGACGATCTCACGGCGCTGGTCGGCATGGTCACCAAGGAGCTTGCCGAGCCAGCCGATGAGCCGTCCCGTCGTCTCGTTGCCTGCTCCCGCGACCACCTCGGTGTAGACGAGCACCTCCTGGCGCGTGAGCGTGCGCACCTCACCCGCCTCATCCTCGAACTCGGCATTGAGCAGTGCCGTCATCAGGTCGTCCGACGGATGGCTGGCGCGCCACTCGATGTAGTCCGCGAACAGCGAGCCGCTGATCATGTTCTTGTCGTCGACCCGCATCGGCTTGCCCGGGTCGGTGCGCAGCTTCTTGTCCTCGTGGTCTCGGATCGCCGCCTGGTCCGCATCCGGGATGCCGAGGAGCATTCCGATCACGCGCATCGGCATCTCTGCGCCGAGGTCTTTGACGAAGTCGAAGCCGTCTTCGCCCACGAGCGGGTCGAGACACGCGGCGCAGTAGGCACGGACCTGGTCCTCGAGCACGCTCATCCGCTTTGGCGTGAACACGCGCGACATCAACCCGCGGTGGCTCGTGTGCAGCGGAGGGTCTTCCCACAGGATCACGCCGCCCGGGAGCTCAACCCCCGACTGGACGACCTCCAGGATGTCGCCCCGCGCCGACGAGAACGTCTGCCAGTCGACGAGACCCTGCTCGACATCGGTGTGTCGGGACAAGGCCCACAGGTCGTATTGCTCGTTGTAATAGATCTGCGCCTCGTCGCGCAGCCGCTGGTACGTCGGGTACGGGTCGGCATTGATGCCGACATCGAACGGGTCGTAGTAGACGCTGCTACTCCGGGTGATCGTCATGCTGCGAGCGCCTCCTTCAACACCCCAACGCCCGCGCGATCACCAGGTGCTGGATCTCGTTCGTGCCTTCGCCGATCTCGAGCACCTTGGCGTCGCAGTAGAAGCGCGCAACCGGCGTCTCGAGCATGTAGCCGAGCCCGCCGTGGATCTGCACGGCCTCCGATGCCGCCCAGGTCGCGACGCGACTCGCCTTGAGCTTCGCCATCGACGCCTCCTTGAGAAAGGGCTCCCCGGTGTCGCGCAGGTACGCGGCGCGGTACGTGAGCCATCGCGCAGCTTCCAACTCGGTGGCGATGTCGGCGAGCTTGAACTGGATCGCCTGGAACTTCGAGATGGGCTGCCCGAACTGCACGCGTTCGCGGGCGTACTGCAAAGCCATGTCGAGCACGGCCTTGGTGAGGCTGAGCGACAACGCGGCGATCGAGATGCGCCCGACCTCGAGCGTGCTCAGGAACTGATTGAGCCCCATCGCCGGGTCGCCGATGAGGTGATCGTCGGCGACCCACACGTCCTCGAAGAACAGCTCGCGGGTGTCGAGACCGCGCCATCCGATGCCGCGCATCTTCGGGCCCATCGTGAAGCCGGGCGTGTCCTTCTCCACGACGAGAGTCGCGAACTTCGAGGCATCTCCCTCGGTGGAGTCGGTGCGCACGAGGAGTGTCACACCGAAGGACATGTCGGTGCCTGCGTTCGAGATGAATGCCTTCTGGCCGTTGATGAGCCAACCACCATCGCGGCGATCCGCGCGCGTGCGAATGCCACGTGCGTCGGAACCGGCATCGGGTTCGGTCAGGCCGAACGCGCCGAGGGCGTGCCCTTCAGCCAACGGTCTCAGCCACCGCTCTCGCTGGGCGTCGTTGCCGAACAGGAACAGCGGCAACGAGCCGATCGTGACGTGCGCCTGCCACGCCGTCGCCACCGACTGGTCCGCCAGACCGAGCTGCTCCATCGCGGCAACGAAGCCCACGGTCGACATGCCGATGCCGCCCCACTCTTCCGGGATCAGCATGCCGAGCAGGCCCAACCCACCCATCTCGCGAAGCAGGTCGGTCGGACACCGCGCCTCCTCCCATGCCACGGGCGCCCTCGGCGCGATCTCCTTCTGCGCGAACTCGCGACAGAGGACCACCAGATCGCGTTCCGCCTCGGTCAGCGAGAAGTCCACGCGGCGATCCTATTGGACTGATCGGTACAACCGCGCTAATCCTGTGCGCATGACCGACTACGACGCCATCGACTTCTTCCACGGCGACGAGCTGCTCACCGACCCGTTCCCATACTTCGAATGGCTGCGGGAGCAGTGCCCGATGCAGCGCGAGCGCCACCAGCGACACTGACGAGTTCTCGTCGTGCAACTCGCCCACCGGGCCGTTCCCAGGCTTCCCCGTGGCGCTCGAGGGCGACGACGTGAGCGCGCTCATCGAGCAGCATCGCCACGAGCTGCCCATGAGCGACCAGCTGCTCACGTTCGACCCGCCGATCCACACCGCCCACCGCGCGCTGCTCATGCGCTTGATCACGCCGAAGCGCCTGCGCGAGAACGAGGAGTTCATGTGGCGGCTCGCCAACCGCCAGATCGACGAGTTCATCGAGCGCGGCAACGGTGAGTTCATCCGCGGGTACGGCCAGCCGTTCGCCATGCTCGTCGTCGCGGACTTGCTCGGCGTACCGGAGAGCGATCACGAGCTGTTTCGCGACCGGCTCGGTGCCGGCTCGAGCGCAGAGACCGGGACCGTGGGCAGCACCGGCGACGACGAGTTCGCGCACAACCCGCTCGAGTTCCTCTATGAGCAGTTCGTCGCGTACGTCGAAAACCGCCGTCGCCAGCCGCGCAACGACGTGCTGTCCGGTATGGCAACCGCCACGTTCCCCGACGGCTCCATCCCCGAGCCCATCGACGTTGCGCGCATCGCCGCCAACCTCTTTGCAGCCGGTCAGGAGACGACCGTGCGCCTCTTCGGCACTGCGCTGCAGCGCATCGGCGACGACCTAGAGCTCCAGGAGCAGCTGCGTGAACACCGCGAGCTCATTCCGAACTTCATCGAGGAGTGCCTGCGCATCGAAAGCCCGATCAAAGGCGACTTCCGGCTTGCACGGGTGACGACGGATCTCGGCGGCGTGGAGATCCCGGCGGGCACCACGCTCATGGTCGTCAACGGAGCCGCGAACCGCGACCCCAGCCGCTTCGAGCATCCCGACGAGTTCCAAGTGGAACGCGCCAACGCGCGCAACCACATCGCATTCGGCTTCGGCCCCCACACCTGCCCCGGTGCCCCGCTCGCGCGTGCCGAGGGACGCATCACGATCGAGCGAATGCTCGACCGGATGGACAAAATCAGGATCTCGGAGAAGGAGCATGGCCCTGCAGGTGCCCGCCGCTACGACTACGTACCGACATACATCCTGCGCGGAGTCAGCCGCCTCCACTTGGAGTTCGAACCGCGCGCGTAAGAGAGCTCATGAGGACGGCCCGCTTCCCCGTCGGGGAACAGCCCTCACGCCGTGTCTGGGTCCTTCGGCATCTTCTCGAGGTCGTCAGAGAAGCAGAGGAACGGCTTGCCCTTCTCCCCGACCACTGGCTTGAACTTGCCGTTGACGATCTTCAAGAGGGCCATGCAGTCCGCGTCGTCCT
>JBBEBL010000239.1:0-1919 GCA_040882345.1 Chloroflexota bacterium
TGATCTCCAGGCCGTCGATGCCCGGCACGGCGCGCGCGTCCGCCATCCCGCGCACCTCGTGCAGGATGCCGGCGCGCGGGATCGGCAGCATCATCACCCCGGCCGCCGCGTCTTCGCGATCGTGGAGCGGGAGCGCCAGGCCCGCCGCGCCGCGCAGGATGAGCTCCTCGAGGCCAAGGCCGGCCCCGAACCGGAGCGTTCGGGCGCACAGCCCGCCGATAGACCGGGCGGCCACCTCGAGGACCCACGGCCCGCCGGCAGCGAGCCGGAACTCGGCGTGGATCGGGCCCTCCGTCAGGCCCAGGGCGCGGACCGCGGCACGCGTGGCCGCCTCCAGGCGGTCAAGGGTCTCGGGCGCGAGCCGAGACGGCGTGACGTAGATCGTCTCCTCGAAGAACGGGCCGTCGAGCGGGTCCGGCTTGTCGAAGACGGCCAGGATCTCGAGCTGGCCGCCGCGGAGTAGCCCCTCCACGGCGACCTCCGGGCCGGGGATGAAACTCTCCACGATGAGCCGCTGCGGAGCCGTCCCGGGCGGACAGACGGCGGGCGAGCGGACGATCGCCGCGACCCGCTCGAAGGCGGCCGCGAAACCCTCGGCGTCGTTGGCCCGGATGACGCCCTGGCTGCCGGACAGGTCGATCGGCTTGATGACGCACGGGAACCGGACGTGGCCCGCGGCGATGATGGCGCGCGGGTCTGCGTCCGCCTCGACCACGAGGTAGTGGGGTGTCGGCAGGCCGGCGGCCGCGAAACCTGCCCGGGCAGCGGCCTTGTCGCGGCTCGCTCGAACCGCATCGAGGTCGTTATGCGGCAGGCCCAGCGCGGCCGCGGCCGCCGCGGCGACGAGCGTCGAGCCGTCGTCGACCCCGACCACCGCATCGAGCGGCCTGTCCCGTGCGTATTCCACGATCGTCGCCGCGCCCCGGGCCGGGTCCCGGAGGTCGACCCGGAGGGTTCGGCCGGCGCTCAGCGCCTCGAGCGCGTTGCGCCGCTCCGAGCCGACGACGACGTCCACACCGAGGCGCGCCGCGGCAGCCATGAAGTCGGCCGTCCGATACGTGCGGGTCGGGACGAGTAGGAGGACGCGGGTCATGGCCCGAGAGTATCGCCTCGTTCGCGTTTTGCGGGCCGTGCGCCGGCCCGGCGTACCATGGAGGCGTGGATCAGCCCCTCCTCAGCGTGACACCTGCGGCGGCGGCCAAGATCGAGGCCGCCCGGCTGAGCGGCCCACGACCGGACGCCTGCCTGCGGATCGCCGTCGTCGGTCGTCGAGCGGGCCGGTTCACGTATGACCTCCGGCTCGTGGTCCCGGCCTCGGCACCCGGATCCGACATCGTCGTGGACACGCCACGCACGCGGGTCTATGTCGACCGAGCGAGCGCGGAGCGGCTCCGCGGAGCAACCGTGGATCTCGACCCATCGGCCTTCGGTGGCGCGATCGCGATCGTCAACCCCAACGACGGCTGGGCGGATCCACTGAGCGCCCGCGTCCAGGACGTTCTCGATCGGCAGGTCAACCCGGGGGTCGCCGCGCACGGCGGCTACGTCGAGCTCATCGAGGTCCGCGAGGGCACGGCGTACATCCAGCTCGGCGGCGGCTGCCAGGGCTGCGCCCAGGTGGACGTGACGCTCGGCCAGGGGATCAGGGTGGCGATCCAATCGGCGGTGCCGGAGGTCCATGCCGTCGTCGACACGACCGACCACGCCGCGGGCACGAACCCGTACTACGAGCCCTCGAAGAAGTAGGCGGGTGCCCGGCGTACCCGGGTGTAGAATCCGCGGGTCCTGCCGGGGCGCTGGCGAGGCAGGCGAGGCAGCGATGGCAAAGGTTCTGTGTGTCCTGTACGACGATCCCGTTGACGGCTATCCGCGGTCGTACGCTCGAGACGCGATTCCCAGGATCGAGCGCTACTACGACG
>JBBEBL010000240.1:0-1907 GCA_040882345.1 Chloroflexota bacterium
CCGGCTCGCCCCAGGCGCCGCCCATCCGGTTCGCCAGGTCGAAGATGATCGCCAGGTCGTCCCGGGCGCCAGGCGGCGGGGCCACGGCGGCCCGGACGCGCTGCACGCGCCGTTCCGAGTTCGTGACCGTTCCCTCGCTCTCCGCCCAGGCGGCCGTGGCCGGCAATACGACGTCCGCGACCTCCGCGGTCTTGGTCAGGAAGAGGTCCTGGACGACCAGGAGTTCGAGGCCTTCCAGCAGGCCACGCGTCCGGTGCTGATCGGCCTCGGATTGCATCGGATTCTCCCCGATGCAGTAGACCGCGGTCAGCTCACCGCGCTCCATCGCGTCGAACATCCCGGACAGGTGCCAGCCGCGCCTCGGCGGGACCAGGACGCCCCACTCCGCGTCGAACTTCGCCCGCAGCTCGTCGTTCTCGACGTGCTGGAACCCCGGCAGCCGGTCCGGCAGCGCGCCCATGTCGCCACCGCCCTGGACGTTGTTCTGGCCACGGAGCGGGTTGACGCCGCTCCCGTAGCGACCGACGTGGCCGGTCAGCAGCACGAGCGAGATCAGAGCGAGCACGTTGTCCACCGCGTTGTGGTGCTCGGTGATGCCCAGTGTCCAACAGATCATCGCGCGGGGCGCCGTCGCGAAGGCGTGGGCAAGCTCACGGATGGACGCGGCCGGGACACCGGTCTCGCGCTCGGCGTAGTCGAGCGTGTAGCTCTCCACCTTGGCCTTGTACGCCTCGAAGTCGGAGGTCGCGCGGTCGATGAACTCGCGGTTCGCGAGGCCGGCGGCGATGATCTCGCGGCCGACGGCGTTGGCCAGCGCGATGTCCGACCCGACATCCAACCCTAGCCAGCCGTCCGCCCACTCGGCGCTCGACGTGCGCCGCGGGTCGACCGCGTACAGGCGCGCCCCCTTGTGGACGGCCTTCAGGACGTGGTGGAAGAAGATGGGATGCGTCTCGCGGGCGTTGCTGCCCCACAGGACGACCAGATCCGTGTCCTCGACCTCACGATATGAACTTGTGCCGCCACCGGCACCGAACACGGTCGCCAGACCGGCGACACTGGGGGCGTGTCAGGTGCGGTTGCAGCTGTCGATGTTGTTGCTGCCCAGGATCGTCCGGCTGAACTTCTGTGCCGCGAAGTTGACCTCGTTGGTCGCCTTGCTGCAGCTGAAGGTGCCGAAGGTCGTCGGGCCGTGGGCCGCTCTTGCGGCCTGGAATCCGGCGACGACGCGATCCAGCGCCTCGTCCCACGTCGCGGGTCGAAGCTCACCGTCCTTCGTGTCGCGCACGAGGGGCTGGGTCAGTCGCACATAGGGCTTCGCCACGGGCGATGGCCTCCTGCGGGGGTTGACGAAGGGAGTGTACCGCGAGGCCGGGGGTGGGACGCCCGGTCCCCGGCCACAGCCCCGCCCCCCGCGGCGGCAGAACTGCCACCGACGGACCGCTACGGCCGATGATGGCGCCACGCTCGGCGGATCTCGACCTCAAGTCGTCACGGGGTGTGCGTTATGGCGCGAAGGGGCGTCGCCAGCCATGGCAACGGCCATAACAGTCCCCGGGTGATCGATACGGCGGGCCTGACGGGTGAGTTCGTCGGTCAGCGCAGCGCGAGGGACGCCGGCCCGGCCTCCACCCGGCCCACGCGCCACGCCTGCACTCCGGCCGCGTTGAGCGAGCGGATCATGTCGTCCACGTCCGCCGTTGCGACCGCCGCCAGCAGCCCGCCGGACGTCTGTGGGTCGTGAGCCAGGGTCACGATCTCCGCGGGCACGACGTTGGCGACGGTCAGGTCCGCGGCCACGAACCGACGATTGTGGGCCGCTCCGCCCGTCTCCACGCCCACCGCGGCCGCCTCCAGTGCGCCCGGCAGAGCGGGCAGCAGGTCCGCGTCGAAGACGAACCGGGCAC
>JBBEBL010000241.1:0-1368 GCA_040882345.1 Chloroflexota bacterium
GGGTCGCGGCGGGTCGCGGCGGCTCCTCAGCGCCGCCGGTACCGTCGGCCGATGAGCCACCAGGCCGGGATGGACGCGAGCGCCGCCGCCATGGACCCGCCCGATCCGTCCCGCGTCTCCAGCGCGAGCAGCCCGTCCGTGGAGGCCGGATCCGCCGGCCGCGCGTCAACGACGGCGAGGTCGATCGCGATGCGGCCCGGATCGGCACTCCCAAGGGATGCCACGAGCGCCTCCGGGTACGACCCGGCCTCGTACTCGGCCCGGATCTCCGCCTCGGCGCGCCAGGTCGGCTGGCGCAGCAGGATCGCCCGCCACGCGTCGGCGACCTCCGGCCCCACCTGCCCGACGTCGAGGCCACGAGCCCAGCGGGCCGCCTGGTGGAGGAGGGCGTACTCGTCCAGGTCGGCGTAGGCAGGAAGTCGATCGGCCGGGGAACCGTCGCCGAAGATCGCCCGGATGGACGGTCCGAAGACCCCGGCGAGATCGAGGTCGATGGCGCGGACCGTCCGGTGGAAGTAGACCTGCTGGTACATGAACCGCCGAGCGGTCAGGAACATCTCCAGTGCTCCAAGGCCCGGCTCGTACAGGGTCAGGCCGCGGTCGGAGATGAACGTGTAGCGGCGCAGCCGGTCAACGTCCACGGGCCCGGCCGCCACGCCGGTGAGGTAGGCATCGCGGCGGACGTAGTCCAGGTTGTCCACCGTGAAGACCCCTGACAGCAGCGGCGCGAGCCAGCGCACCCAGCGTGGCATGGAGACATCCGCGAGCGCCGGCTTGGCGATGAGGAACGCCACCCAGCTCGGATCGATCGTCTCGCCGTCGGCGAACGCGTCCCGCTCCGGGACGGCCCCCGGCGCCCGACGCAGTCCGCGGAGGAGCGACCCGAGCTCGTCCTCGATGATCCGCTGGCTGAGGTCCTCGTGGGTCAGGCGCTTGTCGCCGGGCCGACGCGGGTCGGCCGGGGCGGGGAAGTCGGCCAGGACGTGGTCGTCGAAGAAGTGGGCGAACGGACCGTGGCCCACGTCGTGCAGCAGCCCCGCCATCCGCATCGTCTCGACGACCAGGCCCTCCGACGGGATCGGCTCGCCGGGCGCCGCTCCTGGCATGGCGCTCCGCAGGCTGGGGTAGAGGGACCGCGCCCACAACCCCGCCTCGTGCATCACGCCAAGGCCGTGGGTGAAGCGCGAGTGCTCGGCCGTCGGGAAGACCCAACGCGCGCTCTGGAGCTGGCTGATCCGCCGGAGTCGCTGGAGCCACGCACTGTCGAGGAGGTCCTCCTCCGCGACGTCCTCGACCGGCAGACCCGCAGCGGCCGACTCGTCGGCGTCGAGCCGCTTGGTCAGTTCGATGTAGCCGTGGATCGGGTCA
>JBBEBL010000241.1:1468-11764 GCA_040882345.1 Chloroflexota bacterium
CGACTCGTCGGCGTCGAGCCGCTTGGTCAGTTCGATGTAGCCGTGGATCGGGTCACTGATGAGGTTGACGGCCGCGAACGGATGTCGGCGACCGGCGGTCAGAGGACCAGGATCTTCGAAGCGCTCGTCCACGTGCCCAAGGTACCGCGCCCGCGCGCCGCCGATCAGGTCGTGTAGCGGCGCGCCGCCCGCTCCAGGGTGCCCGCGACGTCATCGCGCAGAGCGGCAGGCTCCAGCACCTCCACATCCTCACCCCACGACAGGATCCACAGCCGGATCTCGATGGTGCCGGCGACCGTTGCTCGGAACACGACGGATCCGTCGGCCTGCGGCTCCAGCCGCTGGGTCTGGTGCCAGGTGGTCTCGCCGACCCGGTCGGCCACCGCCGGCGCGAAGCGCAGCACGACGTCCGTCGGCGGCTGGTCCGCGATGATGTCCCATGCCCGCCGCAGATCGCGCTCCAGGACACCCGCCTCCGGTGGCTCGAACGTCCGCGGCGTGAGCGCCACGCTGCGGATCCGCTCGATCTTGAACGTGCGCAGCCCGCCCCTCGTCTCGTCCCAACCGATCAGGTACAGGGCATGGGTCTGGAGCGACGGCTCGATGAGGTACGGGTGGACGATCGCCTGGCGGGCAGCCGACCCGGGCCCGTAGCGCGCGGGCTCGTACGCCAGGTTGACGATGCGGCGTTCCGCCCACGCCCGTGTCAGTTGGTGGACCCGCTCGCTGAACGCGGCGTCGCGAGGATGCTGTGACAGGACGTCCAGCGTGCGTTCCACGTGCTCGGCCAGTGGGCGCGGCAGGACCTCCTCCAGCTTCTCGAACGCGGCAGCCAGATCCGGGTCGTACTTGTCCACGTAGCGGACCATCAGGCGCGACGAGAGCACGACCGCCATCGCCTCGTCCAGGGTGAGCTTCAGCGGCGGGAGGAATTCCTCGCCGATGACGCCCCACAGCCCGTCGCCCGACCAGACAGCGACGCCGACCTCGTCCTCCAAAGCTCGCAGGTCCCGATAGACCGTCCTCGTCGCGACGCCGACGCGCCGGGCGATCTCGCTCGGGCGGATCCCGTCCGGGTTGCCTCGCAGCAAGGTGACGACGCGCAGCATCCGGGCAAGGCGGTCGCGCTTGCCGGAAGGTCTGGGATCGCCATCGAAGGAGGTCATGGAGCCGGAGGATAGATGACGAAGTCGCGGTGCCGCTCCGTGGCGGTGATGTGGACCTCCACCGTGGCCTGGAGGGCCTCCGCCCGGATCCCCACGGCCTCCCCACCGGCCGTTCCCGCGATCTGGCCCACCTGGTCGTCAAGGAAGATCCAATAGTCCACCTGGCCACGCCAGCGATCCAGCGTTGCGGGTCCCACCAGCCAGCGGACCTGCGGGAACGCGGCGAGGAATGTCGCACCGTCCACGGCGATCCGGCAACGCCGTGCTGAGGCTCCTTCCAGCACCTCGACACCGCGGTCCTCGGCGGTCGCCCGATTGCCATCGGTCAGGGCGATCTCCACGGCCCGCAGGTCCACGGTCGCATCGGCAACGGCGGCCGGCGCGACGGCGTCCCAGCCGATCGCCGGCGTCCGCGACCAGGCCCGGTCGCCGCGGCGCGCCGAACCGTACTGGCCGAGCTCCCGACTCGTCGCCACATATGCCAGCCAGCGCAGGTCGGTCCCCGAGCGCAGGCCGGCGAGGTCGACGCTCCCGATGGGCCGCAGGTTCGCCGTGGCGGCGTACCGCGCGACGACCCGGGCCGCCGGCCCGGCACTGATCCGCGCGTCGCATGCCACCGGCTCATGATCCAGGCCCGTCGGCCCGAACCTGGAAGGGCCCGTGGACGGCCGGTCCCGGAGCGCGAGTTCGTTGGCGATGGTCACGCCAGCGAACAGCCCGCCGGCGGCGAGCGTCAACGTGGTCGCCATCGCGAATCCCGCCACGAACCGACGGCGACGAAGGGCCATCCCGCCGTCCAGGCGGCGGGCGAGGCCGAAACCCGAGAAGAGGCTCGTCCCGGCCAGGGCCAGGAACCACGGATACGCCGCCTCGAGTGACGGCATGAGCGTCCGCGACCCGAGAGCCAGCAGCTGCTCCAGCACGCCGCCGATGGACGGCAGCAGCACCAGCAGGGAGCCCGCACCGAGGGAGACCATCAACGGGAAGGCCCCTTCCCCGCGGGCCACCGGCGGCCAGATCAGGGCGGAGCCGGAGATCGCGATGGGCACGAGCATCGCCAGCCCGACCGCGAGGTCCAGCGGCCCGCCCGGTCGATACGTCAGGATCACGACCGCCGCGGCCGCGGCCCAGGCCACGACCAGGCCTGTAGCGATGAGTCGGAGCTCGAAGCGGCGGACGCGCACCTCCCGAGTCTACCGACGGGCGCCAGCGGGTAGGCGCAAGTACCGTCCCGGACAGGACCGTCGGGTCATCGCCGGTGGGTGGCGTCCACGGCGAACATATCCGTACCGCACCGGACTCACCGGACAGCGGCGGACGAACGACATCACCCGATCGCGACGGCGAGCACCCTCCTCCCGCCCGACCGATCACACCGCCGAAGCGGCGCCGATCCTCCATGAGGCGCAACGCTGCATCGGCCCGACACGGCCCTCGACCCGGATCCTCCTCCCCGGGTCGGGGGTCTTGTCGGTCCCCCGGGTCAGCCGCAGCCCCCGGTCGCTCCGGCTCGGCTGGGACGGTCGACGGCGTCGAGCATGTGAGGCAGACTGACGTCACTCGTCACACCACGAGGTGTAGTGGCGTCGACGCTCACAGATGCTGGCAAGGGGCATGCCTTGAGGATCGTTCGTTCCAGCCTGGCAGCTGCACTGCTTGCGATCTCGGCGCTGGCTCTCGGCGCCACGGCCGTTCTGGCGGAGTGTCCCCCGGGTCCCGACGACACGAAGCTCAACGTCCGCTACGCCTTCACGGCTACGGTCGTCGAGGCCTCCGAGGCAGTCGGACCTGCCGTCCCCGACAACGCACCGTTCGACTGGCACCTCGAGCTGGCTACCGTTCAGGTGTATCGCGGTGACGTCCCGGACGCGCTCACGTTCGACGGCTGGTCAGCAGGCTGCCATGGCATCCGCGGCGACCAGCTGCAGTCGGGCGACCGGCTCTTCATCCTGTCCGAGCACCTCTATACCACGTTCCTGCCTCGTGATCCGCTGTGGGGCGACTTCCTCATGTGGAAGGGTGAAGACGGCCGGTGGGCCTACTACGCCGACGCGCTCGGAGAGAACACCGAGGACATCTGGATCACGCAGGCGATGCGGGACGCCTCAACAACCTCTGCCATCCTGTCGCTCGCCCACCTCAATCCACCGGAAACCGCCACGGACGATGCGCCGACACGAGGTGCGAGCTGGCTCGCCCTCCTCGCAGCCTTCGTGGCGAGTGGCCTGGTGGTCGATCGGCGACTCCGGCGATCCAACCCGAGGCCGACGGCGTAGAAGCAGCGATCGCGCGGCTCCGCGCAAACAGCGGCGCCGATCCTCCTCCCGGCGCCGCTTCGGCACGATCGCCGCTATCCCGTCCGCGGCCCTCCCGTCCCGCCGATGTCGCGATCCACGACCGGGAGTCGTGGTATGCGCTGACGCACCGCCGATCGACGTGCGACTCGCCACGCTCGACCCGCGCCGGGACACGATCGCGCACATAGCACGACCGGGGGTCGTACCTCGCGACGTGAGAGCCGTTGAGCGCCGCACCGTTGCCGCCGGTCGCCGCTGGTCGCCGCGTACCACGACTGGCAGTCGTACGTCGCAACTGGACGTCGGACTGGCGAGCGAAGCGGTGGCCATCTCCTACCTGACGTCTAGGCGTTCCCCGGGTACACTCTCGCGCGTCACTCGACCCTTGGGAGGAGTCCAACACATGTCCAGCACGATCCGCCTGGTGGCCCTCGCCGTCATCGCGATCCTGGTCCTCGCCTGCTCCGACGGCGGCGCCAGCGCGACCCCGGCGAGCGCGGCGCCAGCCACCCCGCCGCCCGCGTCTGACGCGCCGGCCACGGCCGCCCCGACACCGGATGCCTGCGCCAAGGAGAACCTCGCGCTGGTCGCGCCGGGCACGCTCACGATCGGCACGGGCAATCCGGCCTATCCGCCCTACTTCGAGTTCTCCGAGTCGCCCACGGCACCGTGGGAGCTCGGCGACCCGACGACCGGTGGCGGGTTCGAGGGCGCCTTCGCCTACGCCCTCGCCGACGAACTCGGTTTCGCCGCCGAGGAGGTCGTCTGGACCGTCGTTCCGTTCGAGACCTCGTTCGCGCCAGGTCCGAAGGCCTTCGACATCGACATCAACCAGATCTCGTACAAGCCCGAGCGGGCCCAGAACGTGGACATGTCCCAGGGCTACTACTTCGTGAACCAGTCGGTCGTCGCCCGGGCGGGCACGCCGGCTGCCGCTGCGACCACCATCGCCGACCTCAAGTCCGTCAAGTTCGGGGTGCAGGTCGGGACGACGAGCCTTGACGCCATCACCAATATCGTCGCCCCGACGACGGAGACGTCCGTCTACGACACGACCGACGCCGCGATCGAGGCCCTCAAGGTCGGCCAGATCGATGCCATCGTGGTGGACCTGCCGACGGCCTTCTTCATCACCGCGGTCCAGCTGGACGACGGCGTGATCGTCGGCCAGTTCCCGAGCCCGACCGGCGCCGACGCCGAGTACTTCAGCGTGGTTCTCGGAAAGGACAGTCCGCTGACGCCGTGCGTCAACGCCGCCATCGCCGCGATGGACGCGGATGGGCGCCTGGCGGCCGTCACCCAGGAGTGGCTGTCGGACAAGGCGGACGCGCCGGTCTTCCAGCCCTAGCGCCGGTCGCCCACCGGTCCCGCCGTCGTGGGACGACTCCTCGGTCCGCGCGGCCCATCGCTACCGGTGGAGCCGCGCGGCCCGGCGCTCGGAGGGCGCCGTCGCAGCGATCGCGCCCAGCTCCTGCGCTCGCTCGCGATCGGGACCGCAAGCACGATCGTCGTCTTCGGCGCGGTCGGCTGGGTGGTCGTCAACTCGCCGGGCTGGGAGGGCGTGCAGCGCTCGTTCCTTGACCGCGCGATCTTCGAGCGCACGCTCCCCAACGTCATCGGCGCGTTCCGGATCAACGTCCAGCTGTTCCTCATCGCCGAGGTGTTCATCCTGGCGTTCGGGTTGCTGCTGGCGGTCCTGCGTTCCCTGCCCGGCCCCGCGCTGTTCCCGTTCCGGGCGATGGCGACCGTCTACGTCGACGTCTTCCGGGCGATCCCGGGGCTGGTGATCATCTTCGCGCTCGGATTCGGCGGGCCGGGGCTGGGGCTCGCCGGCATCCCCATCGAGCCGTTCTTCTGGGCGATCGTGACGCTGACCCTCGTGTACTCGGCATACGTGTCGGAGGTCTTCCGGGCGGGCATCGAGTCCGTCCATCCCAGCCAGGAGGCCGCCGCCCGGTCCCTGGGCCTGAGTCGCTTCCAGGCGCTTCGCTACGTGATCGTGCCGCAGGCCGTCAGGCGCGTCATCCCGCCGCTCCTCAACGACTTCATCGGCCTCCAGAAGGACACCGTCCTGGTCTCGTTCATCGGTGTCGTGGAGATCTTCCGGACGGCCCAGATCCGCCAGGCGTCCACGTTCAACTTCACTCCGTACCTCGCCGTCGCGCTCGTGTTCATCGTCCTCACCCTGCCGCTCAGTCGCCTGACGGACTGGCTCATCGCACGAGATCGACGACGACAGGCCGCGGGTGGTCCGCGATGAGTGAGCCGGCGGTCGTCCGCATCCAGGGCCTGCGCAAGTCATTCGGGCCCAACGAGGTACTGCGCGGCATCGACCTCACCGTGGACCGGCACGAGGTCGTCTGCCTCATCGGCGCCTCGGGCTCCGGGAAGTCAACGCTCCTGCGCTGCATCAACCTGCTGGAGCCGATCGACGAGGGGCGCATCTTCATCGACGACGATGAGATCACGGCCCCGGGCGTGGACGTGGACCGCATCCGACGACGGATCGGCATCGTGTTCCAGGCGTTCAACCTCTTCCCGCACATGTCCGTGCTGGACAACGTGACCCTCGCGCCACGGAAGGTCCTGCGCCGCTCACGGGCGGACGCGGAGCGCGACGCCACGGCGCTGCTGGAGCGGTTCGGCCTGGCGGACAAGCGGCTCGAGTACTCCGACCGGCTATCGGGTGGCCAGCAGCAGCGCGTCGCCATCGTCCGCGCCCTGGCCATGGAGCCGGAGCTGCTCCTCCTGGACGAGATCACCAGCGCCCTGGATCCGGAGCTCGTCGCGGAGGTGTTGAACGTGATCCGCGAGCTGGCCGGCGCCGGGATGACCATGGTCATCGCGACCCACGAGATGGGATTCGCCCGGGACATCGCGAAGCGCGTCGCGTTCCTGGACGGTGGCCGGATCATCGAGGAGGGTCCGCCCGACCGCATCTTCCGGGAACCGACCGAGCCGCGGACGCGCCAGTTCCTGCAGCGGGTGATCGAGGCGGGTCGCCTCTGACGTCAGTGCCCCTGACGTCAGCCGCCGAACATCGTCTGCAGCGTGACCGGCGTCAGACCCCGGGTTCGCAGCCCGTCCACGATCCCCGGCAGCGCTTCCAGGGTGCTGTAGCCGCCGAGGTGCATGAGCACGATGGACCCGCCCTGGGACTTCGACACGACCTTGTCCACCATGTCCGCGGCGGTGGGGCCGCCATCGCTCAGCGGCCGCCAGTCGATGGTGTCCACGTCCCACATGACGATATGACTCCAGCCCGCGGCACCGACCACGGCCGGGATCTGGTCATCAAGGCCGCCGAACGGCGGACGGAACCACGGTCGAGTGGACATGTTGATCGTCGCGAGCAGCGCCGATTCGGTCCGCTCCAGCTGGTCGCGCATGGCCGCCGCATCCAGGTCGCGGAAGTCGGGATGCGACCACGAGTGATTGCCGAGGTCGAACAGGTCGCGGTGCGAGGCCACGATGTCCAGCGCCGCCATGCCCTGGGAGGTTCCCGTGCCGGTCTTGCCCGTCGGGAAGATCGTGGCCGGGACGTCGTTCAGGACGAGCCAGCCCAGGATGTCCAGGGCCGGGTCCAGTCGCCCGCCCATGTCGAAGGTCAAGGCCACCGTTGGCGCGGACCGGGATCCGTGGCGGACGACCGTGGCCGCGCCGCTGAGTGACGGACGAGGGGTCGCGGCACCGGACGTCGTGGGCGCCGGCGTGGGCCCCGGCGTGGCCGGCGGTGTCATGGGGCTCGCGGTCGGGTCCAGCAGGACCTCCGAATCCACCTCCCTGCCCGGGATCAGGCGCAGCAGCCAGCCCACCTGGATGCGGTCGGGCGCATAGCCGTCCGACTCCGGGTCGAGTGACGGGTACGTGTCGCGGTTCCAGACGGCGAGGCTGAAGGGTGTCGTGCCGTATCGCCGGGCGATGGACGTGAGCGAGTCGCCGGCGGCGACGACGTGGACGAAGAACGTCGGCAGCGGCGTCGCCGTGGGGCGGACGAACGATGGCGGCGGGGTCGGACCCGTCGGGACCGGGCTCTGGGCGGCGGTGCCGGAGGGGGCAGGGGACGCCGGCGTCGGCGTCTCGCGGCCCACCGGGTCCGGGACGCAGCCGGTCAGGACCACGGCCAGCACGATGACCATCGCGAGCGGGGTTGCAAGGCGGCGCGCAAGGGCGATCATCGCACCCATCGTGACGGTTCTCGCCGCGGATCGGTGACGGGTCCGGCCCGGTCAGCCCTGGACCGGACCGCTGCCGTCCGGGCCCGCGGGATCCACCGGCGTGGGCGCCTGCAACGAGAACTCGGCGGCGAGGGCGAGGCCCTCTGCGGCCGTGGCGACGCGGTCCCGCCCGCTGCGCTTCGCGACGAAGCAGGCCCGGTCGGCCGCCAGCAGGGCTTCGACCGCGGTGGAACCGTCGGTCGGGAACGTCGCCACGCCGATGGACGCGGTGACCTTGCTGCCGAGGGCCTTGACCGCGTTCCGCGCTCGCTCCGCCACGTGCAGCGAGCCTGTCGTGTCCGTGTACGGGAGCAGGAACGCGAACTCGTCGCCGCCGTAGCGGAACACGAGGTCCGTGTCCCGGCCGGCGCGCACCAGTTCGGCCCCGATGCGCTGGAGCAGGACGTTGCCCGCCTGATGACCCATCGAATTGTTGACGTCACGGAAGTCGTCGAGGTCCAGCATGATCAGGCCGAACGGCGACCCCTCGCGGGCCAGCCGCTCCAGGTGGTCCACGAACGTCCGATGGTTGAACAGACCCGTCAGATCGTCGGTCTGCGCGCGAATCTCGACCGCCTGGAAGACCTCGGCGTTCTGGAGTGCGATGGAGACCTGCGCGGCGAACAGCTTGACCAGGTCGAACTCTTCTGCGCTGAACGTGTTGCCGACCCCCACCCGCTCGATGGTCAGGACCCCCTTCGTCCCGGCGCGCCCACGCAGGGGCACGACGATGAGGCTGCCGTCCACCGAGTCCGTTTCACGGAAGTGATTGACCCGGGGGTCGATACGCTCGTCCTCGATGTACACGGGCTCACCGTGGTCCACGACCCACGTCGCGATGCCTTTCTCGCCGGGCTCCCACGGCTCAAGGTAGTGCGCGGCGTGGACACCGCGCGCCGTCAGTGGGGTGAGCGTGCCCGTCGCGGGATCCACGACCTCGATGGCGATGTTGTCGCAGGCGATCAGGCCACCCAGCCGCTCCGTGATGCTGTCCAGCACCTCGCGCGCATCGTAGGTCGTGAGGATGGACTCGGTGATGAGCAGGAGCTCCCGCTGGCTGCGGACCTGGCGCTCCAGCGCTGCAGACTGCTCGCGGAGTCGATGTGTGGAGTCCGCGTTGGCCATCGCCTGCGCCGCGAAGCTCGCGTAGATCACGAGCAGGCGCAGATCGTCGTCGCTGAACTGGTGCAGGCCGAGCTTGGCCAGCACGAGCACGCCGAGTACCTGCTCCTCGAAGAGCATCGGAGCCAGCAGCAGGGACTCGTCGAGGTCGGCTTCCGTACCCGGGATGGTGTTGGCTCGCGGATCCGCGGCGGCATCCGGCAGGTTCTGTGCGATACGGTGCTCTGCCACCCACCCGGTGATGCCCTCGCCGACGGCGACGCGCAGCTGGTCCGCGGTCTCGTCCACGTACTCGCCGACCTGCCCAAGCATGGCTACCGGCACGAGGTCGCCGCCGGCGAGCCGATAGACGCGGACGTTGTGGTAGTCGATGACCTGGCGGAGCTCTGTGGCGATGGCGTGGCCGATCTCGCGGACGCTGGACAGCCGACTCAGGCGTGTGCCCAGCTGCTGGATCGACTGGAGCTGGGCGGTCCACGTCGCCATCTGCTGGAAGTTCTGTGCGGTCCGGATGGCCACGCTGGCCTGGGTCGCCAGAGCGGCGATGGAGTCCAGCTCGTCGTTGGTCCACGCATGGGGCCGGTCGTGGTACACGTTGAGCGTGCCCAACAGCGTCGTTCCGTCCATGAGCGGCGCCGTGCACATCGTGTCGTAGCCCTCCTGGACGACGGCCGCCCGGACATCCGCGCCACGAGGGTCGTTGCGGTAGTCCACGGCGAACAGCGGCCGGCGGGCGGCGACGGCCGCGGCGGTCAGCGACCGCCGTTGATGCTGCCGGACGGCGTTCAGGTAGCCGGTGGACAGTCCGCGACTCACTTCGGCGACGTCCTGGCCGTCCGGCCGCCGGAGGAAGACCGCGGCCCGATCCCCTTCGAAAAGGACCATCGCGTGGTCCACGAGGCCGGACAGGATGCGGTCCAGGTCCAGTCGACTCCCGATATCCCCGGCCACGCGGCGCAATGCGTCCGCTCGGTGGATGAGGTGCACGACCTCCTCCTCGCGGCGGGCCATACCGACGAGCGGACCGATGCTGTCCGCGAGGACCGCCGCCAGCTCCTGGTCGATGGCGTCCACCGCGCTTGGTCTGTCGACAACGATGAGCAGCACACCCCACGGCCCGTCGCGAGCCGGGATCGCAGCCGCCACCTCGGATCGTTCGCCGGGAAGCATGGTCAGGGTCACCCGCTCGCGCGCCTCGGCCGTGACGGCCGCTGCCGTCGCCCGGCCCCGGTCCTTGGCACCGCGCGGCGTGGCATCAAGGGCACGGCCCAGGACGCCGTAGCTTTTCGGCAGGTCCAGGAGGCGAGGGAACGGGCGTCCGGGTTCGGCGGCGGTCGCGACGGGCGTCAGGCGCTCGCCGCGCAGCTCCCAGATGGCGACCAGCGGGTGCTCGCCGGCCGACCGGATGGCCTCCGCGATCCGGCCGAGGTCGTCCTCCAGGTCGCCCGACTCCAGGCCCACCCGGGCGATGAGGTCGAGGATGGCGAGGTCGCT
>JBBEBL010000242.1:0-11565 GCA_040882345.1 Chloroflexota bacterium
GATCTGGGAGCGGGTCGCGCCGCTGACCGAGATCGAGCGACGCTACCTGCACGCGATCGTGGCCTGGCTTGCGGATCCGGCCTCACGGCGGTGGCTTCGCCGGGACTGGGATGCGTGTCGCCGACTGTTCGAGCCGACGAGCGAGGCGTGCCTGCTCGCCCGGCTGGACCTGCACGTGCTCCAGACGGCCACGGCCGTCGTGATCACGGTCTGACTCGACGCCCCATCCCCGCCGACCAGGCGAGGAGCACGAGCGCACCCGCGACCGACGGGACGATGAGGGCGAGTCCGAACCCGATCAGGAGCGGCTCACCGCCGATGGCGCCGAGCGCGGCCAGACCGACCCCCAGGTTGAGGGCCACCACCCGGGCGGCGGCCATCCGGCCGAGGACGACCCGCTGTCTGGCATGGACGGCCATGTCTCCGGGCCCGATGGCGGGGACGAGGTGGGTCCACGACCCGATGACGACCTGCACGACGAAACCCAGCGCTAGCGGTGCCGCGATCAGTGCGACGGACCACGCCGCCGGATCGGCCCCCAGCCAGAGCAGCCGACCGGCCGCGATCGCGACCGCAGCGAGCAGCCAGGCCGGGGCGGCGACGAGGCTCCAGCCGGTGAATCGGTGCCACCCTGGATCCGTGGTCCACATGCCACCGTCCCGACGGACCACCGCCGCGTGGGTGACCAGCGCGACCGCACCAGCGAGTTCCACGGCGGCGCCAACCCGCACGACCGGATCCGCCGCAAGCACCAGCCCCGCGGCGACGAGTGGCGGACCGGCGAGGAGGCCGGCGATTGCCGTCACCGCGCTGCGGCGAGGCTTGATCCGGCCGCCGGCCACGGTCGGCGCCAGGTGGAAGAGGCTTGCGGCGATGACCACGGCCAGGAACCCGAAGACGTTCAGCCACGCGTGCGCCGGCTTGAGCATGGCCCAGTTCGCGGCAACCGCGGGGATGCCGGCCACGAGCGCCAGCGCAATGGTCGCCCCGATCGTCACCTGGACCAGCGCCGCCACGTACGCGATCTCGACGAGCGGTCGGCGGACCCCAAGGGCCGCGCGAAGCGGCCACACCGCTACGAGCGCCACGAGGCCGATCCCCGCGACGTAGGTCGATCCTGCGGCCAGCGCGAGCCCCGTCCAGCCCGCCGGGACGGCCACGGACACGACCAGTGCGCCGCCGGCCACGCACCCGATGGCCAGACCGCGCCACCGGGCGGCGAGGGGTGGGGCGCCGGCCAGCGCCGCGGTGAAGAACGGCATGACCGCCGCGATCGCGGTGCTGGCGCCACCAGCCATGGCCAGGTGGAGGGGCACCCACAGGCCGGTCCGACCGACCACGAGGTGGGCGAGCCCAAGCACGGCGAGCCCAAGGAACCCCCCGGCGAGGCCGAGCCCCCCAAAGGTGACCCGGCGATCTGCGTCCCGGTCGATCCGGTGACGCGGGACCACGAGGGGAAGGGCCGCCGCCAGCGCCGACACCGGCAGCGACGCCGCATCTGCGGCCAGGGATGCCGCCTCGGCGCTCGCGCAGGCACCGCAACAGGCCCCCGCGTCGGCGGGGGCCTGCAGGTCGAGGACGGGCAGGGCCCGCTCGGACATGGGACTGGACCTAGTTCGTCGGGTCGCCGTCGCCGGCCTGGATCAGGCCGAGGGCGCCACGTCCCACGAAGTTGAACGCGTGAGTCACCACGGGGTAGAGACCGTCCTCGGCGGTCGTGAACTCGACGATCGCGCCCTGGGCGGGCGACAGGTCCACGGCCTGGGCGCCCCAGTTCCCGGCATTGCCCTTGGCCAGGGTCACGCCCTCCTTGATGACGGTGTTGAAGATCGTCCCGACGATGTGGAACGAACTGTCCACGCTGGGACCGGCATTCAGGACGAACACCCGCACGGTCTCACCGGTCTCGACGGTCAGCGGCGCGTCCACGTACTGGTTGGCGACGCCGTTGAAGACGACGAAGTCGGGTGCCGGAGCGGCCGCCATCGCCTTGGTCAGGTCAGTCGGCTCGCCCTGCGGCCCCAGGTACCACTCGCTCTGGACCAACGCGAACTCGCGGTCGACCGGCGGGAGCCCTTCCTCCGGCTCCACGATGACCATGCCGTACATGCCGTTGGCGATGTGGTGGAGGGCCGGCGACGTGCCGCAGTGGTACATCCACACGCCGGCGTAGTCGGCCGTCCATTCGTAGACCAGCTCCTCGCCGGGCAGGATGGAGCGCATCTCGTCGTTCCAGGCGACCTGGCTGGAGTGGAAGTCGATGGAGTGGGGGAGCTGGTTCTCCACGGGGTTCTTGAGGGTCACGCGGATGGTGTCGCCCACCTTCACCCGGATCACCGGGCCGGGCACCGTCCCGCCGAACGTCCAGACCTTCTGGACGAACCCGGTGGCGACGGTCATCGTCTGCTCGGTCATGACCAGCTCGATGTCGTGGACCTTGCCCGCGAGGCGCTTCGGCGCGGTGGCGTCGTGGGTGACCGGCGCCGGGGCATTCGGATCCGCGACGATGTCGGTGGTGGGGGCCGGGCCCCCGTGGTCGTCCGGAGCGGGGCTGGCGGCGGCCTGGCCGGAGACGGCCACGGACCCGGTCATCCCGGCCTGCTCGTGCCCCGGGATGGAGCAGATGAAGCTGAGGCCGCCGGCGGGGATGTCTACCTCCACGGTCGCGGTCTGGCCCGCCTCGGCCACAACGATCTCACCGCCCGGGAACTTGATGTCGTGGGGGATCTGGCCGGTGTTGCGCAGCGCGACCGTGTAGCGGCCGGGCGCATCAACGGTCAACTGGGCGGGCGTGAAGCCGAGGTCGAACGACTCGACTTCCAGCGTGCCCAGGACGGCGCCGCCGGATGCCGGCGTCGCAGCCGGGCTGGATCCGGGGGCGGCTGGACTGTCGCCGGGCGAAGCCGGTGCGAACGTCCAGGACGGTGTCCCGGAGCCCGCGCACGCGGCCACGAACAGGGCAGAGAGGACGAGGACGGGAGCAAGACGTCGCATCTGGATCACCTCCGAACGCCGGGATGGCGCTAAACACATACCAATATAGTACGCGAATAGTGCCACTGCGCGGCGGGGGAGACCATGGGCCATCCGGCCCGTGGAGAGCGGGCCGCTCGGCCCGACCCGTCAGCGACGCGCCGCGAGCGCCGCGAGCGTTGACTCCGCCAGCCGCTGGCGGTGGGCCTGGCGCGCCTCGTCGAAGGTGGCATGCACGGCGCACCGACCATCCACGCCGCAGGGGATGCCGCGCAGCACGCAGCGCCGTTCATCGTCCGCGGGCTCGATCGCGTCGATGACATCCAGGAGTGTGATCGCGGCGGCCGGCCGGGCGAGCCGGTACCCGCCGCTGCGCCCTGTCCTTGCCTCTACCAGGCGGGCGTCCACGAGGTCGCGCATGACCCTCGGCAGGAATCGTTCGGGGATGACCATGGCGCCTGCGATCCGGGTCACGCTCATCCAATCACCGTCCGGGGCCGCCAGGGCCAGCATCGCCCGGACCGCGTAGTCACCCCGGTGCGTGAGTTCGAGTCGCATGCGCCCAAGTATCGCCGCTCGGCACGAACAGGCTGCGGTACCCCACGGGAACGGGACCATCGTCCGGCTGTCGGGTCGTCCCGCCGGCCGCAACACTCCGTACGACGACCGGTGCAGCCGATCGCGAAGGGAACCGCATGACCATCGACGCGCTGCCGGGATCGGCTGCTCGAACCAGGAGGGAGCGCGAGGCGCTCCCGATCGGCGAGTCCGACGCGAACATCATCGACTGCCCGGCGTGCGCTCGGCCGCTGGCGGCTGGTGCCTCGCGCTGCCCGGGCTGCCGCACGCGCCTGGTCGCCGGGGTGCGTGCGACCAGGGCGGTCGCGTTCATGGCCGTCGGCCTCCTCGCCGGCCTGGCCCTGGGTGGAGGTGCCACGGCCGGTGCGTTCCTCCTGGTCCGCGCCTCCGAGGTCGCCGTGATGACGCCGATCGCGACGACCGCGCCGTTGGCGACCGCCGCGCCCGTCATCTCCGCCGCACCTATCGCCCCGGCCCTGCCGTCCGCGGCGGTGTCCGCCCTGCGCCAGTCGGCGCAGCTCAACCAGCGCCTTGCCACCGATGCGGGTCGGCTGGCCGCACTCCTGACCGTGCCCGCCCCCTCGTCCGTCGAGATCGCACGGATCCTGCGCGCCATGACGGCCAATGCCACCTTCGGCGAGCGGATCGCCCCCGACCTCGGCGCGTGGAACGCCGGGGCGTCACTGTCCGACGGCCTCCTCGAGTTCTACGGGGCCATCAGCGGGACCGCGCGCGATGGTCTCGCCGCGGCCCTGTCCAACGGTGGGGCGTATACGCATGCCGCGGCGGAGGTGCTCGCGATCATGCACGGGCTCCCCGAACTGGATGCCCGGTCGCGGACCCTCGCCGGGACGGTGGACCTGGATCTGCCGACGGTCACGCTCCCGGAGCCGCCGACCCCCTGACGGTCAGGGAGATCCCACCTCGGATGGGGCGTACCCGGTGAGCTCCACATACGCGCGGCCCCCGAGTGGACGCCCATCCCGTGTCGCCGTGACCACCTGCGAGCCCTCCCAGTAGACGACCCCGGTCGTCGCACGCGTGTCGAGCTCCTGGTCCGCCACCGTCGGGACCAGTCCGATGACGAGCCGCTCCCCCGGGATGTCGATCGTCCAGCCCGCCGGGTAGTCGGCGCCGGTCGTCGGGCTGACCCAGCGCCCGGTGACGTCCACGCTGAACGCGTCGCGGTCCAGGTGGCGGGTGCCGCCGTCCGGTTCGACGAGGGTGCCGTAGATGAGCGGGAAGCTGCCGTCGGCGTCACGCACGAGGGAGATGGTCAGGTCCGTGCCGTCCTCCAGGTTGACCGCGAACCAGTCCCAGCCACCACCGCCCACACTGATGAAGTCGCCCCACTGGTGGTCGAACCAGGCGGAGCCCGTGACCGACAGAATCTCGCCGTCCACGACGAGGTTGCCGGTGGCGTCCATGGCGGTCCGAGAGTAGTAGTACGAGCCGCCCGCCGGCCCGAAGTCGATCCAGCCGTCGTCGTCGTGAAGCGCCGGCGGCTTGGTGGCGCGCAGGAGCAGGTCCAGGCCAAGGCCGCCCGGGACACCGGCCGCGGCGGCTTCGTCGGGCGCCAGCGACGCCTGGAGTCGGTCCGTGCCGGTCGTCCCCGCCATCGCCCACGGCGGTCGCTGGAACGTGGCTGGGTCGGTCGGGTCGATGCCGGAGAGGGACAGGTCGAATCCCACGAGCTCGCCGGTGACGCCGCGCGGTGAGCGATCCACCTGCGGGCCGACCTCCAGGCGCTGGGCGTAGTGGAACGCGTCGGCCGTCTCGTCGGTGATCGCGAGATGCGAGGCCCAGGTGGTCGGGAAGCTGCCGCGCTCGGCGCGGAAGATGACGTACTCGAAGCCGAAGCGGCGCTCCGTGCCATCGGCGGCCATGCCCTGGAGGTGGCCCGTGTAGTACCACCACTCGGTCAGGCGGTCGTGTGGGCCGTCGTCGCGGGGCAGGTCGATGGGGGTGGGGTCCACCGGTGCCGCGGGCGGCGCCGTCGGTGGAGCGATGGACGGTCGTGGGGCGGTCGGGTTGGCCAGGATGGGGCCGCTCGCGGGTGTGCAGGCCGCGACCAGGAGGAGAGCCGCCAGGGCAGTCGCGAGCAGGCGAGCCGTCTGGGTCGTCATCGGAGTGCGGCCTCCACCTCGGCCTCGGATGCCGGCAGGCGGTTCCCGATGACGCGCTCCAGGCGCGACGGCATCCACCAGTTCCAGTGGCCAAGGAGGCGCATCGTGGAGGGCACCACGAGCGCTCGGACGATGGTCGCGTCCAGGGCCACCGCCACGGCCACCCCGAGACCCAGCGCCTTGATCAGCACGATGTCCGCGAACGCGAACGAGCCGGCGACGACGACCACGATGAGAGCGGCGCTGGTCACGATCCTGCCGCTTCGTTCCAGTCCCCGGGCGACGGCCTCCGTGTTGTCGCCGGTCCGGTCCCAGGCCTCCTTCATCCGCGACAGCAGGAAGACCTCGTAGTCCATGGACAGCCCGAACAGGACGCAGAACAGGATGACCGGGAGGGTGGTCTCCACGAAGCCGAGCGGCTGGAAGCCGAGGATCGCGCTCAGGTTGCCGTCCTGGAAGATCCAGACGAGGGCGCCGAAGCTCGCGGTCAGCGACAGGGCGTTCATGACCAGGGCCTTGGCCGGCAGCACCACGGAACGCAGCAGCACGAACAGGACGAGGTACGTGGTGAGGATGATGAACGCGGCGGTCCGCGGAAAGTCCAGGGCGATCCGCTCCACCACGTCCACCACGTCCGCCGCGCCGCCACCGACGAGCACGGTCATGCCGGCCGGCGGCGCGAGCATGCCGGTCCCCGTCCGCAGCGCCGCGACGAGTTCTCGCCCCTCCTCGCGGTTGGGACCGTACGGCGTGACGAGCGTGAACGCGGTCAGGTCGCCGCGGGTCGTCGCCGCGAGGCCGGTCGCCACGAACCGGTCGCGCGGTCCGTTGGGATCGCCGTACAGGAGTCGATACTGGTCCAGGGTGAGTCGCCGGTCGACATCCACCAGGCTCTCCACCCGACTCACCCGTGGGTCCGCGGCGAGTCGCCGCGAGTAGTCGAGCAGCCGCTCCAGGTTGTCCGGGCTGGTCGCCGGTCCGGTCGTGCGGATGGCCAGGCTGATCGGCGCGAACTCGCCCTCACCGAACTCGTCGCGCAGTCGGTCGAAGGCCTGTCGCGACGGCACATTGGGCGGCAGGACGCTGGAGTCCGGGGCGTTGAACCGGACGTGGAGGAACGGTGAGCCGAGCAGGATCAGGAAGGCCAGCGTCGGCACGAGGACCGCAACGGGTCGGCGCATCACGCGACGGGCAAGGCGTGCCCATGGGCCGTCGGCGTGGGGCTGGACGTCCACGCGCCGGATCGCCAGTCGGTCCAGGCGGTGGCCCAGCAGGGTGAGCACGGCCGGCAGCAGGGTCAAGGCGGCCGACACGGCGAGCGCTACGACGACGGCCCCGGCGATGCCGACGGAGCGCAGGATCATGAACTCGAACAGGACGAGGCCCAGCAGCCCCAGGAGCACCGTGAGTCCGCTGAAGAAGACAGCCCGGCCCGCGGTCGCGACTGATATGCGCACGGCATCGGGGACCGCGTCCGGCGCGTCACCCAGGCGCGCCAGCTCCTCGCGGAAGCGGCTGGTCATCAGCAGGGAGTAGTCAACGCCCAGGCCCAGTCCCAGCAGCGTCGCCAGGTTCAGCACGAAGATGCTCATCGGGGTCACGCTGGCGATCAGGAAGATGACCGCGAGGGCCACGAGCACGGACGCTCCTCCGACGATGAGCGGGACGCCGGCCGCGACGACCGACCCGAAGACCAGGAGCAGGGCCAGGGCCGCGAGGGGCAGCGAGATGATCTCGCTGCGCTGGAGATCCTGTTCCGACACGGTCTGGACGTCGCCGTAGAACGCCGGACCGCCGGCCAGCTCCACGGTCAGGCCCGGAGCGTCACGGAGGCGCTCGCGCAGGATCGGCAGCGCCTCCGGAGAATCGTCGGGCGGCAGATCCAGGAGCACGATGTCGTAGGCGGTGTGTCGGTCCGCGGAGACCTGTCGGGGCTGGAGCAGGTGCGACACGACCTGCGCGACGTGGGGTGCGTCGGGGATGTCACGCATCGCCTCGGCGACCGCCAGTTCGAACGGTGGCGTGCCGGCCTCCAGCGTGGGGCTGGAGAAGACGACGACGAGCGCCGATGGGGGAGCGCCGAGCTCCTGCTCCAGGAGCGTCTTGGCCCGAGCCGATTCGAGGTCGTCCAGGATGAAGCCGCCGGCCGCCAGGGCGCCCGGCAGACGTGGAGCCAGCGTCAGCGCGACGAGCAGCAGCAGCGCCCACGCCCCGATGACGAGGCGTGCGCGGCGCACGACGAACCGGCCGAGTCGATCGAAAGGGGTCACGTGTCAGGTTCGGGTGGGTGACGGCGACGGATGGCCGTCAGGGTCCATCGTATGCCCGATGGCCGGTTCCGCCCTGGACCCAGCCCTCCTCATCCCCGCGGTGACACTCCCAGTGGCCGTTCCCGAACGAACGTGCAGGGCGACTCCCCCAGTTTCGACCGTTTCGGCCACCATCCGTGCAGGTTCGTCCTGGAGTCGCCACTCCGAGTGGCGCCCCGTGGACGGGCACGCGTGGTGCGGTCGCGGACGCCAGACCCGCCCGTCCATCTGCTAGCATCCCGCTCACGATGCAGCTGTTCCTCATCGCCTTCCAGCAACCCATCCCGTTCCTCATCAGCACGGCCGTCGTGGTCCTGATGCTGGGCATCGTCCTGAAGTCCGCGCTGGCCGCGGAAGGCGGGGCCAAGTGGGTCCGCATGGTCACGAACCCGAACGCGAAGTTCCTGTTCACGTTCCTGTTCATCGGGTGGGCGATCTTCTTCGGACTCGTCCTCCAGACCGTCCCGCATGTCGGTGCCAGCTCGCCCTACGGCGCGCTCGGGTTGGTCGCCCTGTTCAGCGGGTTCTTCATCATGATGGGCCTGCTCTGGGCGGTCATCGGGGAGTAGGCGCTCCCTGCCGCGGGGCCCACCGGCAAACATCGTGGCGGGCCTGTACGTTCCGTATTGACACCAACCGGCCGCGTGCTAGGCTCCGGGCCGCTGAGTCCTCCGTGGGCTCGTTCGGGAGGGGTGGTCGTGCTGGACGAGTCCCGTCGGCTGGGTCGGTTCGTTCAGCGTTCTCGCACCAACTTGCTGCTCGCGGTCTTCCTCGCCATCTCGCTCGCGGCGCCACTGACCTCGGTCATCGTTGCCGCCGACGACACGACACCGCCGGTCGGAACGCTGAAGGTCAACGGCGGGTCGCCCGTCACCAACGACCCGAACAACGTCCGGTTCGACGTTCCGGCGACTGACGACCTATCCGGCGTCGCCGTCGTCCAGCTGTGGGTCAACGGAGGAGGGCCGCTGGTCATCGACTACGCCCCGTCGTTCGTGATCCCGCTGCCGTGGTGGAACCAGGGACCCAACAGCATCGAGGTGCGCTGGCAGGACGTGACCGGCAACCTCTCCGATGCGAAGTCGGCCACGCTGACGATCGATCTGACCCCGCCGAGCGGCACCGTCAAGATGTATGACTACGATGCCGCCGGCGTGACCTTCGACGTCGTCGCTTCTACCGCCTCCGATGTGGCCGGCGTGGTCTTTGCCTGCGAGGATCAGGCGGTACCGGCGGTGCGGGCGTACGCCACCCGCATCACTGTTCCGTACGGCCCGGGTGGACTCGACTGCGGGGGCGCTTTTGGTGAAGTGACGTTCCACGTCGGCTTGAAGGACGCGGCCGGCAATGTGAGCCTCAGCGACGTCCAGATCTTTCGCGATCCGACCCTGACCCTGACCACGTCAGCGTCAGCGGCAACCGGGCATCCGTTCACGATCACGCCGAATCAGCCGGGCGACTACCTGCTGCCATCGAATGGGGGCTGTCGATGGGAGTTCCGCTGGGGGGACGACGCGTCGCTCGACGACCAGAACTTCAACGAGACGTTCGGGTCGCTGCTGTTCGACATCCCGGCTCGGAGCGGGCGCTGCCAGCCGTGGACGTTCACCCTGCCCTGGGTGCCGGTCCGCCAGTACGAGATCAACGTGTCGCTTTACATCCGGCAGTCGGACGGCGGGATGCTGTTGTTCGGTGGCGTGCGTCAACGATTCAACGCGTCCGTGGACTCGACCGAGCGGCGGATCACCAGTTCGTCACTCCCGATCGCTCAGGTCTTGCCCAGCACGTACACCCCGATCGTCGGATCCCCGGTGACCTACACCCGCTACCTCATCGGTGGTGCCTCTGGCTCAGGAAACCCCGTGTGGGTGGCCCACCTTGGAACGGGTGAGGATCCGATCGTGTGGGAGAAGTGGACCACGTCCTCGACGTTCACCATCACGCCGCCGAAGCCTGGCCGCTTGCTCGTGCAGTGGTATCGAGAGCAGAGCAGCCTCCTCCTGGGGGCGATGTACGACCCGCCGGTCCGCTACAAGGACACGACCGACCCGAACACGACCGCCCCGATCCAGCGCTTCGCCAGCGGTGGCGCCGGCCCGACCGTGCCGGTCAGCATCACCTGGAGCGGGACGGACAAGGGTTGGGGGATCAAGGGCTACCGGCTGGAGCGCAGCGTCAATGGTGGCGCGTGGACCAAGGTCACGCTGCCGTCGATCACCACGAAGACGATCATCCAGCAGCTGACCAACGGGAAGAGTTACCGCTTCCGCGTCCGCGCGACGGACAAGGCCGGCAACGTGGGCTCGTGGGACTATGGCCCCACCTTCAAACCGCGCCGCGTGTCGGATGGGAACACGGCCGTCCGGTACAGCTCCGGCTGGAAGACCGTCGCCGACCCCACGGCATTCGGCGCTGTCGTCCACGAGGCGACGGCCGAGGGGCGCGCGGTCCGCTTCACGTTCACCGGCCGGGACATCGCCTGGCTCGCGGAACGCGGTCCGGGCTTCGGGAAGGCCAAGGTCTACGTGGACGGCGTGTACATCAAGACCGTCGACACCGGCCACGACCTGAACCTGCCCCGTCGACTCGTCTTCCGCAAGCACTGGTCGTACGTCGGCACGCACACCATCCGGATCGTGGTCAGCGGGACGAGCGGTCGGCCGACCATCAGCCTGGACGGGTTCGCCATCCTCCGCTGACGCGAGGCGCCGCGCGACATGACGGTCCACGGGTGATCGCTATGTCCCTACCGCCGCTGGACCCGGTAGACCGGCCGACGCCCCCGCGGTATCATCCTGCGACTTGCAGAGTGCATAGGTTCTATGCACTCGCCAAAGACGGGAATGCGCCCGAACGGAGGTCGACCGCGTGGACGCCCAGGAGATCAAGACCGCCGCCGCGCACCAGGACCGCCAGCGCGCGCTCGTGGAGGCCCCGTTCGTCAACCTCGCCGACCCGGCGAAGGCGATCGGTGCGGATGGCAAGCCGGCCGTCAGTCGCCGCGCCCCCATCTTCGAGGACGTCCCGGACGAGCAGTGGAACGACTGGCGCTGGCAGCTTTCCCACCGCGTCAACGACCTCGCCGACATCGAGAAGATCCTGAACCTCACGCCTGAGGAACGCGAGGGCCTGTCCGCCCCGGACAAGTTCCGGGTGGACATCACCCCGTACTTCATCAGCCTCATCGACCCGAACGACCCCAACGACCCGATACGCCGCCAGGTCATCCCCATCGGCTCCGAGCACGAGGCCTTCACGGCGATGATGGAGGACTCGCTCGCCGAGGACCGCCACTCCCCGGTGCCGGGGCTTGTGCATCGCTACCCGGACCGCGTCCTGATGCTGGTGACGACGCAGTGCGCCAGCTACTGCCGCTACTGCACGCGGTCGCGCATCGTGGGCGACCCCACCCAGAACTTCAACAGCCGCGACCACGAGGCCCAGCTGGAGTACCTGCGCCGGACCCCACAGGTTCGCGACGTGCTGATCTCCGGCGGCGACGGCCTGACCCTGGCCCCCAAGCTGCTCGAGAAGATCCTGCGCGGCCTGCGCGAGATCCCGCACATCGAGATCATCCG
>JBBEBL010000243.1:0-11546 GCA_040882345.1 Chloroflexota bacterium
CCGATCGCGATCAGCGTGTCGGACGGGATGGTCATGCTGAACGACAGCGCGACCGTCGTCACGACGGACATCGAGGCATCCAACGGCATCATCCACGTCATCGACGCGGTGATCCTTCCGCCCGCCAGCTGATCGCGTCACGCAGCGACAGTCTGCTGCGTCCCACCGATCGTAACTCTCCTCCGCGACGAAGCCCCTGGTCCTCCCCCGGGGGCTTCTTCGTGCCCAGTCTGCCGTCAGGCCTCGCGTGCCAGACGGCGCAGGACGGCCGGAAGGATGCCGCCCTGGCGGTAGTAGTCCACCTCGATCGGGCCGTCCAACCGCGCGATGGCATCGAAGCGCGTTTCGGCGCCGTCGTCCGCGGTGGCCACGACCGCCACCACCTGGCGTGGCTGGAGCCCCTGCGCCAGGCCGTTGATCGCGAACGTCTCGCGCCCGGTCAGGCCGATCGACGCGGCGGACACCCCGGCCGGGAACTGCAACGGCAGGACGCCCATGCCCACGAGGTTGGAGCGGTGGATGCGCTCGTACGACTCAGCGATGACCGCCCGGATCCCGAGCAGGGCCGTGCCCTTGGCTGCCCAGTCGCGCGATGAACCGGACCCGTACTCGCGACCGGCCAGCAGGACCAGCGGCACGCCTTCGTCGCCGTAGCGCATCGCGATGTCGTAGATGAACCCCTCGTCGCCGGACGGCAGGTGGACCGTGAACGGGCCCTCGCGACCCTCCACCAGCCGGTTGCGCAGGCGGATGTTGGCGAACGTGCCGCGCATCATCACCTCGTGATGACCGCGTCGCGCACCGTACGAGTTGAACTCCAGCGGCGAGACCCCGCGAGCCTGTAGCCACTGGCCGGCGGGCGAGCTCGGCGAGATGGAGCCTGCCGGCGAGATGTGGTCCGTCGTCACCGAATCGCCAAGCACGGCCAGGGCGCGGGCGCCGCTGATGTCGGCGACTGGCGCCGGCTGGAACGAAAGGCCGTCGAAGAATGGCGGCTTGGCCACGTAGGTCGAATCGTCCGCCCAGGCGTACCGGTCGCCGGACGGGATGGGCAGTGCGCGCCACCGTTCGTCGCCCTCGAAGACCACGGCGTACGTTCGCCGGAACAGGTCCGGGTCGATGGACGAGGCGATGACCTCGCGTACCTCCTCGATGGACGGCCAGACGTCCGTCAGGAAGACCGGCGATCCGTCCGACCCCACCCCGAGCGGTTCCGTCGTCAGGTCGATGTCCACGCAGCCGGCCAGGGCGAACGCGACGACCAGTGGCGGCGATGCGAGGTAGCTCGCCCGGGCCAGCGGATGGATCCGGCCCTCGAAGTTGCGGTTGCCGGACAGGACGGCCGCCACGACGAGGTCGTTGGCCTCGACGGCCGCCGCGATGGGCGCATCCAGCGGTCCGCTGTTGCCGATGCAGGTCGTGCATCCGTAGCCTGCCAGCGCGAACCCGAGCGTCTCCAGTGGAGCCATCAGTCCGGCCGCCTCGAGATAGCCGGTCACGGCCCTGGAGCCGGGCGCCAGCGAGGTCTTGACGGTCGGACCCACGCGCAGCCCGCGCGCGACGGCGTTGCGGGCCAGCAGCCCGGCGCCGATCATGACCGTCGGGTTGGACGTGTTCGTGCACGACGTGATGGCCGCGATGGCCACGGACCCAGTCCGGATGGCGGCGCGCTCGCCATCCACGGAGATCTGCACCGGACGGTAGGCGCGGCGGTCGACCGGAGGCGCTTCCGCGACGACCGGGGCCGCCGGCTCGTCGGCATGGTCGTCCGGTCCGGTCGTCACGAAGGCCGCGGCATCCGAGGCCGGGAATGACGCGTCCGATGCCTCGTCCACCTCGCTCGGTGGGGTGTCGACGTCATCGTCGAGGCCGTCCGGGAAGTTCGACTGGAAGTTCTCCCGAAGCAGCTGGAGCGGGACCCGGTCCTGGGGCCGGCGGGGACCCGCCACGGATGGCTCGACCGTCGCGAGGTCAAGCGTCAGCGTCTCATCGAACTCCGGCCCGACGCCCGGCTCCCGCCACAGCCCCTGCTCCTTCGCGTAGCGCTCGACGAGGGCCACGCGATCGGCGGAACGTCCCGTCAGGCGCAGGTAGTCGAGCGTTTCGTCGTCGATGGGGAAGAGCGTGGCCGTGGCGCCGAACTCCGGGCTCATGTTGCTGATCGTGGCCCGGTCCGCCAGTGACAGGCCCGCCAGGCCGTCCCCGGCGAACTCCACGAACGAACCGACCACGCCGTGCCGACGGAGCATCTCCGTGACCACGAGGACCAGGTCCGTGGCGGTGGAGCCGCGCGGCAGCTCACCGGTCAGGTGCACACCCACGACGTGGGGCATCGGCTGGTAGAGCGGCTGGCCCAGCAGGACCGCTTCCGCCTCGATCCCCCCGACGCCATAGCCCAGGACCCCGAGACCGTTGACCATCGTCGTGTGCGAATCCGTCCCGACCAGCGTGTCCGGGAAGGCGACACCGTCGCGGTCGTCCACGACCGTCGCCAGGAACTCGAGGTTGACCTGGTGGACGATGCCCGTGCCCGGCGGTACGACGCGAAGGTCGCGGAAGGCGGTCTGGGCCCAGCGCAGGAGCTGGTAGCGCTCGCCGTTGCGCTCGTACTCGCGCTCCACGTTGAAGGCGAACGCCGCCGGTGTGCCGAAGCGGTCCACCTGGACGCTGTGGTCGATGACAAGGTCGGCCGGGACCAGCGGGTTGACCTTGCCGGGATCGCCGCCGAGCTCCGCCATCGCGTCGCGCATGACCGCGAGATCCACGATCGCCGGGACGCCGGTGAAGTCCTGCAGGACGACGCGCGACGGCATGAACGGGACGTCCGCCTCGCCGCCCGCCCGCGGACGCCACGAGGCCAGGGTCTCCACGTCCGCCTCCGTGACCACGCCCCCGCCGGCGTGGCGGAGGACGTTCTCCAGGAGGATCCGCACCGTCACGGGCAGGCGCGTACCGCCCGTGCGCCCGGCCAGGGCATCCAGCCGATACAGGTCCGGGAGGCCCGCCCCGAGGGACGCCCTGGCGCCGAAGGGATCCATCGCTGACAACGCGTCCGACCTCACTCGCTCGCTACACTCGATGCGTGCAAGCGTACCGCGAGCGACCAGGCCCCGGGGCCACGGACCGATGAAGGCCTGGGGCGCCCTCCCGGGCGACGACCCGGAACGCGACCGGGAGGAGACCGCGGCCGCCATCGCGGCTGCCGGCATCGAGCTTGACCCCGTCCCGCCCGGGCATCACCGTCACGGGGCGGACGCGCACGCGGACGGCCATGTCCACCCGCACCAGCACGCCGGGCCCGGCGAGCGACCGACGACCGGGATCATCGGGGCGGGTGCGGTCGGTACGGCGCTCGGGATCGCCCTGACGCGGGCCGGCTGGCCGATCCAGGCGGTGGCCAGCCGCGATGCGACTCGGCGCGAGCGGCTCGCGGTGCGGGTGGATGGGGCCCGCGCGTTCGCGGAGGCGCAGGCGCTCATCGAGGAGGTGGAGCTCATCATCGTGGCCGTCCCGGACGATGCCATCGGGCCGCTCGCCCGATCCGTCCGGATGTACAGCGGGCAGGCCATGGTCCATACCAGCGGCGCGCTGGGGGCGGAGGTGCTGGGGCCGGCCATGGCCGCGGGGACCCAGGTCGGCGCCTTCCATCCGCTGGTGGCCTTCGCCGACACGGAACGGGCGATCGCCGCGCTCCACGGCGCGACGGTCGCGGTGGAGGGCGACGACCAGCTGGCCGCGATGCTGGCCGAGATGGCGGAGGTGCTGGGTGCGCGCGCCGTCCGTCTGGCACCAGGCTCCAAGGCCGCCTACCACGCCGCGGCCGTGCTGGCGGCCGGCGGCCTCGTCGCGCTGCTGGATGCGATCGCCGAGTTGGGTCGGGTGGCGGGCCTGGACGAGGCCGGGTCGTTGGCCGTCTACGGCCCGCTCATCGAGGGCACGCTCGGCAACGCACGCAGTCTCGGCATCCGCGAGGCCCTGACCGGCCCGATGACCCGCGGCGACATCGGGACCCTGGTGGCGCATCTCGATTCCCTGGCGGCCCACGCGCCCGGCGCGATGGCCCTCTACGTGGCGGCCGCGGGGCGCGAGATCGATCTCGCGCTGGCCCGTGGCGCCCTGGCACCGGAACGTGCCGACGACATGCGCGCGGCGCTCGCGGCGGCGCTTGCGCACCCCGGGTGACGGGGTACCATTGCCGCCCATGGGACACTCCATCGCCGCCCGCTACGCGGCTCGTCCGGTCGCCCGGTTCATCCCGGCGTCGAGCCGCGCTCGCGAGCGCCGTCTGGGCCTGTCCGCCGTCGTGTCCTTCTCGCCGGCGACCACGCGCGTCACGGAGCTTCGGCGCCCCGTGCCCGGCACGGTCGCCAGCCTCCACGCCGGTCGGCGCGGTCCCCGTCCCGCGCCGCCGGCCGCCCGTGACGGCCGACCCCGGCCACTGGTCCGCATGCGGTGGACACGGTCCGGGCAGCCCGGGTCGAGTCGAGGCCCTGGCGCCGTCGCGGCACCGTGGCACGCCTGAGGACCGCGACGGCCACGTCCGCCGGTGGCATCGTCGTCCGCCACGAGGGCGGCCGACCGCAACTGGTCATCGGCAGTCGTCGGCGCGATCGCGACCTGCGCACCTGGACGCTCCCCAAGGGCACCCCGGACGGTGATGAGACCACGGAGCAGACGGCCCTCCGCGAGGTCGCGGAGGAGACCGGCCTTGAGGTTCGCATCACCGGGCCGCTCGACTCCATCGAATACACGTTCGTCCAGTCCGGCACGCGGATCCACAAGACGGTCCACTACTTCATGATGGAGGCCATCGGCGGCGACCTGGCCCGCCACGACCACGAGTTCGACCAGGTCCGCTGGATCGATTTCGAGGAAGCGCCGGCCGTGCTGACCTTCGAGACGGAGCGCGCGCTCGTGACACGTGCCGCAGCGCGCGTCGCCGAGACCCCCGGAAGCCCCGGGCGTGCCGCGCCCCGCCCCGATCCCGACGCCGCGATCCAGGGCGCATCGTGACGGACCCGTCCGGGCCGCGGGTCACCGTCCACGAGACACCGCTGGCCTCGCGCCACGAAGCGCTCGGCGCCCGGATGATCGGATTCGCCGGCTGGCGGATGCCGGTCCAGTACACGTCCATCATGGACGAGCACCGGTCGGTCAGGGAACGGGTCGGATTGTTCGACCTCTCGCACATGGGCGAGCTGTGGGTGGAGGGTTCGGAGGCCGCCGCGGCCCTGGCGGCCGCCCTGGTGAGCGATCCGGCCCGCCTGGACGTCGGCCGGGCCCAGTACTCCATGATCTGCGCCCCGGACGGTGGGATCATCGACGACCTCATCGTCTATCGACTCGCGGATGACCGGTTCATGGTCGTCGCCAACGCCGGCAACGCGACCGCCGTCTCCGACGCGCTGGCAGAGCGACTCGCCGGGACCCGTGCGGTCCTGGATGACCACTCCCTGGCGACGGGCCTCGTGTCCGTCCAGGGACCCCGCTCCGTGGACGTACTCGCCCCGCTGACCGACGTGGACCTTGCCGCGCTCCGCTACTACGCCGTGGCGGACGGGCACGTGGCCGGCCTCCCGGCCCAGGTGGCTCGCACCGGGTACACCGGAGAGGACGGCTTCGAGGTGTTCGTCGACTGGTCGCGCACCGGGGAGTTGTGGGACGCGCTGATCGGTCCCGTCGGGGACGCCGGCGGCGTGCCGGTCGGCCTTGGAGCGCGGGACACGCTCCGCCTGGAGGCGGGCATGCCCCTGTACGGCAATGAGCTCGGTCGGGACACCACGCCATACGACGCCGGTCTGGGACGTGTCGTCAAACTGGACAAGGCCGGGCCGTTCGTCGGCCGCGCGGCCCTGGAGAAGGTGGCGGCCGACGGTCCGAAGCGCCGCCTGGTGGGCCTGGTCGTGGAGGGCCGGGGCATCGCCCGCCACGGTCATCCGGTGCATGCCGGCGAGCGGCGGACCGGCGTGGTCACCAGCGGTACGCAGTCGCCGACCCTCGGCGTGCCGATCGCCATGGCCTATGTCGCACCCGGCGACGCTGAACCGGGCACCATGCTGGATGTCGAGATCCGTGACGCGCCCGGCCCCCCGCCCCGCGGCCCCCCGCGCGTCGTCCCCGTGCCGTTCTACCGGAGGAGCACCTGACGTGACCGTCCCCACCGACCTGCATTACACGAGCGACCACGAATGGGTCCGCCTCGACGGGAACGAGGCGACCGTGGGGATCACCCAGTACGCCGCCGACCAGCTCGGCGACATCGTGTTCGTCGAACTGCCCGACATCGGCCGTGCCCTCGAGAGCGGCAAGGCGTTCGGGGTGGTCGAGTCGGTCAAGGCCGTCAGCGACCTGTTCGCGCCGCTGGGTGGCACGGTGACGGCCGTCAACGAGGCGCTGGCCGGTGGCCCGGAGCTCGTCAACGGCGATCCGTACGGCGACGGCTGGATGATCCGTCTCACCCTCGCCGACGGGGCGGACCTGGACGACCTGCTCGACGCGACCGCCTACGACGCCATCGTCGCCGCCGGCTGATCGCCGCGATGCCATACGGACCGCATACCGACGACGATCGAGCCACGATGCTGACAGCCCTCGGGCTGACCAGCATCGACGAGCTGTTCGCCGATATCCCGGAGGCGCTCCGGGCATCCCCCCTCGCGCTCCCGCCACCGGAACCGGAGCAGGAGCTCGCCGCGCGGCTGCGCAGCCTGGCGGCTCGCAACCGGACGGATCTCGTGTCGTTCCTGGGGGCCGGCGTCTACCGCCACTGGAGCCCGCCGGGCGTGGACCAGTTGCTGCTGCGCGGCGAGTGGTACACGGCCTACACGCCGTATCAGCCGGAGGTCAGTCAGGGCACCCTCCAGTCCATCTACGAATACCAGTCGCTCATCGCCGAGCTGCTGGACATGAACGTCGTCTCGGCATCGCACTACGACGGCGCCGCAGCGACCGCCGAAGCGGCCCTCATGACCTGCCGGGCCACCCGTCGGGAGCGCGTGCTCATCAGCCGCGGCGTCCATCCCCACTACCGTGCGACCGTCGCGACGTACTTCGAGGGCGGGTTGGAGCTCGAGGAGATCCCGCTCGTCGCGGAGGGTGACGCGGCCGGGACGACGGATCTCGCGGCCCTGGAGGCGATGCTCGCCGACACCGATCGACCGGTCGCGGGTGTCGTCGCCGCGAATCCCGATTTCCTGGGGCTCCTGGAGCCGATGCCGCGCATCGCGGAACTCGCGCACGCCGCCGGTGCCCTGTTCGTGGCCGTCGTCGAGCCCGTCAGCCTTGCCGTGCTGGCTCCTCCTGGGAGCTACGGCGCGGATATCGCGGCGGGTGAGGGTCAGCCGCTGGGCATCGCCCCGCAGTACGGCGGTCCGTACCTCGGCATCCTCGCCACCACGGACGCCCTCATCCGCCAGATCCCCGGTCGCCTGGTGGGCATGACCGCGGACCTCGACGGCCAACGGGCGTTCGTCATGACCCTGCGAGCCCGTGAGCAGGACATCCGCCGCGACAAGGCGGCGAGCAACATCTGCACCAACCAGGCGCTGCTGGCGCTGGCCGTCTCCATCTACCTGGCGACCATCGGCCCCCACGGTCTCCGCGACGTCGCTGCCATCGGGGCCGCGCGGGCCGCGGAGCTGGAGGCAGCCCTGGCGGCGGTCGGGATCCGGCGGCTGCACCCCGGTCCGTATCTCAACGAGTTCGCCATCGAGGTGCCGCGCGCCCTGGCGGTCCATCGCCGGTTGCTGGAGCGCGGGTTCCTGGCCGGCCTCGCCCTGGTCGAGGCGGAACCTGACGATCCGACGCTGGGCGATGCGCTGCTGCTGTGCGCCACGGAGATCACCACGTCTGACGAGATCGCCCGCTTCGCGCGGGCCGTCGCCGTGGCGGTGGACGAGACGGCCGGCGTGGCGGGGGGGATCCGACGATGAGCGTGACCGGTCCGCGACTCCAGCCGACGATCTTCGAGCGCAGCCGTCCCGGCCGTGGTGGGGGCAAGATCCCGCACCCTCCGGCCGGGGCGCTGGACCGCATCCCGGCGGACGCCCGCCGAGCGACTCCGCCGGCGTTGCCTGAGATGAACGAAGCCGACGTGGTCCGGCACTACGTGAACCTCTCGCAACTGAACTTCGCGGTCGATACCGGGTTCTACCCGCTGGGCTCGTGCACGATGAAGTTCAACCCCAAGCTCAACGAGTGGGCGGCCCGGCTGCGCAACTTCGCAGAGCTCCATCCGCTGGTTCCCGACGAGTTGGCCCAGGGCACGCTCCAGGTCCTGTTCGAGCTGGAGGAGGCCCTGGCCGAGATCTCCGGCATGGCGGCCGTGACCCTCCAGCCGGCCGCAGGTGCGCAGGGTGAACTCACGGGGATCCTGATGATCCGGGCCTACCACCGCGAGCGCGGGGACACGGAGCGGACGGAGGTCCTCGTCCCGGACTCCAGCCACGGCACGAACCCCGCGACGGCGTCCATGGCGGGGTACGCGACCATCACCATCCCGTCGGCGCCGGACGGCGGGGTCGATGTCGACGCGTTCCGCGCCGCCCTTGGGCCGCGAACGGCGGCCGTCATGATCACCAACCCATCCACCCTCGGCCTGTTCGAGGCGCGCATCGGGGAACTTCTCGACGCGGTCCACGAGGTCGGTGCGTTGGCCTACATGGACGGCGCGAACCTCAACGCCATCCTGGGACGCTTCAAGCCGGGCGAGGCCGGGTTCGACGTGATGCACTTCAACGTGCACAAGACGTTCAGCACCCCGCACGGAGGAGGCGGGCCTGGCGCCGGCCCGGTCGGCGCGCGCGAGCACCTGCTGCCGTACCTGCCCATGCCCCGCATCCTTCGTGCCGACGATGGCACGTATCGCCTCGAGCGGGCGGGGGAGCGGCCGTCATCCATCGGCCGGATGCGCAGCTTCGTCGGCAATACCGGGGTCCTGGTTCGTGCCTACGCGTATATCCGCGCCCACGGGGCCGCCGGCCTGCGCGAGGTGAGCGACGACGCGGTCCTTGCCGCCAACTACCTCAAGCATCGCCTCGCCGGGACCTACGACCTGCCGTACGACCGGCCTTGCAAGCACGAGTTCGTGGCGTCCGCCGCGTCCATCAAGCGCGCCACCGGGATCCGCACCCTGGACATCGCCAAGCGCCTGATCGACTTCGGGTACCACCCGCCGACCATCTACTTCCCGCTCATCGTCGAGGAGGGGATGCTCATCGAGCCGACCGAGACCGAATCGCTCGAGACCCTGGATGGGTTCGCCGACGCGCTCATCGCCATCGCCGGCGAGGCGACGAGTGACCCGGACGTCATCCGCCAGGCGCCGCACACGGCTCCCGTGAAGCGCCTGGACGAGGCCACGGCCGCTCGTCAGCCCAACCTCAGGTGGCGGGGCATGGGTGGGTCCGAGACGCCCTGCCCTGACTGATCGGCCCGTTCGCCGGGACGCCGACTTGACGACCGACCGAACGTTCGTTAGGTTCACGGTTGACAGTCCGACCGGGGCTGTGGATAGTACCCGGAGCGCATCGACCATCGGCGCGCTTCCGCGTGCGCTCGTTCGCGTGATCCCGGTGTCGAGTTGGGAGGCTCGATCCTGGAGACCGAGGGCGACGTGGCGGACGCTGGCCGTCGATGGCATCAGATAGCAGGAGACATCGGGCAGCGACCCGTTCGGAGGAGAATCCATGCACAAACGGTTCATCAGTGTGCTCGCTGCGACGGCCATCGTGGTGGCTGCCTGTGGCGGAGCCACGGAGAGCTCGGCGCCGCCGGCCACGACGGGGCCCGCCCCGTCGGGTGACGCCACCCCAGCCCCCACCACCACCGCCGAGCAGCAGCTCATCATGGTCATGGACGGCGACGTCGCGGGCGGCCTGTCCAACGCCGCGAGCGACGTCCCGACCGCGGAGGCCGCGGCGTTCCTGTACAACGCGCTATATGGCTACGACGAGGCCCTCACGCCGGTCCTGTCCCTGGCCGCGGAGGAGGCGGAGATCTCCGAGGATGGTCTGACCTGGACCATCAAGCTCCGCAACGACGTGACCTTCCACGATGGCAGCCCGTTCAACGCGGATGCTGTCGTCCAGACCTACTCCGTCGCCCGGAGCCCCAACTGCCCCTTCAACCCGTCCATCTGCCTCGGCACGTTCATGGACAGCGTGGAGAAGGTGGATGACTTCACGGTCAAGTTCGTCCTCAATCAGAAGCTCGCGACGTTCATCACGATGTTCTTGCCGTCGATCCTCATCGAGAGCAAGCAGGCGATCGACGCGTCGTATGCCAAGTACGAGCAGGGGCGCGCGGCGTTGACCGCTGCCGAGACCAAGGCGTTCCTTGACGCCGTCGCAGCAGAGGAAGCCACCCCGACCGGCCCGGCCGGTGAGGATGGCGTGGCGACCGTCAACTACGCGCAGTTCGTGGCCGACGGTGAGGCCATCATCGCCAAGGCCGCTCAGACGCTGCCGGAAAAGGCGGCGTTCACCGCCGAAGGCGTCCTTGACGAGGGCGGATATGCCCAGGCGCTGATCGCCCAGGTCAGGGCGATCGACACGGGCTTCACCGCCGGCGCGATCGACGCGCTCGCGGCCGCCTATCCGTACATCGATTTCCAGCGCAACCCGGTCGGGACCGGTCCCTTCAAGTTCGTGGCCTTCAAGCCGGGCGAGAGCCTTGAGTACGCGGCCAACGAGGATTACTTCCAGGGTGCCCCGAACATCAAGCGCCTCCTCATCCCGATCATCAAGGACGACACCGCCGGTGGCCAGGCCCTCGCGGCCGGCCAGGTGGACTACAAGTACTCCCTGGGTGGTCCCATCTACAACGAGATCAAGGACAACCCGGATCTCAAGTTCGTGGAGTACCCGGACTTCGGCTACTTCGACCTGCAGTTCAACATGCACCCCGAGGCCGACGGCCTCTTCCTGGACAAGAACCTGCGCCAGGCCCTGACCTACTGCATCGACAAGGAAGCCACGGCCAATGCGGCCACGGACGGCCAGGGCATCGCCATCTACAGCGACATCCCGCCCGCCTCGTGGGCCTATCCCAGCAGCGGCATCAACACCTTCCCGCGTGACGTGGCGAAGTCGAAGTCGCTGATCGAGGCCTCCGGCTGGACCCTGGGGTCCGACGGGGTCTACGAAAAGGACGGTCGCAGGCTGTCCACCGCCGTGGCCGTCCGCGCGGGTCGCCCGGAGCGGTCCAAGTGGGTGCAGCTCGCCGCCGACCAGGCCAAGGATTGCGGCTTCGACATCAGCTTCAAGGAGGTCGACTTCGGCGCCCTCCTGAACATGATCACCGTGTATCCGCATACCAACGCCGCGGCCCCCGAGACCAACAAGCCGTTCGACGCCTACTTCGGTGGGTGGGGCACGGCCTACGATCCCGATCCGTTCAGCCTGTACCACGGTGATGAGTGCTCGTCCGCCGAGCGCCCCGACACCTTCAACTACATCTGCTACAACAACCCGGAGGTCAATGCCCTCATCCAGGAAGGACTCGTCGAGTTCGACCAGGCGAAGCGGGCCGAGATCTACCAGCGCTAC
>JBBEBL010000244.1:0-1825 GCA_040882345.1 Chloroflexota bacterium
CGCTCACCACCAGTTGACGCCGCCTTCCAGCGCCTCCTCCATGTCGTCGAAGTCGGTCGTGAAGGTGCCCGCGGACAGGTACTTCCAGCCGCCATCGGGGAGCAGCGCGACGATCGTGCCGGAGGTCATGGCCGAGGCCTCGCGCGCCGCCGCCACCAACACGGCCCCGCACGACGGGCCGGCGAAGATGCCCTCGCGGAACACCAGTTCCCGCAGCGCGGCGATCGCGTCACGGTTGGAGACGAGGTACTTGGCGTCGATCAGCGCGGGGTCCAGGATCTCCGGGATGAACCCCTCGTCCAGCGAACGCAGGCCCTGGACCAGCTCACCGGGGAGCGGCTCCGCGGCGACGATCCGGACCCCCGGCTTGTGCTCGCGCAGGTAGCGCGAGACCCCCATCAGGGTGCCACCCGTCCCGAGGCCCGCCACGAAGACGTCGATCTCCGGGCAGTCGACCAGGATCTCCGGGCCGGTGGTCTCATAGTGCGCCTGCGGGTTGGCCGGGTTGCCGTACTGGTACGGCATCACGAAGCGCTCGTCCTTTTCGACCAGGTGCTTGGCCAGGGCGATCGCGCCGTTGGAGCCCAGGGACCCTGGTGAGTCGATGACCTCCGCGCCGAACAGGGCGGCCATCTGGCGCCGCTCGTTGGTGACGTTGTCCGGCATGACCAGCGCCACGCGGTAACCCTTGCGTCGGCCGATCATCGCCAGGGCGATCCCCGTGTTGCCGGAGGTGGGCTCCAGGATGATGGAGCCCTCGTGGAGCAGGCCACGGGCCTCCAGGTCCTCGATGAGGTACTTGGCCACGCGATCCTTGACCGACCCCGTGGGGTTGAGCATCTCCAGCTTGGCGAAGATGCGCACGTCCGGGTTGGGTGACATGCGCGGGATCTCCACGATGGGGGTGTGCCCGATGGCCTCCAGGATGTCGCCGAACCGGCCGCCGTGACGGGCGAGGTCCTCGTGGGCATGGACGTGCGCGTGGTCGGGGTCGTCCAGCCACGGGGTGGCCACGGGACGGGCTCCGGCGGCCAAGGTCAGCCGCCGGCCATCGCCGGCAGGAGTCGGACCTCGTCGGCCGGCGCGACCGGCGTCTCGAGACCCGCCAGGTACCGGACGTCCTGGCCGTTGACGTAGACGTTCACGAATCGATTGAGATCGCCGGCGTCGGTCAGCAGCTGTCCCTTGAGCGCCGGGTGCTGCGAGGTCAGCGCCTCCACGACGGCCCGGATGGAGTCGCCGTCGACCTGGAGCGTCTTGGCGCCACCGACGTTGGCCCGCAGGACGGCCGGGATGTGGACGGTACTCATGACGCCCCTCCGAACGTGCCGGTCATGAGGAACGGCGCCTCCACGTTGACCCCATCCACCTGGAACGGGCGACCGGCCTTGCGCGCCTCGACGGCGGCATCGGAGCAGACCGGGCAGTTCGGGTCGCGACGCAGCTGGAGCTCCGTGAACTCGGTCTCGAGGGCATCGAACAGGAGCAGTCGGCCGGCCAGCGTGTTGCCGATCCCGAGCAGGACCTTGAGCGCCTCGTTGGTCTGGAGCAGGCCGAGGATGCCGGGCACGACGCCCAGGACGCCGGCCACGGAGCAGCCGGGCGCGAGCTCCGGCGGCGGGGGCGTGGGGTACAGGCAGCGATAGCACGGCCCCTCGAACGGGACGAAGGTCGTGAGCTGGCCCTCGAACCGGAAGACGCTGGCGTGCACGACCGGGATGCCGGCCGCGACCGCGGCGTCGTTGAGGATGTAGCGCGTCTCGAACGTGTCCGTCCCGTCCACGATCACGTCGTAGCCGGCGATGATGCGCTCCACGTTGCTCGC
>JBBEBL010000245.1:0-1813 GCA_040882345.1 Chloroflexota bacterium
GGCTTCGGTCTCGGAGGAGCGCGGTCGTTCGTGCGCGGCATAATCAGAGCGCCTCAAGGAACGCGAGAAGCCGGTCAGCCGGCCGATAGCGCTTCCGACCCACGCGCAGCGGTGCCGTGCGCGCGATCGCGCGTTGCTTGATCGAGAGATCCGCGTGCAGGTAGATCTCGGTCGTCTCGACGGACTCGTGGCCGAGCCAGAGCGCGATGACCGATCGGTCGACTTCCGCCTGTAACAGGAGCATCGCGCTGGTATGGCGAAGCACGTGAGGGGACACGCGCTTTGTTTTGAGAGAACGGCACGTCGTCGCTGCGGATTTGCGGTGCTTTTCGGCGATGCGTTCGACCGCATCGCGGCTCATCACATCGCCGCGACGACTTGCGAAGAGTGGATCCGTTGGCGAGGGGGCGCGCTCCTTGAGCCACGCGCGGAGCACTCGTGCGGTCTGCACGGTCAGGGGCGTGACGCGCTCCTTGCGTCCCTTCCCCCGGCACCGGACATGCGCCCCGCTGCGATCAAGCCGGACATCCTCGACGCGGAGCTGCGTCAGCTCGGAGACGCGAAGGCCGGTCTGGATCGCCAGGAGCAGGAGCGCGTGATCGCGCCGTCCGATCACGGTGGCCTGGTCCGGCGACGCGAGGAGGGCCTCGAACTCCGGTCGGGTGAGGAACGCGACGAGGGTCTTCTCGGCGCGCTTGTGCGGAATGGCGAGCACGCGCTGGATCACCGCGGCGTGGGCGGGCTCGCGCAACGCGACGTACCGGAAGAAGGAATGCACGGCGGCGAGGCGCGCGTTTCGCGTCGCGGCGCCATTCCCTCGCTCCGCTTCCAGGTGCGAAAGAAAGCGGGCGATGAATGGCGCGTCGAGATCCCGCAGGTCCAGGTCGGAGGGGGCCTTCCCCAGGGTCTGTTGCGCGAACGCCAGCAGCAAGCGGAAGGCATCGCGGTAGGCGGTGATCGTGTGCGGGCTGGCGTGTCGTTGCTGCAGGAGGCGATCGGTGAAGAACGCCTGGAGCAGGGGCGCCAGGGTGCTCATGGAAGCGCTCCGAGCGCGCGCTGGAGCTTGCGGCCGACGAGGGCCATCAGCTCGGGGGCCGCGGTCAGGTACCAGTAGGTCGACGCCGGGTGTCGATGGCCGAGATACGTCGACAGCCTCGGCATCCGTGCCTCGACATCGGCGCCGTCCCGGTGCCAGCGCAAGAGCGTCTGGACTGCGAAGGTATGCCGGAGATCGTGGATCCTCGCCCGGGCGCGCGTGAGGCCGGCGCGCCGGCGCAGGGCCGCGAACGTGTGCTGCACGTTGCTGTAGATGAGTCGCGTGCCGGTGAGTGACACGAAGAAGCTGGGCGAGCGCGGCGTGACGTGCACTCGACCGCACTCGACCGCATAGCGACGGAGCGCGCGGACGACCGTGGCGTGCAGCACGACTTCGCGGGAGTGTCGGAACTTGCTCTCGCGGATGACGAGGAGCTGATGGCCCCAGTCGACGTCACGGGCGTCGAGCCGGATCGCTTCGCCGACGCGCAGGCCCGTCGTGGCGAGCAGGCCGAAGAGCGTCTCGTACGTCGCGCGGCGGAACGGCGAGGGCATCGAGCGCGTGGCCTGAAGGAGCCGGCGGATCTCGTCGGGCGAATAGAGGACGGGCGTCGAGCGCGGGAATCTGGCCGGGAGCAGATCGACCGAGGGAATCTCGTGACGCGGATCGAGGAGATGCCCATGGCGGGCGAAGACGCGGACCGTCGAGAGTTTCTCGGCCCACCAGCCCGGATGCGCGCCGGCGGGCTGCGTGGCCCACGCGAGCGCGTGCGCGGTC
>JBBEBL010000246.1:0-11085 GCA_040882345.1 Chloroflexota bacterium
GTTCGCCAGGCGCACAGCCTGACCACGGACGGGCAGATTCGCGGGACCGTCGTGTTGCTCCGCCGCCCGTGCGTGCGCTGGGCGCACACGCCGGGCGTCGCCAGGCCCTCCTCGGCCCGGTCCTGCCGATCGAGCGCCTACACTTCACCGCATGCAGAGCCCCGGGTCGTTCCCTGACGTCGTGGAGATCGTCGTCGAGATCCCGCGCGGGTCACGCAACAAGTACGAGTACGACGAGGAGGTCGGCGTCTACCGGCTGGATCGTGTCCTGTCCAGCGCGGTCTACTACAACTTCGACTACGGGTTCATCGAGGGCACCCGAGCCGGCGACGGCGATCACACGGACGCGCTGCTGATCATCGACGAACCGACGTTCACGGGCTGCCATGTCTGGGCACGGCCCATCGGCGGCCTGGAGATGCGCGATGAGAAGGGCTTCGACTTCAAGACCCTGTGCGTCGCGCTGGGCGACGCCCACCAGCAGCACATCGAGCGTCTCGAGCAGGTCCGTCCCCACCGGCTGGTGGAGATCGAGCACTTCTTCCAGACCTACAAGGCACTGGAGGACAAGGCCGTGGACATGGTCGGCTGGCGCGACCGCGACCGCGCCCTGGAAGTCCTGCGCGAGGACCGCGCCCTGTGGGAGCAGGAGCATCGGGAGGACACGGCGCCAAGGTGACGCGGCGCGGTGGCTGGATCGATCCCATGGCGGGGATGCCCGGGCGGCGCCTGTTCATCGCCGTCCCGCTCGACGCGGCGGCGGTCGCGGCCGTGACCGGCATCGTGGACACCGTCCGGGCGGAGCCGTTGCCCGTCGGGATGCACGACGTGCGCTGGGTGCGCATGGACGGCCTCCATCTCACGCTGCGGTTCCTTGGGCCGACACCCGACGAGCGCATCGATCCGACCATCGACGCGATGACACAGGTCGTCGCCGGACTCGGACCGGTGGCGGGACGACTCGCCGGCGTGGGCACATTCCCGGCGAGCGGCCGCCCGCGCGCGATCTGGATCGGCATCACCGATGGAGCAGTGCCGCTCGGGACCATGTCGGAGCGTCTGGGCGCCGCGCTCGCGCCGGCTGGCTGGCCGGTAGATGATCGCCCCTTCCGACCGCATCTGACCCTGGCCCGGGCGGACGGCCTCGTCGCCGGGCCGCTGGTCGCGCGGCGCCTGGAGGTGGCGGTCGCGGACCGGACCATCCCCTTCCTCCTGGACCGGTTGGCCCTCTTCGAGAGCGTGACCGGAGGAGGACCGGCCCGATACGTCCCGCTGGCCGAGGCACTGATGCGGCCGTAGGCCTGATCCGGGGTTCGGCGTGTACCATCGGGACCATTCCGACCCCAAGCCGGCGTCCTGCCGCAGGAGTGCTCCCATCCTCGTGACGGCCAGCCAGCGCGCCCGCCTTGTCCTCGCCCTCGGCGTCGTGAACCTTGTCCTCGCGTCCGTCGCGCTGGGTCTCGGCAGCTTCGAGCTGGAGCAGCGCGCGCAGGCATCGCGAACCCCGGGCCCGACGCCGGATATCGCGGTCGTCCCGACGGCCTCAGCCGGTCCGACGGCGACTCGGACCGTTGGTCCGCCGACCGCCTCGCCGAGCAGCCCGACCACGACACCAGTCCCGTCCGCGAGTCCCGTCGTGCCGTCGCCGACGCCCGCGCCGGATCCGACCCCGAGCCTGGCACCCACCGTGACCCCGGGACCGACCGGTCCGCCGACGGACACGTCGACCGTCACGCGCGCGCCGCGGCCGACCGCTCCACCTACCGCCCCACCGACCATCCGGCCCGCGCCGTCACCTACGCCGACAGCGGTGGCCGTCGCCAGCCCCACGACGCCCGCCAAGCCCGCGAGCCCGGACGCAAGCCCGGACGCAAGTCCGGTCGCATCGACCAGGGCCCGTCCGCCGTGTCCCGCCGCCGGGAAGCCCCCGCCCGGCCGCGACAAGCAGGCGGGGCCGAAGGACCGGCCGTGCACCGGCGGCCGTGCCCGCGGAGCCGCTTCGACCCCGCGCGGCGGGGGGTTGTTCCTCATCCTCCCGCTGGCGCTCGGGGCCGGAGCGTGGGCCAGCCGGCCCGCTCGGTTGCGCAGCCGCTGTCGGGGGCGCTAGGCTCCCGGTCTGGCCCCCGGCGGATGACGGGAGCACCGCCCCACGGAGGTAGCCATGGCACCGTCGGATCCCCGCCAGACGAAGTTCATCCTTGATGAATCGCGGATCCCGCGGTCCTGGTACAACATCGTCGCCGACCTGCCGGTGGCACCGCCGCCGCCGCTGCACCCGGGCACCATGCAGCCCCTGGGCCCGGATGATCTCGCCCCGCTCTTCCCGATGGCACTCATCGGCCAGGAGGTGTCAGCGGAGCGGGACATCGAGATCCCTGAACCGGTCCGCGACGCCTACCGCCTGTACCGCCCCAGCCCGCTGTACCGAGCGCACCGGCTCGAGCGAGCGCTGGATACCCCGGCCCACATCTACTACAAGTACGAGGGCGTCAGCCCGGCCGGCAGCCACAAGCCCAACACGGCGATCCCCCAGGCCTTCTACAACCGGGAGGAGGGCGTGCGGCGCCTCGCCACGGAGACCGGGGCCGGGCAGTGGGGGAGTGCCCTGGCCTTCGCGGGCGCGATCTTCGACCTCGAGGTCAAGGTCTACATGGTCAGGGCCAGCTACGACCAGAAGCCGTACCGGCGCATCCTCATGGAGACGTACGGAGCGGAGGTCGTCGCGAGCCCGTCACCCACGACGAACTACGGTCGGAGGGTCCTTGCCGAGACACCGGACAGCCCGGGCTCGCTGGGGATGGCCATCAGCGAGGCCGTGGAGGACGCCGCGACGCGCGATGACACGAAGTACGCCCTGGGCTCCGTGCTGAACCACGTTCTCCTGCACCAGACCATCATCGGGCAGGAGGCGCTGGAGCAGATGGCGATGGCCGGCGAGTCACCGGATGTCGTCATCGGCTGCGCCGGGGGTGGGTCGAATTTCGCCGGCCTGACGTTCCCATTCCTGGGTCGCAACCTGCGTGACGGCGCCAGCCATCGGATCATGGCCGTGGAGCCTGAGGCGGCGCCCAGCCTGACCCGTGGCGTGTACGCGTACGACTTCGGCGACACCGGCAAGATGGCGCCCATCGTGAAGATGTACACCCTGGGCTCTGACTTCATCCCGGATCCCATCCACGCGGGCGGCCTTCGCTACCACGGCATGTCACCCCTCGTGAGCCTGCTCAAGGAGCACGGCTATATCGAGGCGCGCAGTGTCCACCAGCGGAGCAGCTTCGAGGCCGGGGTCACGTTCGCCCGCGCCGAGGGCATCCTGCCCGCGCCGGAGCCGACGCACGCCATCCGGGCGGCCATCGACGAGGCCCTCGCGGCGAAGGAGGCCGGCGAGGCCAGGGTGATCCTGTTCAACCTGTGCGGCCACGGGCACTTCGACCTGTCCGCGTACGAGCGCCACCTGTCCGGGCAGCTGGAGGACTACGAATACCCGGCAGAGAAGGTGGAAGCGGCACTCGCCGGCCTGCCGGCCGTCTGACGGCCACCCGGAGGGGGAGTCGCGTCCGACACACGCGTTCGGCCGCGCGGCCAGGGGAAGGGCCGTACCGCGATGATGGCGCGACCCCGCCGCATCGCGCATCATGCATCTGACGCACCTTGGCGCCGGGTCGTCGGACGACGGCGCCTCGTCGGATCATTCGCGAAGTCGGGGTTTCATGCCGAGATTGGCCTGCTGGTCCTGCGGGCGCCAGATCTACACCGTGTCGCCGCTCGAGTCGCTGTTCTCCGAGGAGCGGCGCTGTCCCCGTTGCGGCGCGTTCCTGGCTCAGGAGCGCCGCGACGCCGAGCGTCGGAGTACGATCCGCCGCCAGCGACCGCCGGACGATCCTGGGCCCCCCGACGCGGGCGACGAGCGCCGCGCCGCCGAACGACGCGTCGCGCGTCGACGGTCGGGTCAGTAGAGCCGGTCGTCCGCGTGGGGTGGGTCGATGATCCGGTGGCGCAATGCGACCGTCACAGCTTCCAACTTCGAGTGGACGTGGAGCTTGGCCATGACGTTCTGGACGTGCGTCCGGAGCGTGTTCCGCGAGATGAACAGGCGCTCGCAGATCTCCGGCGTAGCCTGCCCATCCGCCAGCGCCCGGAGGACCTCCAGTTCGCGCGCGGTGAGCGGTTCCAGCTGCGGTCGCTCCACCTGCCGATCGTGCGCGCTCGCCACGCGCTGTGCGATCCCGATGATCACCGAGCGCGGCAGGAGCGTCTCACCGCTGCGCGCGCTGCGGACGGCCTGGACGACGTCCTCCACCGCTCTATCCTTGGTGATGTAGCCATCGGCTCCGGCCTGGATCGACTCCAACACCGTCTCGTCATCCTGGACGGCGGTCAGCATGACCACGCGTGCGCTGGGCCAGCGGGCCTTGATCGCCCTGGTCGCCTCCGCTCCGGTCCCGTCCGGAAGCCGGTAGTCCATCAGCACGACGTCCATCCGCTCACGGGCAAGGTTCTTCGCTTCGGCGACCGTCGCGGCGATGCCCACGACCTCGATATCGGGCTCGGCGGACAACAGTCTGGCGAGCGAGTCCGTGAGCAGCTGGTGATCGTCCACGAGGAGGACTCGCGTCGGCTTGGATTCCGAGGTCATGCGGCGGGGTCCCTCCAGGATGAGAGGCGGGCCAGGGCCGCTCGGGTGCCCGGTGCCCCCTACCCCTCGATGGTACACGCGCCGAGCGCGAGGTGGTGTTGGGGCTGCGATACTCGGCGGCATGCGCATCGCCTTGCTCGGCCTCGGTCTCGTCGGCGGATCGGTCGCGCGGGCGCTGCGGGCGCGACGGCAGGCGGACGTGGTCGTGGACTCGATCGTGGCGTGGACGCCGACCGGACGCGGACCGGCCAGCGCCTTCCGTGACGGGACGATCGACGAAGCCGCTCGCACTCCTGAGGGGGCCCTGGACGGCGCCGGACTGGTCGTCCTCGCCGGGCCGGTCCCGGCCTGCCTCGCCATGCTGGACGACCTCGCCGGACCGTGGCGGTCCGCGCTGGCCGCGGACAGCGTCATGACGGACGTGGCCAGCACCAAGGGGGCCATGGTCCTGCGGGCGACGGCTCTCGGCCTGCGGTTCGTCGGCGGCCATCCCATGGCGGGTCGCGAGACCAGCGGTTACGAGGCGGCCACGCCGGACCTCTTCGTCGATCGACCGTGGGTCGTCGTCCCGAGCGCGGACGACGCGGCCGTCGCCCGCGTGGAGGACCTCGCCGTGAAGGTGGGGGCGCGGCCCGTTCGGATGTCCGCCGGCGCTCATGACCGGGCGGTGGCCGGCATCAGCCATCTGCCGCTGGTCGCGGCCGCCGCCCTGGTGGAGGCGGTAGCGGGCTCGCCAGGGGATCATCGCGACGGGTGGCCGGACGCCCGGCTCCTGGCGTCCAGCGGCTGGCGCGACATGACCCGACTGGCCCGCGGGGACGTGGCCATGGGTTCGGGCATCGCGACCACGAACGCCGCGCCGCTCGCGGCCCGGATCCGCGATCTGATCACGGCCCTCGGCGGATGGGCGGACGAGCTGGAGCGCGACGGAGGCCCCGACCCGGACGCCGTTCACGACCGTCTGTCCAGCGCCAGGGCGTTGCTCGAGCAGGAGACGCATGACCCCTGAGCGGGTGCTGGTGGTGGATCGGGCGGTCATCCCCGCGGGCGCCGCGTGGAGCGGACTCCGCACGGAGGGCGTGGACGCGTTCCTGACGACCGTCGCCGTTCACGGCCGCTTCGAGGACCGCGCGGCCGCGGAGCAGGATGCCACGCGCAAGCAGGTCATCCCATACCTCGTCCTGCGTGACGCCGAGCGCTACTTCCTCATGCGCCGGACTCGCGCGGGTGCCGATGCCCGCCTGCACGACCGGTACACCATCGGCGTCGGTGGTCACCTGAACCCGGGCGACGATGGGCCGCTGGGTGGCCTGGAGCGGGAGTGGCGCGAGGAGCTTCACGCGGACTTCCTGCCGGCATTCAGGGCGATCGGCCTGTTGAACGACGAGTCCACCGATGTCGGGTCGGTCCACATCGGGATCGTCTACTCGGCGGACGCCGCTGGTCGTCCCGTTGCCGTGCGCGAGCGCGACAAGCTGAGCGGGGCGTTCGCGGACCCGGTGGAGGTCGCGGCGGTCGTGGACGGGATGGAGAGCTGGAGCCGCCTCGTTTTCGAGGCACTGGACCGTCCGGAGGTACCATAGCGCCCAGCTGAGGGGACCCATGTCTCGACGCGTCATCCGGCTGGTCTTCATCCTCCCGCTCCTGTTCGGGGCGCTGGAGCTGTTTTCGGGCGGACCGGGGCCGGTCGCTGCCCAGACGGAGACGCCGGCTCCCGCGGCACCCGGTCCGTCCGTGGTCGTCCTGCCCACGACTGGTGTCGTGGACAACGTGATGGCGGGCTACATCGCGGAGGGGATCGCCCGGGCGGAACGCGATGGGGCGTCCGCCGTGGTGATCAGGCTCAATACGCCCGGCGGCAGCCTGGACGCGACCCAGCGCATCGTGTCGTCCATCCTGGACGCGCCGCTTCCGACCGTGGTCTGGGTGTCTCCGCCGGGTGCCCGTGCCGCGAGTGCCGGCACGTTCATCACCCTTGCCGCGCACGTGGCCGTCATGGCTCCAGGCACGAACATCGGGGCCGCCACGCCGGTGGGTGGCCAGGGCGAGGACATCGAGGGGGCCCTCGGCGACAAGGTCCTCAATGACGCCATCGCCAGCATCCGCTCCATCGCCGAGACGCGCGGTCGCAACGTCGAGTGGGCGGAGGAGACCGTGCGTGAGGCCCGCTCGTCGCCGGCCACGGAGGCCCTGGCGGAGGGCGCCATCGACGGTATCGTGGGCACCCTGGAGGAGGTCATCGCGTTCGCCCACGGGCGGACCGTGAACATCCGTGGCGTGCCCACGACGATCGCCACCGCCGGGGCGACGGCCGAGGAGCTGCCGATGAACCCGGCGCAGCAGTTCCTGCACCTGCTGTCCGACCCGAACATCGCGTTCATCCTGTTCACGATCGGGTTCTACGGGCTCATCTTCGAGCTCCAGAGCCCCAACTTCGTGACGGGCATCCTGGGCGCCATGGCCATCGTCCTCGCGTTCATCGGCTTCGGCAGCCTGCCGCTCAATGTCGCGGGCCTGCTGCTGATCGGACTCGCGGTCATCCTCTTCCTGCTCGAATTCAACGTGTCCAGCAACGGCCTGCTCACGGTGGGCGGGATCGTGTGCTTCGCGCTGGGCGCGTCGGCGCTGTACACGGAGCCCGGCACGCCGACGGCGCCCGACATCAGGGTGGATCCGCAGATCATCGCGGTGTTCACGGCCATCACGGCCGGCTACATGGTGTTCATCCTGTTCGTCGTGGTGCGCTGGCGCCGGCGCGTGGGTGCCGGCCTCGGTCGGTCGACAGGACCCATCGTGGCGTCCGGCGCGATGGCCGTGGTGCGCTCGCCCCTCTATCCGACCGGCGTGGTCTACGCTTCGGGGGAGGAGTGGACCGCCCGCTCGGTGGACGGCACCCCGCTCGCCCGGGGGACCCCCGTCCGGGTCGTCCAGCAGGACGGCCTCACGCTCATCGTGGAACCTGTCGACCCGACCGACTGACCATCCGCCGCACGAGAAGGAGCCACATGCCGGAAATCACGTTCCTGGCCACCGTCATCGCGATCGTCGTCCTTGGGCTCCTGGTGCTCTGGCTGGCGATCCGCGTCGTCAACCGCGGCGACAAGCTCGTCGTCTATCGCCTGGGCAACACGGACGACTCGCTGGTCAAGGGTCCGGGTCTCGTCCTGCTCATCCCGTTCATCGACCGGCCGCAGCGCGTGAACCTGCGCGAGCAGTTCGTGGAGGTTCCGAGCCAGACCGCGATCACCAAGGACAACGTCACGATCCCGATCGACTTCCTCATCTACTGGCGGATCGTGGACCCGCTCAAGAGCGTCGTGAACGTCCAGGACTTCGTGGGTGCCTTGGCGGGTCTTGCCACGACCAACCTTCGCGCGGTCGTGGGCGACTTCCTGCTCGACGACGTCCTGTCCAAGCGCGATCAGATCAACGAGGTCCTGCGCACCAAGCTGGACGAGATCACGGAGAACTGGGGCGGCAAGATCACCCGCGTCGAGATCCGCGAGATCACCCCGCCGCGTGACATCCTCGATTCGATGAACCGGATGCTGTCCGCGGAACGGACCCGGCGCGCGGTCATCACCGAGTCGGAAGGCGCGCGCCAGTCGGCCATCAACGTGGCCGAGGGCCAGAAGCAGTCGGAGATCCTCAAGGCGGAGGGCGAGCGCCAGGCCGCCATCCTGCGTGCGGAGGGCTTCAGCGAGGCCCTGACCCGGATCTTCCAGGCCGCATCGGGCGTGGACCAGAAGACGATGGCCCTGCAGTACCTCGAGGCGCTCAAGAGCCTCGGCGCCGGACCTGCCACCAAGTTCGTCATCCCGTTCGAGTTCACCCGACTGCTGGAGCCGTTCCTCGACTACGTGAAGCCCGTGGGAGATACGCCGCCCCCGACGGCCGCCTCCGCTCCGGCGCCGGCCGCGCCACCCGCACCGCGGACCGGGTCCGACGGAGCGCCGGGCGCCGGGTGATCCGCCGAGCGCTCATCACGGCGGGGGCGGTCACCGCGTCCGTCTTCGGGCTGCGCGCCGTATCACGTCGAGCCGCGCGGCGGCTCCTCGCCGCCCCACGGACGACGCCGGACGAGGCCGCGCTGGGTGGGGCGCTCGACGGCCTTGGGGGAGAGGTGGTCCGCCTGCGCGCGCGGGATGGCGTGCGCCTGGCCGGCCGTTGGCTGGCCGCGGAGCCGGATCTCTCCGTGTCCGACTGGGTCGTGGACCCCCACGAGGCGGTCCTTCTGCTGCACGGGTATTCGGGCTCCATCAGCCCTGACCTCGTGGAGTACGGGCCGTTCCTGCGGCGGGTGGCCGGCGTCCTGGGTCTCGACTTCCGAGGCCACGGGGACAGCGACGACGGCCCATCCACGTTCGGGCTGCTGGAAGTCGAGGACGTGGCCGGTGCCCTCGGCTGGCTCGGTGAGCGTGGGGTCACGCGGGTGGCACTGGTCGGCACGTCCATGGGCGGGATCGTCGCGATCGCGTCGGTCGCGGTGCTCGGCGACGGGTCGCTGGCCGGCGCAGACGCCGATCCGGACGCACCGCTGGACCCGCGGCCGGCGCCGCGGCCGCGGATCGTGGCGGTCATCGGGGATTCGGTCGCGCCGGAGCTCGTCGTCCCCATCGCCAGCCGCATCCGCGGGCCGGCGCGCCGGTTCACGGCCGCCCGCCTTTTCGATGGTGCGGCGTCCATCCTGGGCGGGGATCCGCGGGCGACCGAGCCGGGCCGGGTGATCGCCCTCGTGGAGCCGGTGCCGCTGCTGCTCATCCACGGTGAGGCGGACACGACCGTTCCGGTCGCCGAGGGCCGGCGCCTCGCCGCGATGGCCGGGCCGTCCGCCACGCACTGGATCGTGCCCGGGGCCGAGCACAGCGGGGGCCATGCAGCGGCAGGGCAGGACTATGAGCAGCGGGTCACGGACTTCCTGCGGATGGCCTTCGCGGCTGCGCGAGCGGACGATCCCGGCGGGCCATCGTGGCGCCCCAAGAGCGCGATATGATGACGCGACCGGGGGACCCGACCGGTGTGCCCACTGACGTAGCCACGCCTGCGGAGGACTGATGGCGGCCAAGATCCTTGTCGTCGATGACGACGCGAACGTCCAGCGCCTGCTGCAGTACACGCTCAAGCAGGAAGGCTACGAGGTCGTCAGTGCGGCCGACGGCGCCGAGGGGTTCCGCCTGTGGGGCGCCGAGGCGCCCGACCTGATCCTGCTGGACGTGCAGCTGCCCAAGCTGGACGGCTACCAGGTCGCCGCCAAGATCCGCAGCGAGGAGGGTGGCTCCTCCCACGTCCCCATCATCATGCTCACCGCGGAGCGCGAGGTGGAGCAGAAGGTCCGCGGCCTGCGGGCCGGCGCGGACGACTACCTCATCAAGCCCTTCCACCCGGCGGAGCTGCTCGCCCGTATCAAGAGCCTGCTCGCGCGGTTCGCGCCGAAGGACGTCCTGCTGGCCCGACCGCCGATGGGCAGGATCCTCGCCTTCTACGGGGCGAAGGGTGGCGTCGGGACGACGACCATCGCCATCAATGCGGCGATCGCGCTTCACCGCGAGCTCGGGCGCAAGGTCGCCCTGGTCGACGCCAACCTCCAGTTCGGCGACCACCGCGTCTTCCTGGACCTCGGCCTGGACAAGAAGAGCATCGTGGACATCGTCACGGCGCCGTCCATGGACGCCGAGCTCGTCCGCCAGGTGATGGTCAAGCACGACTCCGGGGTGGACCTGCTGCTCGCCCCGCCATCGCCGGAAACCGCGGAACTCGTCCACGCCGATCACCTCCCGGCGATCCTTCACCACCTGACCACGATGTACGACTACATCCTGGTGGACGTCGACAAGCGCCTCGACGACATCAACCTGGGTGTCTTCGAGGCGGCCGAGGCCGTGTTCGTGGTCATGACCGCGGACCTGTCGTGCCTCAAGAACGTGCGCCTGATCCTGGAGACGATGACCCACCTCGGGTATCCGTCCGGCAAGGTCCAGCTGGCGCTCAACCGCTCCAACGCGTTCACCGGGATCAACGTGAAGAACGCCGAGGGGGCCCTCAAGCGCACGATCGACCACCAGATCGTCAACGAATACCGCGGGGCGATCAGCGCCCTCAACTCCGGGGCGCCATTCATGTTCACCAAGGCGGATTCCGCGCTGGGCAGTTCGCTGCTGCACTTCGCGCGGGCCGTGGACAAGCCGGCCGGCGTCCCGGAGACGGCCTCGGCTCGCTGATCGCGGGGTCGGCCGCGGCCCAGGCCGACGCGCGGGGTTCGCCCGATGGGCCCAGGTGAGCCGCCGATGGACGGCGGTTGAGTCCGCGGTGAGCGCCGACCGGTAGGGTGCCGGCATGCTGGCTGTCCTTCCCTCGGCGACGCTCCACGGCCTGGATGGGCGATATATCCGCGTCGAGGTGGACGTCGCGCCGGGACTGCCCGGCTGCACGATCGTGGGCCTCGCCGACGC
>JBBEBL010000247.1:0-1761 GCA_040882345.1 Chloroflexota bacterium
ATGCCCGGGATGATGGATACGATCCTCAACCTCGGCCTTCCATCCGGCGGCACCGCCTTGGACGATCCATTCACCGCGGCCCTTCGCGGTCGGCTCGTCGCCGGATTTCGCGACATCGTCGGGATCAAGGCCGTGCCGGACGACCCATGGGTCCAGCTGCGCCTGGCCATCGAGGCTGTCTTCCGGTCATGGCAGGGCGACCGGGCACGAGCCTACCGACAGAAGGAGGGCATCGCCGACGATCTCGGCACGGCCGTCACCGTCCAGGCGATGGTCTTCGGGAACCGCGGCCCTTCGTCGGCCACCGGCGTGCTGTTCACGCGCGATCCGGCGACCGGCGAGCCCGAGCTGTATGGCGACGTCCTGTTCGATGCCCAGGGCGAGGACGTGGTCGCCGGCACGCACCGGACCGAGCCGATCGCGGTCCTCGACGAGCGGTTGCCCGCGGTCGGGGCCGAGCTGCGCGAGGTCGCGCGCCGCCTGGAGCGCCGATTCACGGACCTCTGCGACATCGAGTTCACCATCGAGGACGGCCGACTGTGGATGCTCCAGGTCCGGGTCGGGAAGCGCAGCCCGCAGGCGGCCCTGAGGATCGCGGTCGCCATGGCGGAGGACCCGGACTTCCCGCTCTCGCGCGCGGAGGCTGTCGCCCGCGTGCGATCGCACCTCGTCGATCCGCCGACCGTGACGTCGACGGCCGGCGGCGATCGGCCGCCCCCGATCGCCACGGGTCTGCCGGCGTCCCCCGGCGTCGCGAGCGGGCCGATCGTCACGAGCCCGGAGGCGGCGGTCGAGGCGGCGGAGCAGGGGCGCACCCCGATCCTCGTCCGGGCCTCTACCTCGCCCGACGACGTCCACGGCATGGCCCGGACGGCGGGCATCCTCACGGCCACGGGTGGCCTGGCGAGCCACGCGGCCGTCGTCGCGCGCGGCTGGGGCATCCCCGCGGTCGTCGGCGCCGCCGCGGTCACCGTCCACGATGGGCGGATCGCGATCGGCGAGCAGATCCTCGCGGCCGGCGAGGTGATCACGATCGATGGAGGTTCCGGCGAGGTGTTCGTGGGGTCGATCGCGGGATCGAGCGAGGTCGTGCCGGAGGCCGCCATCCTCCAGGCATGGGCACGTGAGCTCGGGATCGCGATCGACGTGATGCCTGAGCCTTTGGGTTCGTCGGGTAGTCCGCAGACGGGTTCCGCCACGGGGACTGCTCAGCCGGACGACTGCCTGCGCGCGATCGCGATCAAGGGTCTCAGCCCGACCGGCGCCGTCGCCGATGCCGTCCTGGCGCCGATCGACGTCGTCGGACCGATCCTCGATCGGCTCGTGGAAGATGGGCTGGCGGAGACGATCGCCGGTGCCGTCCGCCTGACCCCGGCCGGGACCGCCCGTGCCGACGAGTTGCGTGCGGTGGAGCGTGACGCCTGGGGTACCGCGGCGGCGGGCGCGGCGCTTGATGCGTTCGTCCCCATCGATCATCGGGTCAAGGACGTCGTGACCGCATGGCAGCTCCGCGATCCGGACGCGCAGGTCATCAACGATCACACGGACCCGGACTACGACGCGGCCGTCCTGACCCGACTGGCCGGCGTCCACGACGACGCGCGAGCGTGGCTCACGTCGGTCGTCGCGGGGGTCGAACGATTCGCGCGCTACGGGCTCCGCCTCGACCGTGCGCTGGCGGCTGCCATCGAGGGGGACGCCAGGTACGTCGCCTCGCCCAGGGTGGACAGCTATCACGGCGTCTGGTTCGAGCTCCACGAG
>JBBEBL010000248.1:0-1786 GCA_040882345.1 Chloroflexota bacterium
TGATGCAGTCGACGTGGATCACCTGGCGAGGGTCGTCGCGGGCGGCGCGCGGGTCGTCGCGGACGCGGTGCGAGTCGGCGCGGGCAGACCCGGGGGCGCCGAACTACCCGACGTGATAGCGTCCGAGGGATGGTCGATACGCGAACGATGACCCCCGCCAGGGAGCACGAACGGCCGCACCACGAGCGCTCGCACGAGACCACGCGATGAGTTTCGGGCGCGGCAGCACGCGCGCGGCCACGGGCGGCGTCGGTCGGGGCGGAGCTGGCTCGGGTGGCGGGCGGGGCGGCTTCTTCGGCGGCGGACCGGCGGCGGACTTCGAGCCGATCCCGCGCGAGCGTCGCGGCCAGACGATCCGCCGGATCGTCCGCTTCTTCCGTCCCTACCGATCTCAGGTCGGCGTCGTTCTCGTCGCCATCGTGGCCACGAGCCTCATCGGCCTGGCCAACCCGTACCTGCTCAAGCTCCTCATCGACGACGCCATCCCGCAGCGAGATTTCTTCCTGCTGAACCTGTTCGTCGGGCTGATGATCGTGCTGCCCATCATCACCGGGCTCATCGGCGTCGGTCAGGCATACCTCAACAACGTCATCGGCCAGAACGTCATGCAGGACCTGCGAGCGGCCCTCTACTCGCACCTGCAGTCGATGCCCCTGCGTTTCTTCACGGAGACCCGCACGGGCGAGATCCAGAGTCGCCTCGCCAACGACGTCGGTGGGGTGCAGTCGGTCGTGACGGACACGGCCAGCAGCGTGACCAGCAACGTCGCCGTGGCCCTGAGCACGATCGTCGCCATGTGGCTGATCGACTGGCGCCTGACGCTCCTGTCGCTCGGCGTGACGCCGTTCTTCCTGTACCTCACCTACCGCGTCGGCAAGGTCCGCCGCGAGGTGAGCTCGGAAACCCAGAAGAGCATGGCCGAGATGACGGCCCTCACGGAGGAGACGCTCAGCGTCAGCGGCATCCTCCTGTCCAAGACCTTCGGCCAGCAGGCGGCATCCGTCCGGCGCTTCCGCGGCATCAACGCCGATCTGGCCAGGCTCCAGATCCGCCAGGCGATGGTCGGCCGGTGGTTCTTCATGATCATCGGCACGGTCTTCTCCATCACCCCGGCCTTCGTCTACTGGCTGGCCGGCTGGCTGACCATCCAGAACGACCCGACCGCCCCCACGATCGGCGACATCGTGGCCTTCACCACCCTGCAGAGTCGGCTGTTCTTCCCGCTCGGCCAGCTGCTCAGCGTCCAGGTGGAGATCCAGGGGGCGCTCGCGCTGTTCGACCGCATCTTCGAGTACCTCGAGATGGACCCGGAGATCGTGGATGCGCCGGATGCGGTGGAGCTGGGGCGCGACGACGTGCGCGGCAAGGTCCGCCTCCACGACGTGTCGTTCCGTTACCCGACGGAGGCGGTCCCGTCCACCCGGGCGGCGGAAGCCCTGGCACGCGGCCAGGATCACCTGGAGCCCGAGGAGGTCGAGCTCGCGATGGCTGCGGCCGCCGTCGACGAGGCGGCCGTCGAGGTCCTGGTGGACGGGCCGGTGGTGTCGCCCCTACAGCCGCTCGAGATCGCCCCCGCGTTCGCGCTCGATGGGGTCGACTTCGAGGCGGAGCCTGGTGAACTCGTCGCCCTCGTCGGCCCGTCCGGCAGCGGCAAGACCACGACGACCTACCTCATCCCGCGCCTGTACGACGTCGATTCGGGCGCCGTCGAGATCGACGGCATCGACGTCAGGCGCATCAAGCTCGCGTCGCTCGGCGAGATCATCGGCGTCGTGACCCAGGAGAC
>JBBEBL010000248.1:1886-4035 GCA_040882345.1 Chloroflexota bacterium
ATCCGCCGTTCCATCGAGCTGTCGGCCACGAAGTACTGCCCGGTCAACGCGATGCTGTCCGCGGGCGCGACGGTGGTGCATCACCGCTACGTCATCCACGGCACGGGTGCCAAGACTTTCGAGGCCGAGGGTGAGGTCATCGCGACCGGGCCATACCAGCGGCCGGACATCCTTCCCGGCTGATCCCTGCCCGATGCCCCTCTCGCGACGAGGCCTTTCGCCCGTCGCCCAGCCATGACGCGCATCCGCTGGTCCGTCGCCCTCGCGCTCCTATGGCTTGGCGGCTGCGCCCCGGTCGCGCCGGACTCGCCGGCCCCGGCGACCGCACCACCGCCTGTCGCTTCGCCCGCAGCGGGGCCGACCGAGGCGCAGATCGAGGCCGCCGTGCGATTCCGCCGGGAGTTCGGCCTCCGGTTCGATCGCCCGTGGATCGAGCACGTCGCCGCCGACCGCGCGTCAACCGAGGGCCTCGAGATCTACGGCATACCGCTGCTGCCGGCCGAGGTCGCGGAACTGCTCGCACGCGTTCGTGTCCAACGCGACATCACCCCGATCATCCTGCGCTACGGCTCAACGCAGCCCGACAGCTGGGCCGGAGTCTTCATCGACCAGGCCGCCGGGGGCGCCGTGGTCGCTCAGTTCGCGCGGGACCTCGCGCGGCACGAGCGCCAACTCCGCGCCCTGCTCCCGGCCGGCGCCCGGTTCGAGGTCCGGGAGGTGCGCTGGACGCGGGCGGAGCTCGATCGGTTCGCCGGCCGGATCATCGCCGAGCAGGACTGGTTCGCGACGATCGGGCTCGAGTTCTACGCAGCGGAGGTCGACGAGGAGAGCAATCTCGTCCGGGTCCGCTACCGTGGACCGAGTGACGATCGCGACGGCGTCATCGCGGCGCACTTCGGTACGCCGGACTGGCTCCTCCTGGTCGCGACCCCGCCACTCTGGACGGGACCACTCGGCGACCTGACCATCCAGATCGTCGACCGTGACGGCCGCCCCGTGCAGATGACCTGTCTCATCGAAACGGCCGACCCAGGGGTGCCGAGCGGCGGGGGGGTGAGGGGAGCAGGAGAGGACGGGACCTGTCTGTGGGAGGACCTGCCAACGGTCCGCTTCCACATCAGGATCACCGCATCGACGGCCAGTGACGAGGACATCATCGTGGACGATCGGATCCACCTGGTTCCGCCCGGCCCATCGATCCTTCGCATCGTGGTGGACGTGCCGTAGCCGCGGCCTGATCGAGCCTAATCCCTAGTAGACGACTAGGACATATCTTGCTATCGTACGCAGCCAGCGCGCCGCTGCCTGGCGGGCGCACCCCGATCGAGGATCCCGATGCCATCCGCCATCCCGTCCGGAGCGACGGCCACTCTCCCACCGGCTCGCATGATCGACCCGCGCGGCCATCGATTCGGTGCCGGCGTCTCGGCGGTCCTCCTGATCGCGGCGACCGCGTTCGGGCAGCCCTGGGTCGTCGCTTTGGTCCTCGCCTCGATCGGCGTCAGCGCGGCATTCGGGCTGCGCTACTCCATCTACGGTGCGATCTGGCGCCGCATCGTGCGGGTCGCGCGGCTGGGCCCTGCCGAGCCCGAGCACGAGTACCCGCCGCGGTTCGCGCAGGTTCTCGGGAGCGTGGCGCTCGTGCTGTCGCTCGTGGCGTTCCTCGCCGGAGCCACGGTCGTGGGCTGGGTCTTCGCCCTGGCGGTGGCCGGGCTCCAGACCCTCCTCGCGGCCACCGGCTACTGCCTGGGCTGCCGCCTGTACTTCCTGCGCTGGTGGGTGCCGGATCTCGTCACGAGGATCTGGACCCGCGGTCGGGTCCAGTACGTCTCGTTCGTCCCCGAGCGCATCGAGTACCGGTAGGAGGCCCTGGGCCTCCGTCACCGCCGTTCACCACCAGTGAGCGATGTCGGCTGACGGGTCCTCGCGCCCCGCGGGGTTCAGGGTTGGTGAACGTTGGCACGCCGAACGGCCGTGGGCGTCAGATCCGGTCTCCCAGTATCTGTTTGGTTCACCCTCACCGAATCAGCGTCGAGGAGGCGCGCGCCAACGGGTCGATCCGGGCGCTACGGCCTGTCGATGTTCACCGTCGCCGAAGTCGGCAGTCCGGCGCCGGCGGTCCGGCGGCGAGCGGTCCGGCGGCAAGCGG
>JBBEBL010000248.1:4135-10875 GCA_040882345.1 Chloroflexota bacterium
AGCGGTCCGGCGGCAAGCGGCGACTCCGTCGGCCCGACCCGATTGCATCACTATGCACGTTCGATGTATAGTCATCCACCCATGACGACGGTCCATCCGATCCCGGCGAGCCACCCGAGCCTGTCCCCCGTGAGGGACGTCGCGCCACCTGGCGCGACGACGCGCCCGTGAGCGCGAGTGTCGGGTCGCCCGCGGTGGTCGGAGGGGACCGCTCGTCGGGGATCCTCCCCCGCTCCCTCCGCGGCGCGAGGACGGACGGCGGCCCGCGGCGCATCCGCGTGGGCATCGTGGGCGCCACCGGATACGTGGGCGCGGAGCTGGTCCGCCTCCTGTCACGCCATCCGAACGTGGCCATCGTGGGCCTGTCCGGCCGCGACCGCCAGGACGAGCCGATCGGTGGGCACCACGCCCACCTCGCCACGACCGGCCTGACCGTAGGAAGCGAGTTGCCGGACGTTGACGCCGTCTTTCTCGCGCTCCCGCATGGCGTGGCCGCGTCCATGGTCCCGGAGATGGCCGCAGCCGGGACCGCGATCATCGACCTTGGCCCCGACTTCCGCCTGCGCGACCCCGATGACTATCCGCGCTGGTACGGCTTCCAGCACCCACACCCGGAGCTTCTGGACGCGGCCGTATACGGGCTGCCGGAACTGCACCGCTCCGAGCTGGTGGATCTCGTGGATGCGCCCATCGCCATCGTTGGCTCGCCGGGTTGCTACCCGACGGCCACGCTCCTCGCGCTCGCCCCGCTCGCGCGGGCCGGCCTCATCGGCGACCTCGTGGTCGATGCCAAGTCGGGCGTCTCGGGCGCCGGTCGCGAGGCGAAAGCACACCTGATGTTCGGGGAGGTCAACGAGAGCGTGTCCGCCTACGGCCTGGGCGGCCACCGCCACGTGGCGGAGATCGAACAGGAGCTCGCAGTGGCTGCGGCGCGCGAGGGACTCGATCCGGGCGCCAACCCCGGGGCGATCGCGGTCGACTTCCTGCCGCACCTCATGCCGATGACCCGCGGCATCCTGTCCACGTCCCACGTTCGCCCGACGCGACCCATCAGCCAGGCTGAATTGGACGCGCTGTACGCCAGCGCCTACGCGGACGAGCCGTTCGTGCGGGTCGTGGACGCGCCACCGGCGACCAAGCACACGCTCGGCAGCAACCACGTCCTGATCCACGTGCGGCTGGACGAGCGGACCGGCCGCATCATCGTCATCGCCGTGGAGGACAACCTGGTCAAGGGTGCCGCCGGCCAGGCCATCCAGTCGTTCAACCTCATCCACGGGCTGCCGGAGACGGCCGGCCTGGACCAGCTGCCCCTCGCGCCGTGACGATGCTCGACGCCCAGGTAGCCCCACGAGATCTGCCGCCGGTGGAGCGACGAGCCATCCTGCCGCTCGGCTTTCAAGCGGGCGCAGTGGCGGCCGGGATCAAGGCCTCCGGCCGGCCGGATCTCGCCCTCGTCGTCTCGACGGAGGGTCCGGTGCCCGCGGCCGCGGTCTTCACCCCGAACGCGTTCGCGGCCGCGCCCGTGCTGCAGTCACGGGCCAATCTCGCGGCCACGTCCGGCGACCCGCGCGGCGGGTTCGGCTGGTCGCGCGCCGTCATCTCCACGAGCGGCTGTGCGAACGCGGCCACCGGGCCGGAGGGCGCTGACGACCAGGCGGCGGTCGGTCGCCTCGTTGCGGGCGCGCTCGGCATCGATGAGGCGCACGTCCTGCACCTCTCCACCGGGATCATCGGCACGCGGCTGCCGCTGGACCGGGTGGGTGCCGGGCTGGACGCGCTCGTGCCCGCCCTCGCCGCGGACGACGCAGGCCTGGAGGCGGCCGCGGTCGCGCTGCGCACGACCGACTCCGTGACCAAGATGGCGAGTACGACCGTGGAGCTGCCCGGGCCCGACGGCGGGCGCGTCCCGGTGACCGTCAGCGGCATCGCCAAGGGCGTCGGCATGATCCACCCGAACATGGCCACGATGCTGTCCGTCGTCCTGACCGACGCGCCGGTGGAACCCGCCACGCTGTGGGGCCTGCTGCGGCCGGCCGCCGCCCGGACGTGGAACCAGCTGACCGTGGACGGCGACACGAGCACGAACGACACCGTTTTCGTCCTGGCGTCCGGCGCTGCGGCCGCGTCGCCCGTCACGGCGGGAAGCATCGCCGCCGAGGCGCTGGGGCGGGCGCTGGAGGCCGTCGCCCGTGATCTCGCCCGCCAGCAGGCCGCTGATGGCGAGGGCGCCACGATCCTCATCACCGCCGGAGTCGCCGGTGCCCGGGACGACGCCGCGGCGCGGGCCGTCGCGCGGGCCGTCGTCTCGTCCAGCCTGGTCAAGGCGGCGGCCCACGGCAAGGATCCCAACTGGGGCCGCATCGCCGGCGCAGCGGGCAATGCCCGGCTCGCGCCGCACACGGTCCTTGAAGCGTCCGGCCTTGACCCGGACGAGGCCGCGGCGCGCGGCGGTCGCGCGGTGGCCCTGGATCCGGACCGCCTGCGCATCACGATCGCCGGCCACCTGGTGTTCGACGGTGCCCAGGGCGGTCCCATCCCCTTCGACCGTGCGGCGGCCCGCGCGGCGATGGACGCCCCGGAACTCATCATCGGCCTGGACCTGGGGCAAGGCTCGGGCTCCGGTGAGGCCTTCGGTTGCGATCTCACGGAGACGTACGTGATCGAGAACTCGGAGTACACCACCTGATGTCCGAGATCCTCGTCGTCAAGCTGGGCGGCACGACGATCGCCGAGCAGAGCCAGGTGCTCGCGGAGGTCGCGGCCGTCGCCCGCAAGCGGCCCGTCGTGCTCGTCCACGGCGGCGGCAAGCGCATCACGGAATGGCTGGAACGCCTCGGCGTCCCCTCGCGCTTCGAGGGCGGCCTGCGCGTCACCGACGCCCAGAGCCTGGAGGTCGCCGCTGCGGTGCTGCGCGGGGTCGTCAACAGCGAACTCGTCGCCGGCCTGCGCGATCTCGGCGTGGACGCCGTCGGCCTGAGCGGCGTGGACGGCGGCCTCCTCGTGGCCGAACGGATACCACATCTCGGCCTCGTGGCCAGCGTCGCCGGCCTGCGCCGCGACCTGCTGGACGCGATCCTTGTCGGCGGCCAGGTCCCGGTCGTCGCTCCGCTTGCCCGGGACGCGGAGGGGGTCGTCTGCAACGTCAACGCCGATGATGCGGCGGCCGGCATCGCGGCTGGCCTTGGCGCCCGCCAGCTGGTGCTCATGACGGACGTGGACGGCGTCCACGACGCGGATGGCCACAAGTTGGACACGCTGACCGTGGCGGAGGCCGAGCATCTGATCGAGACCGGGGTCATCGTCGGCGGGATGGTCCCCAAGGTGCGCGCCGCGCTGTCCGCGCTGGGCTGGGGCGGCGCCGAGGCGATCATCGCCGATTCATCCGCCGAGCACGCCCTGGAGCGGGCCCTCACCGACCCCACATTCGGGACGCGGATCACGGCCAGCCGGCCCGCGCGCGTCGGGGCGGCCTGACGTGGCGACGGCCATGGCCACCGGGCACGATGTCAAGCGCCGGCGCCAGCGCGCGATCCGGGCGCTGGTGGCATCTCGGGCCATCGGCAGCCAGCGCGAGCTCGTGGACGCCCTCACCGGCGAGGGCTTCGACGTGACCCAGGCGACGGTCAGCCGCGACATCTCCGAGCTCGGCCTGCTCAAGGCCCCGCGAGCGGACGGCCACGTCTATATCGCCCCGGAGGACGTCGCCGTCGCGACGCCGACGCCGACGCCCGCCTCCGATGAGCGCCTCCGGCGCATCCTGGGCGACGTCCCGATCACGGTCGGTCGCAGCGGGCTGATCCTCGTCCTCGTCGGGACGCCGGGGACGGCGAGCGTCGTGGCCCAGGCCATCGACGAATCGACCCTCCAGGAGCAGGAGGGCACCCTGGCGGGCGACAATACGCTCCTCGTCCTGTTCGCCGACGAAGTCCGACTCGAGCGCTGGCTCGCGCGGTTCACGGCCATCCAGCGTTCCATCCCGGAGGTCTTCACACGCGCATGAACAAGGTCGTCCTTGCCTATTCGGGCGGACTCGACACGTCCGTCGCCGTCGCCTGGCTCAAGGAGCAGTACGGCGCCGAGGTCATCACGCTCACGGTGGACGTCGGCGGCGGGTCGCTGCGCGCGGGCGTGGAGCAGCGGGCGATGTCCGCGGGTGCCTCCCGCGCGTACGTCGTGGATGCCCGCGAGCGCTTCGTCACCGACTTCGTCTGGCCGCACCTCCAGGCCAACGCCCTGTACCAGGGGGTCTACCCGCTGGCCACCGCGCTTGCCCGGCCGCTCATCGCCCAGCTCCTGGTGGAGGTCGCCAACCGCGAGGGCGCCGACGCCATCGCCCATGGCTGCACCGGCAAGGGCAACGACCAGGTCCGCTTCGATGTCGCGACCCACGCCCTGGACCCGGGGCTGGAAGTGGTCGCGCCGATGCGCGTCGGGATGGGCCTGTCGCGCGACCAGGAGATCGACTACGCCAACGAGCGCGGGATCGAGATCCCCATCACCAAGGCCTCGCCGTACTCCATCGACGTCAACCTGTGGGGCCGCTCGTGCGAGACCGGGGTCCTTGAGGACCCGTGGGTCACGCCGCCGCCGGACGCCTACGAGTGGACGGTCGCTCCGTCCGATGCTCCCGATCCGGTGGACGTCGTCATCGCCTTCGAGGGCGGCATCCCGGTCGCACTCGACGGCGACCGACTCCCGCCGGTGGAACTGGTGGACCGCCTGCACACCCTGGGCGGTGAGCACGGCGTGGGCCGGATCGACCACGTGGAGGACCGACTGGTCGGCATCAAGAGCCGCGAGATCTACGAGACGCCGGCGGCGACAATCCTGCACACCGCGCATCGCGCGCTGGAGGGGCTGACCCTGTCGCGCGACACGTTGCGCTTCAACCAGTTCGTGGCGGACGAGCTGGCCCGCCTCATCTACGACGGCCTGTGGTTCAGCGCCCTTTCGCGTGACCTGCGGGCGTACGTGGCGTCATCCCAGCGGGTCGTCAGCGGTGATGTGCGAGTCCGGCTGGACCACGGACAGGCTGTGGTGGTCGGCCGACAGTCACCGCTGTCGCTATACGACAAGAGCCTCGCCACGTACGACGCGGGAGACGCGTTCGACCATGCGAGCGCGGTCGGGTTCATCGAGATCTTCGGGTTGCCGCTGCGCGTGGAGGCGGCCCGCCACGGCGCCGTCGGCAAGCACCATGGCGCGGCCTGGACGTGGACGGACCCGCTCCTCGCGGACCTGCCCACCACGGTCACGGATCCGGAGACGGCGGCGGTCTGAGCCCCGTGACGACCCAGCCGGACGACGCGACCGACCGTCTCCGGGAACTATCGTTCCTCCACGACATCGCCCAGCTGGCGACGCTTGCGCGCGACTGGGACGAGCTGATGCGGACGATCGTGGACGGCACGACCGTGGCGATGGACGTGCAGGTCTGCTCGTTCTATCTGCCGGACCGGGAGCGGATCCGGCTGACCCTCGCCGCAACGAACGGCCTGGACAGAGCGCAGGTCGGCCGCGTCAGCCTGGCCTTCGGGCAGGGCATCACCGGACGCGTGGCCGCCACTCGCCAGCCGATCGCCGTGCGGGACGTCACCGTTGACGATCGGTTCGCCTGGGTCCGCGGCTTCGACGTGGAGGCGTTGGCCGGCTTCCTGTCCGTGCCACTGATCTGGCACGACGAGGTGGTGGGCGTGCTCAACGTCCAGACCAGGGACGTCCGCGACTTCCGGCCGGACGAGATCGCCTTCCTGCAGACGATCGCCGCGCTCCTCGCCGGTATCGTCGAGAAGGGCCGCCTGACGGCGGAAGTCGAGGCCCGCCTGGAGCAGCTCACGGCCCTGGACGCCGCCCGAGCGGAGCTGTTGAGCGTGGTGACGCACGAGCTGCGGACGCCACTGTCGGTGGTCCGCGTGTACGTGGACCTGCTGGCCGAGGCGGCCGGTTCCAGCGAGCCCGCCGAGGAGGCGGATGCGTGGCGGACCGCCGCGAGCGAGCAATTGGGACGCCTGGACCGGCTGGTCGACTCCATCCTGGCGTCGGTCCGCGGGGAGGGATTGACCGGATTGTCACGGGCACCGTTCGATGCGGTCCGGGTCGTGGACGAGACCGTGGACATGCTCCGCCTGTTGCTCCGGCCGCGACCTATCCGCTGGACACGACCGGACGGGCCGGTCGTCGCGATGGGTGACGAGGCGCGCCTCCGGCAGGTCCTGGAGCAGCTCCTGGAGAACGAGTCCAAGTACGCCCCGTCAGAGCAGGGCGTGAGCATCGGGGTCTGGCGAGTGGACGGGGAGGTCCAGATCTACGTCACGGACGACGGTCCGGGTGTCCCGATCGAGGACTGGGAGAGCGTCTTCGAGCCGTTCGTGCGGATCGAGGGCCGCGGGCGGTCCCGCGGATCGGGGATCGGCCTGTTCGCGGCCCGGCGGCTGATGACGGCCATGGGCGGGCGCGTCTTCCTCGAGGCCAACGGCTACGGCGGCTCGCGGTTCGTGGTGGGCCTGCCCCAAGGCTGACCCGGGATCGTCAGGGCCCGGCGTCCCGCCCGAGGGCCCGCGTCCCGCCCCAGGGCCCTATCGTCGATCGGCCAACGCGGATCGGGGCCTCCTTGGACGTTCCTCCCTCCCCAGGGGACGATCATCGAGGGAAAGGCCGCTTCCGGCCGCTCGATCGACGTTACGACCGCCCGGTGGGAAACCCCGGGCCCGGGGTCAGGCTTCGGGCGCCTCGGCTGC
>JBBEBL010000249.1:0-1735 GCA_040882345.1 Chloroflexota bacterium
GTCAACGCGACCGCCATCACCGGTCGAGGTGCATGACCGGACGGCGGCCTCGTGATAGCCCCATGCGGGCGACGGAGGTAGACCGGCGATGCACAGCTCACTGATCGGCAAGGTCGAGAAGGCGAATCGCTACGCGCGGGAACTTGATCGGATCTCCATCGATCGGCTCTCGCTTACGTTTCGCGGCGACAACGACACGCACCAGGTCACTCTCGACGCCGGCCAGTGGCATTGCACCTGCCATTACTTCGACAGTTGGGGCTCATGTGTCCACCTTCTCGCCCTCCAGAAGGTCATGGGCGTGATGCTGCCCGAGGAGGCCCAAGTCTCCATCTTCTCCGCCCAGGCGGTCCCGACCGCCTGACGCGATGCCCATCCCGGGACGGGCGGCCGGGACCCCGACCGCCCGCTCGGAGCGCGTCACTCCACCGTGACCTGCCAGGCGTAGTTGGCCGTCCCGAGGCCGGTCGCGAACGTCACCTCGAGGGCGATAGTCCACGTTCCGGCCGGGGGGCCCGGGAAGACCGGGTCCCTGGATCCCTCGGCCAGCGTGATCGCGTTGGCCGGGCCGCCCGCGTCCCACGGCACGTAGCGGGCGTGCCACGCCGCGATCCCGACCGCCGGTTCGACGATCGCCTCCAGGCCCTCGCCGATGCCGATGCTCATCGGCGTCCCGGCCAGCCACGGGGCGTCCGATCCGCCGTCCGCCCAGAGATACGTGCCGAGCTGACCTGCGACCGGATCTCCCCCATCCACCCGGAGGGCGATCTCCGGTGGCCCGGCCGGGATGGCCGGGGTCCCGACGGGTGCGGTCGAGGCCGGGGGCGGGTCGGTCGCGCCCGACGTGGCGGTGGCGGGCGGCGCTGATCCGCTGCAGGCGCCGAGGGCCATCGCGAGGCCACCGACCAGGACGACGAATCGGAGCGGGGCACGAGCTGGCATTCAGCGGTCTCCTGTGGTTCGAAGCGGGGCGGACAGTGGACATGACGTGGTGCAGGTGCCGACCGTGACTTTCGCGACCGTGCTCGTGCTGCCGACCAGGCCCTCGCCGGCCGGGGTGCTGAACACCGCCCGGAACTCCGCGGTCGCCTGGAGCTTGATGGCCATCGTGTAGGTGCCGGCCGTGGATCCGGCGGCCATCGATCCGACGGACGTCCACGAGGTCGTCCCGGGTGCGCGGCGCTGGAGCGTCACGGTCCGGCCCGAGACCGGGTTGCCCTTGAGTCGCCCGTATGCGTCGTCACCGGCGACCTTCAACGTGGCCGTCAGCGTCGTCGTCCCGCCGAACGCCACCGACGTCGGGCTGGCGGCGATCGTCAGCACGGTATCCAGCCTGAGGCAGGTGGAGTACTTCGTGGATGAGTTGGTCATGTCGTAGCGGAGCTGGAGCGTCGCCACGTCGCAGCGGCCGTAGACGTGCATGTTCCAGCCGTCCTTCGGCTTGGTCCGCGAGAACGTCTGCACCACGGCATCCAGGTAGTCCCGGTCGTCGCTGTAGTTCACGTGATGGGCCAGGATCTGGATGTGCCCGAACTCGTCGAGCGCGACCGTCTCGGCGTCGTAGCAGCCGTTGGGCGGGTCCGCGTACATCTGGCACCATTTGAGCGTGCCCCAGTCGAAGACGCGGCCGTGTTCGCGCAACCACATCGTGAACCCGCCATCCGGCGCGGTCCGGGTGAAGCAGGCGATTCCGTTGACACCGCAGGTGGCGCCGGTCCCGTAGCCGATGGGACTC
>JBBEBL010000250.1:0-1733 GCA_040882345.1 Chloroflexota bacterium
CGTCTCCGGGTTGGGGAAGTGAGGGTGTTTTATGACGGTTGGAACATCATCCCGAGTTTCTACGGCGTGTAGCAGGGGCGCGAGAAGCTCTCCGGAGCGGTCGCGGTGTCCGACTCGAGGATTTGCCGTCCTAACCCCGTGTACTACCTGCTCGGTGAGACCGACGCTGGTCGCCCTCTGTGCCAGGATGAGTGAGACAGTCTCTACCCCCGAAATTACTGAGGAGGGCGAGACGGGATGACTCCATGGACGCGCGAGTCGAGAGGCCGGTGACGCAGGAGACCGTGCAGGTGGTCGCGAAGCCGCGGCGGCGGACGTACACGGCCGAGTACAAGCGGAGGATCCTCAAAGAGGCCGACGCGTGCACCGCGCCAGGAACCATCGGGGCGCTGCTGCGGCGCGAAGGGCTGTACTCGTCACTGCTGGTGGAGTGGCGCCGGGCGCGCGGCCGCGGGGAGCTGGCGGCCTTGACGCCGAAGCAGCGCGGCCGCAAGCCGACCCCGGTTGATCCCCGAGCCCGGAAGATCAGCGAGCTCGAGCGGCAGTTGGCGCAGATGACGGGCCGGGCGGAGCGGGCGGAGGTCTTGGTGGACGCCCAAAAAAACTTGGCGGCGCTGCTCGGCCGGCCGGGGGCGAGCGCGCAGTCATGATCGCCCTGGTCGAGGAGCGCCGCGCCCAGGTGGGCATCGGCCCGCTGTGCGAGGCCCTGGGCCTGGCCCGCGCGACGTTCTACCGGCGGCGGGTTCCCCCGCCGCCGGGGCCGGGGGCGCCGCGACAGCGACGGCCGCCCATCCACGCCCTGACGGCGGCCGAGCGCGCGGGCGTCTTGACCCTGCTGCATGAGGACCGGTTCGTCGATCTGCCCCCGGCGCAGGTCTGGGCCCAGTTGCTCGATGGCGGCCAGGTGCCGCCGTGTTCGATCCGCACGATGTACCGGGTGCTCGCCGCCAACGCCGAGGTGCGCGAGCGGCGGAATCAGCTTCGGCACCCGGCGTACCACAAGCCCGAGCTGCTCGCGACCGGCCCCAACCAGGTCTGGAGCTGGGACATCACCAAGCTCCTGGGCCCGGTGAAGTGGACCTACTACTACCTCTACGTCCTGCTCGACATCTTCAGCCGCTACGTCGTCGGCTGGCTCCTGGCCCGCCAGGAGTCGGCCGGGCTGGCCAAGGTGCTGATCGCCGAGAGCTGCGAGCGGCAGCACATCGGCCCCGACCAACTCATCATCCATGCCGACCGCGGCCCGTCGATGACCTCGCAGCCGGTGGCCCTGCTGCTGGCGACCCTCGGCGTGGTGCCCTCGCACAGCCGGCCGCACGTCTCCGACGACAACCCCTTCTCGGAGGCCCAGTTCAAGACCCTCAAGTACCGGCCCGACTTCCCGGCCCGCTTCGGCGCCTACGAGGATGCCGAGGCATTTTCCCAGCGGTTCTTCCCCTGGTACAACCTCGAACATCGTCACGGCGCGCTCGGCCTGATGACGCCCCACGATATGCACTACGGCCTGGCCGAGGCGAAGTGGCAGCGGCGCGCCGCCATCCTGCGCGCCGCCTACGCGGCGCATCCCGAGCGCTTCCCGCGCGGGGTGCCCGTGCCCCCGCCGCTACCGACGGCAGCCTGGATCAACAAACCCCCGGCGGCCGCGGTGCTTGCCGCGCCCGACGAGGCCGGCTCATGACGGCTGCTCACAAATTTCCGATGCCGACTGTCTCATCCGACTTGACAACTTCCGC
>JBBEBL010000251.1:0-1730 GCA_040882345.1 Chloroflexota bacterium
CCTCGTGGATCACCTCGGCTGCCGACTCGCCGATCATGTGGACGCCAAGGATGCGCTCATCGATCGTGGACGCGATCATCTTGACGAACCCCTCCGGGCGATGGATGGCGCCCGCCCGCGGGACGTACTTGAGCGGCGTCGTGGCGGTCACCGCCGGGTGATGCGTGGCCTTGACCTCGGCCTCGGTCAGGCCGACGACGGCGATCGGCGGATCGGTGAAGATCGCCCGCGGGATGACGTCGTGATCGACCCGGCGCCGGGCGCCCTTGAACGCATTCTCCGCCACGATCCGGCCCTGACGGGCCCCGACCGGGGTCGCCATCTGCGAGCCTCGCTGGCTGCCGATGACGTCGCCGGCTGCCCAGATGTGTGCCTGACTCGTGCGTAGCTCGGCGTCGACGACGACGTAGCCGTCGGCGTCGAGCTCGACCCCGATCCGGTCCAGGCCGATGCCGTCCGTGTTTGGGCGGCGGCCGGTGGCGACGAGCAGACGCTGCGCCCGCAGGATCCGCCCGGCCGTGGGTGTCTCGACCGCGACCGCGACGCCGTCCCCGTCGCCCGAGACGCGCTCGGTCCGGGTGTCGGCCAGGACCTCGATCCCTTCGGCGGCGAAGACCTCCGAGAGGGTCACGCCAAGCTCCGGCTCATAGCCGCGGAGCAGCGCCGAGCGCGCGACGATCGTCACCCGGGTCCCGAGACGCGCGAAGAACTGGGCGAGTTCGACCGCGATGTAACCACCACCGAGCACGATCAGTGATTCCGGCAGCTCGGCCAGCCGCCCGGCCTCGTCGGCGTCGAGCAGGTCGCTGGTCAGGTAGGGCACGGTGTCGAGGCCCGGGATGGGCGGCACGATCGGGCGGCTGCCGGTCGCGATGAGGAACCGGTCGGCGGCGATCGCCCGGCCGTCGAGCGAGATCTCGGTCGGGCCCGTGAACGCCGCGTTGCCGTCGAGGATCGCGAGGTCCGTCATGCCATCCGCCACGGCGCTGTACTTTTTCGCCCGGTAGTCGCGCACGACCTGGTCCTTCTGACCCATGAGGGCGGGGAAGTCGACGGCCATCTTGGCCGGAGCCAGGCCGTCATAGCGCGGATGGGCGGCATCCCACACGAGCCGGGCGGCCTCGATCAGGTTCTTGGAGGGCAGACAGCCTCGATTGACGCACGTCCCACCCAGCGTGCGTCGCTCGACCATGGCGACGCGGGCGCCGAGCTCGCCGGCACCGATGGCGGCGGCGAAGGCGGTCGAACCGGATCCCAGGATCAGCAGGTCGAACGGGTCAGACATCGGATGCCGGCCGGCGACGGCGCTCGAAGGCGTTGTACTGGCCGGTCGCGTGCACGGCTGCGGCCAGGGACTCGGTCGCGACATCTGGATGCGCGGTGACTACCGCGGTGCGAGAGGCGAGGTCGACGGTGGCTCCCTCCACGCCGGGCACGGCCTCGAGTGCCTCGGTCACATGGACGACGCAGTCGTCGCACGTCATCCCTCCAACCCCGAGATCGATGTAGACGATCGACTGGTCCATGATGTTCATTCCTTGGTCTGTATCTAAAGACGCGATATTGCGTGGATATACGATACTGCGTATGGTTTACTACGTCCAGTGACCTTTCCTACATTCGAGGTGAACAGATGACCAGCAACGTCCCGATCGCGGCAACCCGAGTTGCGGAGCTCACTCGGTCGGACGTGCTGGCGACGTTCTTCCAGGGCCTGTCCGATCCGACTC
>JBBEBL010000252.1:0-1729 GCA_040882345.1 Chloroflexota bacterium
TGGCTGGGCCGGGCTACTCGGAGGCGGAGGCCGCCAGCCTGCCCGCGCAGTACCGACTCTTGGGCGTGGTGATCAAGCCCGCCGTGGCCGCCGCCCCGGCCGCCCCGCCCGCCGCCCCGGCCGCCCCGCCCGCCTCTGCCGCCGCCGGCTGAGGCTGGCTCTCGCCTTCTTCCCCCGCTTCATCGGTCTGCTTCGCGGACAGTGAACCGTTCGCGGCGTAGGCGTGACCCGCGGCCCAGTCTCCGACCGGTCTTCGTTGTCGGTGAACGTTGGCATGGTGAAGGCGTGGGTCCGGGTGTCGGGCCGGGATCAGCAGGGGTGTTCGGTGCTCCGTGCTCAGTGGTGGTGAACGCACGGTACGGAGCGACGTCCAGAGCGTCGATACCGGCCGCTTCAGCGCGCAAACGTTCACCCTGGCCGAACCGAGGCCGCCTCCCGGGCTGCCGGCCCCCAAACGTTCACCCTGGGCGAGCCGGGCCGGAGGCGGGACGGACTCCCCGCCCCCCCCGCGCCATGCACGGACTCCCCGCCCCCCGCGCCATGCACGGACTCCCGCACGGACCGGTGATACGCTGTCGCTCCGCACGCTCCGGAGACACCAGGACATGACCGACACCACGACCACCGACAGCACGACCGCCGACGCACCGACCGCAGACGCGCCCGCCTTCGATCCCGAGCGGCGCGCCACCGAGCTCGCGATCCTGGACGCCCTGCGCGCGGTCGTGGACCCCGAGATCGGCATGAACGTCGTGGAGCTCGCGCTCATCAAGCAGATCATCCTGGGACCGGGTTCCACGGAAGTGAAGATGATCCTGACCACCCCGTTCTGCCCCTACGCCGGGTCGATGATCGCCCAGGTCAAGGAGCAGGCCGAGTCGGTCGTGGATCACGAGGTCAAGGTCACGCTCCTCGCGGAGCGCTGGGACCCGCGTGACGCGGGATTGATGTGGTAGGAGACGAACGCCGATGAGCGACCCCCGGATCACCAACCCGTACGCCGCCCCCGGCGCCGCGCGGACCGTCCTGGACGGCACACAGGCGCCGCCGGTGGGCTCGCCCTCAGCGCTGGGCGTCAAGCCGGACGCGCGCCTCCAGACGGCGTTCCTCACGCAGGCGTTCCTGTGGATGTTCACGGGCCTGCTGGTGACCGCCGGCGTGGCGTACTGGGTGGGCACGAGCGATGCACTGCAGGGCTTCGCCGCGAACAACATCCTCCTGCTGTTCATCGGCCAGCTCGCGCTCGTCATCGGCATCAGCTGGGGCATCAACAAGATCAACGCCACGGTCGCCCTTGGCCTGTTCTTCATCTATGCGGCGACCCTCGGCCTGACCGTCGGCCTCATCGTGACGGCGTATACCGGTGCCTCGGTCGTGACCGCCTTCCTGAGCGCGTCGGCGATGTTCGGGGCGGCCGCCATCTACGGCGCGACCACGAAGCGCTCCCTGGCGAGCATGGGTGGCTTCCTGTTCATGGCCCTCGTGGGCCTGATCGTGGCCAGCGTGCTGAACATCTTCTTCGCGAGCGATGTCGCCACCTGGCTCATCAGCATCGCGGGCGTGGTCCTGTTCACGGCCCTGACCGCCTATGACGTGCAGCGGATCCAGAGTGGCGACCTCGCCGCCAGGACGGGTTCCATGGAGAAGGCGGCGGTCCTGGGCGCCCTGCGCCTGTACCTCGACTTCATCAACCTGTTCCTGTTCATGCTGCGGCTCTTCGGGGGCAGCC
>JBBEBL010000253.1:0-1725 GCA_040882345.1 Chloroflexota bacterium
GCCAGAACCCGTAGTCGACGGTCAGCGCGGCGCTCCCGAGAAGGACCAGGAGGCCCAGTGCGAAGATGACGAGGACCTGACCGTTCTGGTGCTTCCGTTCGATCACGGGCATGTCGTCATCCCCGTGACTTCACCCGGGTTCAGTGGCAGGTTCTCGACCCGGAAGTGCTCCATCGTCGTGATGGCGAGCGCGCCGTCGAGCGCGCCGTCAAACCCGTCGAGGATGGCCCCGACCATAGGGATGAACAGCGGGTGCGCGTACCGGGCGGTCACGGTCAGCCGCACGGAATGGGTCGCGGGCGACCCGGATCCAGGGTTCTGGTACGCACAGTACGTCACGGACGACGCCCTGAGGTTCGCAGAGGAGTACGCGATGACGCTGGTCGGCAGGACCGTCGTGGAAAGGTAACTCTCGATGGCCGACCCATTCCCGGTCTGGTTGCTCGCCGTCGTAGGCGACAGGGAACCGTAGCGCGCCGCCTCCCGGACCCCGTTGATCAGACCGATATGGGCGCCGAACAGGAACCCGAGCTGGATGATGCCCATGAAGATGAGCAGGAAGAGCGGCAAGATGATCGCGAATTCGACCAGAGACTGGCCACGATGAGACGCGACACCGGCATCGGGTGAAGTCGCGCGGCGCCTGGCTCGACTGGGGGGGCGATCGGACATGCGGGGCCTTCAAGATGGTGAGACGCGACCGGTCGTCACGGTTCTGCGTCTCATCGGCTGGCCCCCGACCAGCGGAGGTCCTACGGTACTAGTACCAACATTGCATTTCACCTTGCGGCCCCGTTATTCGGTGACGGGATGCACCAGCCGCATGACGCTAGTCAGATCCCGAGTGAGCGCTCTGACGCGGCGGTCAGCGGTTCGACGAGTTCCGGTCCCTCGCGGCGGGCATCGTTCACGTACGGGTTCACGGCGAAGATCCGGAGCGCGACGGCGTCGGTCGGCTGGAGCAGCGCGACGAGCTCACCCTCGTCGGCGATGGTCGGGTCCAGCCAACGTTCCCAGGTCTCGTCCGACAGGATCACCGGCATCCGATCATGGAGGCTTGCCAGCGCATCGTTGGGCGTCGTCGTCACGATCGTGAACGTGCGCCGGACGATGGGCGACTCCGGGTCGCTGGCCGGATCCCGCCAGCCCGCCCACAGGCCGGCCAGGGCCAGCGGTCGCCCGTCCTCGCGGACGACGTTGTAGGGCTGCCGGATGGTGCCCTCTCGCTTCCATTCGTAGAACGAATCGACCGGGACGACGCAACGTCGGCGCCGGAACGCGTCACGAAATGCCGGACTCGTCGTGAGCGTTTCCGCCCGCGCGTTGAACATGCGCGAGCCGCCCTTGAGGTCCTTGGCCCAGTGGGGCACGAGACCCCAGCGGTAGGCGGTGATGGCGCGGCGGTCCTCGCGCTGGACCACGACCAGGGCATCATCGGTCGGGGCGACGTTGAACCGCGCGCCGGGATCGTCCACGAGCGGCTCCGCGGCGAAGAGCTCCGCGAGCTCGGAGGCGGGGCGCTGCTGGCTGAACCGTCCGCACATCCACCCAAGTCTAGTATCGTCGTGCCGATGGACGACGCCCCGCCTCCGGCCGCTCCGCGCGGCCCGGATCCCGCTCGCGCCGGGCGCCTGTCGCGCCCCGATGCCCTGGCCCTGCTGTCTGATGCCGACGCGGCCCTGGCGGCAGGTGAGTACCGCGATGCCGCCATCCGCTACGGCCGCG
>JBBEBL010000254.1:0-10639 GCA_040882345.1 Chloroflexota bacterium
CGCTACGACCAGCTGGAGACGACGACGCCGTACCTCCTCGGAAAGATCTTCGGCGGTTGAGCGGCGTCATGGGTCGCGATCGGCGCGGCCACCCCTCAGCCTGAGGGTCGCCTCCCAGAGACTGCGGACCGCCTCGGGGGTTCGCCCTCGGTGTGCCACCTACACTGTCGTACGAGAGGCGACCGATGCCGCCCCGGCTTCGGAGGAGGAAGCGCTCGCATGCTGTTCGGATGGGTCCGCGGATACGAGCGTGGTTGGCTCCGTCACGACATCGTGGCCGGACTCGTCCTGACGGCCATCCTCGTCCCGGCGGGAATGGGCTACGCCCAGGCGTCCGGACTGCCGGCGATCACCGGTCTGTACGCGACGATCCTGCCGCTCCTCGCCTACGCGGCGCTCGGGCCGTCGCGCATCCTCGTCGTAGGGCCGGACAGTTCGCTCGCGCCGCTCATCGCCGCGGCCATCGTCCCGCTCGCGGTCGGCGATCCGGATCGTGCGATCGCGCTCGCGGGTCTCCTGTCGCTCATCACCGGTCTCCTCATCCTGGGCGCCGGTCTCGCGAACTTCGGCTTCCTGACCGACCTGCTCTCCGCGCCCGTCCGCCACGGCTACCTGAACGGCATCGCGCTCATCGTCATCGTCGGCCAGACACCGCGCATCCTCGGCCTGGACGTCGACGCCGAGGGACTCCTCGACCGTCTTCGCGCGATCGCCGACGGCCTCGTCGAAGGACGGGTGCACGGCGTCTCGCTCGCGCTGGGCGGCGCGTGCCTCGCCGTCATCGTCGCTCTCCGCCACTGGCGACCGGGTCTGCCCGCCGTGCTCATCGGCGTCGCAGCCGCGACGTTCGCCTCGGTCGTGCTTGATCTGCCCGCTCGGACGGGGATCGCCGTCGTGGGAGCGCTGCCGCGGGGCCTTCCCGAGTTCGTCCTGCCGGCGCTCGAGATAGGGGACATGCTGGCGCTCGTGCCGGCCGCGCTCGGCATCGTCCTCGTATCGGCGACCGACACGAGCGTGCTCTCGCGATCACTCGCCGCCCGCCGCCGGGAGCGGACCGATCAGGATCGCGAACTCGTCGCTCTGGGCGGTGCGAACGTCGCGGCGGCGTTCTTCTCCGGCTTCCCGGTCAGCAGCAGCACCTCGCGGACTCCGGTCGCCGAGTCCGCTGGGGCGCGGACCCAGCTCACGGGAGTGGTCGGTGCGGCCACGATCGCGCTGCTCCTGTTCGCCGCGCCGGGCCTGCTCGCGCAGCTGCCGATGGCGGCCCTCGCCGCGGTCGTGGTCGCGGCCGCGCTCACGCTCGTGGATGTCCCGGCGATCGTCCGGCTCTGGCAGGTCCGCCCATCCGAGTTCCGCCAGGCGATGGCGAGCTTCCTCGGTGTCGTGCTCATCGGGGTCATCGAGGGGATCTTCCTGGCCGTCGTGTTCTCGCTCCTCCTCTTCGTCCGCCGAGCCTGGCGCCCGCACGACGCCGTGCTCGGTCGCGCCGACATGGTCAAGGGCTACCACGATCTCACGTTCTACCCGGAGGCGCGCCAGATCCCAGGACTTCTCCTGTACCGCTTCGACGCGCCGCTCTTCTTCGCGAATGCGGACGTCTTTCGCGATCGGATCCGCGACCGGCTGGAGGCCTCACCGGGCACGATCCGCTGGGTCGTCGTCGCCGCCGAGCCCATCACCGACATCGACACGACCGCAGCAACGATGCTCGAGGAACTCCACGAGGAGCTCCGTGGGGCCGGGATCGTCCTCGCCTTCGCCGAGTTGAAGGACCCGGTCCGAGCTCGACTTCAGGCGTACGGCACGCTCGACCGCCTCGACGATGTGCGCTTCTTCCCGACCGTCGGGGCGTCGGTCAGCGGGTATCGAAAGGAGACCGGCGCTCCCTGGACGGACTGGGAGGAGTCTGCGGGTCGGGGTCCGTAGGGTCGCGGCTCTAGTTCCACCTCCGCCGCGTTCAAGCGCTGGCGCCCGGACAAGCAGATGTTCGGTTCCTGGTCCTCCGTCCAGCCAACGGGACCATCGGGCCATTGTGGTGCCCCCCGGGTCACGACCTAGAGTCCGGCCATCCATCGTCGCGCCGCTCGAGGAACACCCGACCAGTGTTCGGCTCTCGTACGCCGCCCCCGCGACCCATCCTGCTCATGCTCGTCTTCGGCGCGTTCCTGGCGATCGTCGGTGCCACCGCCACGGCGCAATCGGCACTCGTCGGCGAGCACTTCAGGACGTCAGCCCTCATCGACGTCGTGAGCAGTGATGCTGCGACAACGCGAGCCTTCGTCAACGCCTATGTTCTACCGACGGATCTGACCGGCGATCAACCGATGAACGAGGCATACCAGGCCCGCCTGGAGGCCCAGTTCGCGGCGCTGACGCGCACCGGCGAGATCTTGCGGATCGAGCTGCGCCGCCCGGACGGCCGGATCGTCGCTGCCAGTGACCCGGCCCTGCGCGGCGCGATGGTCCCAGTGGCAGGCGAGTTCGCCGAGGCCCTGGCGGGCGGGGCGATCGCGGCACTCGGGCCATCGGCGGATGCGGCGGCGGGTCCGGGATCCTTCGAGTCGCCGACCCTGGTCCGGGAGTTCCTGCCCATCTCGGTCGACGGCACGATCCTCGGGGTGATCGGGATCTGGCGTGACGCCGAACCGATCCTCGCGCGCCTCGATGACGTGCGCCGCCAGATCGTCGTCGTGACCCTGTCGGCGGCCCTCATCGCCGCGGCGCTCCTGTTCCTCGTGTTCCGCACGGCACAGGCGCGCCTCAGCCGACAGACGGCCGCGCTGCTGGAATCGACGCGTCGCGATCCCTTGACCGAGGTCCTCAACCACGGCGCGATCGTGGGGCTCCTGGCCGAGTCGCTGGAGCGTGCCCGCGCGGCGGGCCGCCCGATCGGCATCGCCCTTGTCGACATCGACAACTTCCGCCTGCTCAACGACACGCACGGCCATGAGGCGGGCGATCAGACCCTCCTCGTGCTCGCCGATACGCTCGCCGCGCACGGCGTACCGGGCGTCGAGCTTGGCCGATACGGGCCGGACGAATTCCTGCTCATCGCTGAGCCGGCCGCCGTCGCCCACCTGGAGCCCCTGGTGGATCGCCTTCGGACGGAGCTCGTCGACCTGAGCCTGCGCTTCGACGAATCGGAGCGCCTGCCCATCTCCATCAGCGTGGGCATCGCCACGTATCCTGAGCACGCAGCCTCGGTCACGACCCTGCTGTCGGTCGCGGCGCAGGTCCTGGAAGGCGCCAAGGCGAGTGGCGGTGACACGGTCCGCGTCGCTGAGCGACCGTCGGCCGGCGACGTCACGGAGACGTCCACCTTCGATGTGCTGCAGGGCCTGGTCATCGCCGTTGACACGAAGGACCGCTACACGAAGCGGCACTCGGAGGATGTCGCTCGGTACGCCACGTTCATCGGCCAGCGCATCGGCATGTCGGCCGCCGAGCTCCACACCCTGGGCGTCGCCGGGTTGCTGCACGACGTCGGCAAGATCGGCGTGCCAGACCAGATCCTGCGCAAGCCCAGCAAGCTCACGGCCGGGGAGTACGGGGTGCTCCAGCAACACGTCGCCCTGGGCGACATGATCGTCCGGGACCTGCCAGACGTCGACGTGATCCGCGCCGGTATCCGCCATCACCACGAGCGCTGGGACGGCGACGGCTATCTCGATCGACTCGAGGGCGAGGAGATCCCGCTCGTCGCCCGGATCCTCGCCGTCGCCGACGCGTTCTCGGCGATGACCACGACGCGGCCCTACCGCAAGTCATTCGGCATCCAGGAAGCCCTGACCCGGCTGGGCGACGCATCCGGGACGCAGCTCGATGAGCGGCTGGTCAGGGTCTTCATGGAGGGGATCGAGCGCGACTCGACAGCCCCGCTCCCCGGGGAGCCGGGGACCGGCCGGCTCTGGCTGCCGAGACGGCGGGTGGCATGAGGCGTCGCCGGCGAGCGGACTGGCGAGCCATCGGTGTCCTGCTCCTGACGGTCGCCACCCATGGGGTCGTCCTGCCGTCGGACATCGCGGCGCGGCACATCGGTGCGGCTCCGCCTGAGACAGTGGTCTACGCCCTCCTCCCGCCGATCGCCATCGACGACACGGCGACCGCGATCCACGGTCAGCTGCTGACCGTCGCGGCCCCCGGTGTCATGGCCAACGACGTGCAGATCGGCGGCGGGTACACCGCCGTGTTGGTGACGAACGTCACCAACGGGTCGCTCACGCTCGACCCGGACGGCGGGTATCGCTATCGCTCGAGCGCGTCGTTCGTGGGCACGGATACGTTCAGCTACAGGGTGGACGGTGGCCTGCTGGGCCTGTCGAACATCGCGACGGTCACCATCACCGTCACGAACACCGCCCCGGTCGCCCGTGCCGACGCCTACACCGCGACCGCCGGCGTGGAGCGATCGGTCGCGGCCCCCGGCGTGCTCGCCAACGACGCCGACGCGGATGGCGACGCCTTGACCTCCTCGTTGGTGTCTGGCCCGGCCAACGGCGTGGTCAGCCTGTCCGCGAACGGGAGTTTCCGTTACACGGCGGACGCTGGCTTCTCCGGCGTCGACACCTTCAGCTATCGCGCCACGGACGGGATCGCGTGGTCGACGACGGTCACCGTCGACATGACAGTTTCGACTCCCACGCCGACGCCGACGCCGACGCCGACCCCGGCAGCGACCCCGACGCCCACGCCCACGCCCACGGCGACCCCGACCCCGACGCTGAGCGCCACGCCGACACCGACCGCGACGCCGACGCCCGCTCCCTCGAATGACCCGACCGAGAGCGATCGTCCCGCCGGATCGGACGACCCGAGCGCGGAGCCGAGCCATGCGCCGGGTGTATCGGAGCCAGATGACATCGAGGGCGCCGGCGCCGGTGGTTCGGCTCCAAGCGGGACGGGCGCCGGCTCCGGTGAGACCGCCGGCCCGTTCGACGTCGGGGTCGGCGCACGGGGCGGCCCGATCGAGGTCGATCTCGATGCGCCGTTCACCGCCTTCGATGGCTTCGAGTGGGTGATCCCTGCCGCTGCCCTGTCGGTCCCACTGCTGTTGGTCGTGTTGGCGGTCGCTGCGCAGGCGCTCATCGGCCTCGCGTGGGTGCCGCTCACCCGTCGTTGGCTCGCCGGCGACCGCCGCCGCCCGCGCGTGTCGATCGAGTCACAGGCACCCCGGAGCCGCAGCCGCCCGTAAGGGTCCCCGTCCGACCGGCTAGTCGCTGGATGAGATCGTGATGGGTGTCGCCCACGGGTCATAGTCCGGGTCCAGCGATCCCTGTGGCGGCCGGTCCGCTTCCGGGACATGGATGAGATTGACCCGTACCCGATACCAGAGCGACGACCGGCCGCGCATGCCGTCCACCAGCACGTCGGCGGGCTCCAGGGCGGCCGCCGCCGCCGGGTGGCGCGCCTTCCAGCGCTCCAGGCCCGCGAGGGCCTCCGCCTTGGAGGCCGCGCGCGAGATCTCGATGACCGGGATGCTGGTCTTGCGCCGACCGGTCGGCGTCGGGCGGGAGCCTTCCCATTCGGTCGGGAGTCCGGCGTTGGGATCGCCCGCGGCGACCGCGGCCGCGCGCTCGGCGGCCACCTCGGGCGGTGGTCCGCCGGCCTCGCCGCGCCCGGGCTCGTACTCGGACGGCTTGCGGCGTGCCCGCGACGGCTGGACGCGCGGCGGCTCACCGGCCTGCTTGGCATAGTTGGGCGGCCACGGCGCGTCGCCCAGGCCGTCGCGTTCGTGCCGGCGACTCAGCTCCAGGAGCGCCTCGAGTGAGCCGACCGCGTCGTCGATGCCGGCGCCGGGGTCGCCGATCGCCGCGAACCGCGCGGGCACCGTCTGGATCGTGAACGCCTCCGCCTCGACGGTCGGGACCTCATCCCAGGTCAGCGGCGTGGATACCCGGGCGTCCGGGAGCGGCCGGATGGAATACGCCGACGCCACCGTCCGGTCCTTGGCGTTCTGGTTGTAGTCCAGGAAGACGCCGACGCGCTCCTCCTTCCACCACTTGGACGTGGCCCTGCCGGGCATCCTCGCCTCCACGTCCCGCGCCAGCGCGAGGGCGGCGCGCCGCACCTCCGGGTACGTCCAGTCGCGCGAGATCCGGACGTTGATGTGGATCCCGCGGGAACCGGACGTCTTGGGCCAGCCGACCAGCCCGACCGCCTCCAGGGCCTCGCGACAGACCATCGCCACGTCGCGGATCTGCGACCATGGCACGCCGGGGACCGGGTCCAGGTCCACCCGCAGTTCGTCGGGGTGGTCCAGGTCGTCCGCGCGCACCGGGTGCGGGTTCAGATCGATGCAGCCGAGGTTGTTCACCCAGGCCAGGCCGGCCGCATCGTCCACCACGACCTCGCTCGCCGTGCGCCCGGACGGGAACGTCAGCTCCGCCTGGCGGATCCAGTCGGGTGTGTTGTCCGGAGCCCGCTTCTGGAAGAACGGCTCCCTGGCGATCCCGTCCACGAAGCGTTTCAGCGCCATCGGCCGACCGCGGACGCCGATCAGGGCGCCCGGTGCGACGGCCTGGTAGTAGCGGACGACATCCAGCTTCGTGTAGCCCGACTCGGGGAAGTAGACCTTCTGTGGATTGGAGATCGCGACCTCGCGGCCGTCGACCTGAAGGAGCTCCCTCGGGGATGCCATTCGTCCACGATAACCCCTGGCGAGGTTCGGACGACCCGGTCCAGCCTGATCGATCCCTTCCGCTCCGTTCAGTCTCGGTGAAGACTCCACGCGAACCGGGTCTGCCCATGCCCTCCGTCTACCGGGGCTTCAGCGGTGGTGAAGGGATCCGTGACGAGGAGGTTGCGCGGCCGACGCTCATGCCCATTCCCACGCGATGCTTCGCTGAGGGTGAATCGAACGGGCGGAAGAGAGCGCGAAGGGCTCATCGCACCGGCGCACCGGCGCTTCGGCCCTCCGACGTTCACCGTGGGCGAACCGGCGCCTCCGCGCAGGGCCTAGCGGGGATGTCGTTCATCGACGCTGAACCGATGCGGTACGCACGGCCTGTCGATTCGGACGGCACCCGTTCGTCATGATGTCGACAGCACCCGACGGGTGCCGCGCAGCAGGAGATGCCAGCGATGCAGTACGCCCTTCTGATCTACGGGACCGAGTCCGCGGAGGAGACCCCGGAAGACCTCATGGCGGAAGAGATGGCCGCCTACAACGTGTTCACCAAGCACATCGCAGAGCGTGGCGCGTTCAGGGCCGGCGAGGCCCTGTATCCGAGCGCGACGGCGACGACGGTGCGTGTCCAGGACGGACGGACCATCACGACCGACGGGCCGTTCGCGGAGACGAAGGAGGTTCTCGGCGGCTTCTACATCGTGGAGGCGGCCGATCTCGATGAGGCCATCGGCTACGCGGCCCTCATCCCCGGCGCGAAGCGCGGATCCATCGAGGTCCGTCCCATCGTGGACTTCGGTGACCAGTCCACGCAGGTCATCGCCCAAGCGGCGGCTCCCGGCTGACCACGAGCACCGCCGCCGCCCACGAGGTCGTCGACCGCCTGTTCCGCGAGGAGCAGGGACGGGCGGTCGCGACGCTCATCCGCGTCCTGGGCGACTTCGACCTTGCCGAGGAGGTCGTCCAGGAGGCGTTCATCACCGCGCTCGAGACGTGGCCCACGCGGGGCGTGCCCCGGAATCCCGCCGCATGGATCACGACGACCGCGCGCCACCGGGCCATCGACCGGCTCCGGCGCCGCCGCCGTCTGCGCGAGAAGACGGAGGCACTGGCGCGCGATGCGGCCATGGAGGCGGAGCTCCGAACCATCCAGCCCGACGGGTCGGAGGATGCCATGGGGATCGCGGACGATCGTCTTCGCCTCATCTTCACGTGCTGCCACCCGGCCCTGCCGATGGACGCACGCGTGGCGCTGACCCTGCGCACGCTGGGCGGCCTGACCACGCCGGAGATCGCGCGGGCGTTCCTGGTCCCGGAGCCCACGATGGCGCAGCGACTGGTCCGGGCCAAGCGCAAGATCCGCGATGCGGGCATCCCGTACCGCGTGCCGCCGGTGGACGTGCTCCCGGACCGGCTGGATGGGGTCCTGCGCGTGCTCTACCTCGTCTTCAACGAGGGCTACGCGGCATCCACCGGGGATGCACTCGTGCGCCGCGAGCTGACCGCGGAGGCTATCCGGCTGACACGGATCGTGGCGGCGCTGCTCCCCGGCGAGCCGGAGGTGACCGGCCTGCTGGCCCTGATGCTCCTCCACGATGCGCGGCGGATCGCCCGGGTGGGACCGGCCGGTGAGCTCGTCCTGCTGGAGGAGCAGGACCGCACGCAGTGGGATCGGGGGCAGATCGTGGAGGGCCTCGCCCTCGTGGACGCGGCCCAGCGCGCCGGGCGTTCGGGACCGTATCAGCTCCAGGCGGCCATCGCCGCGCTCCATGACCAGGCGGATTCACCCGACGCGACCGACTGGCGCCAGATCGCCGCCCTCTACGGGACGCTGGCGCGATCGGATCCGTCGCCGGTCGTGGCGCTCAACCTCGCCGTCGCCGTGGCGATGGCGGATGGACCGGCGACGGGGCTCGCGTTGATCGACGGGCTCGCCGCCGAGGGTCGGCTGGATGACTATCCGTACCTGCATGCCGCGCGGGCCGACCTGCTGCGGCGACTGGCCCGGTGGACGGAGGCGGCGGCCTCGTACCGGCGGGCGTTGGACCTCACGGCGAACGCGACCGAACGCGCCTTCCTGGAGCGGCGGCTCCGCGAGGTCGGGTCGGCGGCGGCCGGTGGGGCGCGGCGGCCAGACTGAGTAGACCGGGGCTCGGTTGCGTTTAGAAGCCACAGCTCTGCGCGACGTGCCCAGGGGCCATACGTGGGCCGAATCAGTTGCGTTTAGAAGCCACAGATCTGCCAGGGGCCGGAATCACGTCTTGCGGTCGTCCCCGTAGAAGCCACAGCTCTGGAAGCGACAGATCGGTGCCCAGCCCGGCCCGCCCCCGGCGCTCTACCGCTCGATCCGCAGGACCCGTGCCGTCTTCTGGGTCACGTCCTCCAGATCCACCAGCGTCGGCACGATATACGTCGCCAGCACGGTGAGGCCGTCCGCCGGCAGATACGCGCGACCCAGGTCGCCGGTCAGCACGTCCGCGCCGCGCGCGGCCAGCCCGCGCAGCCACGGTTCGAAGTGCGCCGCGAGTTCCGACTCGTACCAGACGTCGCCCGCCAGCACGACGTCCCACCCGTCGTCCGAGCCCACGGGATCACCCTGCGCGGTGGCGATGACCCCCGCGCAGCTGTTCACGAGCGCGTTGAGCCGGCACGCCTCGATCGCGAACGGCTCGATATCGATCGCGGTGACCCGATCCGCGCCGGCCAGGGCCGCCGCGATGGCCACGATCCCCCCACCCGCGCCGACATCCACCACCCGCCGTCCGCGGACCAGGTCCGGCGTGTCCAGCACGTAACGGGCCAGCGCCTGGCCCCCCGCCCACGGCCACGCCCAGTACGGCGGCGGCACCGGGAGGCGCTCGTCAGCGAGGAAAGCCGCCTCCCAGAGCGGCATCGCCTGGCCGCCCATGTGCAGCCGGATCTCCGGTACGAACGGCGTCGGCGTCACTGCGGTGTGCGCCCGGATGAACGCGCGTCGCTGCTCCGGCGTCAATACACCTCCGGGACGAACGTCTGATCGGCCATCGGCGGTCGAACGTAGCCGCCGTCGTCCTGGCGGGCCGGCAGGACGATCGGGTCCGGTGTGAGGTCTTCGTACGGGATGAGGCCAAGGAGGTGGCGGATCATGTTGAGTCGGGCGCGCTTCTTGTTGTCCGCGTTGACGACGTACCAGGGCGCCTGCTTGATGTCCGTGTACGCGAACATCTGGTCCTTGGCCCTGGAGTACTCCACCCAGCGCGAGCGCGACTCCAGGTCCATGGGACTCAGTTTCCAGCGCTTGGCCGGATCCTCCAGGCGGCTCTGGAATCGACGCTCCTGCTCCGCGTCACTGACCGAGAACCAGTACTTGACGAGGATGATCCCGGAGTGGACGAGCATCCGCTCGAACTCCGGGCAGTCGCGCAGGAACTCCTGGTACTCCTGGTCCGTGCAGAAGTCCATGACCTTCTCCACCCCGGCGCGGTTGTACCAGGAGCGATCGAGCAGGACCATCTCGCCGGCGGCCGGCAGGTGCGCGACGTAGCGCTGGAAATACCACTGCGTCTTTTCGCGCTCGGTCGGCGTGCCGAGGGCCACCACGCGGCAGAAGCGCGGGTTGAGGGACAGGCTGATCGTCTTGATGGCACCGCCCTTGCCCGCTGCGTCCCGTCCCTCGAAGAGGACCACGACGCGGAGCCCGCGATGCTTGATCCACTCGAGCTGCTTCACGAGTTCCACCTGGAGCGTGGCGAGTTCGCGCAGATACACCTTGTTGGGGAGCGTCCGCACGGACGACCCGATCTCCTCGACCGGTGGGTCCGACCAGACGTCAGCCAGCTCCACATCCAGCTTGCGCTGCTCGGCTTTCGACTTGGCCATGGGGACCCCTCCGGCTGCGGCCGCGCGCCTTCGCGCGACGCGAGGGACGAGTATGCGCCGACCATGCGCCGGGCCTCGATGGCGGCGCGGAGGCCTTCGTCGCGCTGGGTCGGTGGCATCCGGACATCCACGACGGACACGTCCGGCCGGTGCTCC